>URWC01000009.1 GCA_900551555.1 uncultured Collinsella sp. | reverse complement strand
GGGACAGATTCTCCCCGCGCCGGGGGAAGTCTTTCCTCAAAGTGGGAGCCTTTGGCAGTCCACGCAAAGTTCCCGGTTTTGCCAAGGGCTCTCCCTTTGGGAGAGCTGGCGCGTCAGCGCCTGAGAGGGCGAGGATGCTGACACGCCATTTCTATGTTTTGCACAAACCGTGCCTTTTATCCATGACAAAATGCCAAAAAACGTTTTTAAATCAAAATCTCAAAAACAAAGATGCAACAAAAATTCATCTAAATAGAAGACGCATCCCTTGATTCTGAGCCATAAAAGCGGTATTCTTTAGGCAAGGCCGGGGAATGCCGGCATCAACTGTAATGTAAATGAGTGAGAGAGGTACTAGGCTATGGCAATTTTGGTTTCCGGCGGCGCCGGTTATATCGGCAGCCACACCTGCATCGAACTGCTGAACGCTGGCTACGACGTTGTTGTGGCAGATAACTATTATAATGCATCTCCGGTGGTGCTGGACCGCATCAAGCAGATCACCGGCAAGGACTTCCGCTTTTACAAGGCAGATATGACCAAGCACGAGGATGTGGAGCACATCTTCTCTGAGTGCCCGGACATTACTGCTGTGATCCAGTTTGCAGCCTACAAGGCCGTGGGCGAGAGTGTTTCCAAGCCCATTGAATACTATTACAACAACCTCAACTGCACGCTGGTCATTCTGGACGTGATGCGCCATCACAACTGCCACAACTTCGTGTTCAGCTCTTCCGCAACCGTCTATGGCGACCCCGCCAGCGTGCCCATCACCGAGGACTTCCCCACCGGTGCCACCACCAACCCCTACGGCACGACCAAGGTGTTCACCGAGCGCATCCTGCAGGATGTGTGCAAGGCAGACCCCAGCCTGAACGTGGCCCTGCTGCGCTACTTCAACCCCATTGGTGCGCACAAGTCCGGCCTCATCGGCGAGGACCCCAACGGCATCCCCAATAACCTCATGCCCTATATCGCCAAGGTGGCCGTGGGCAAGCTGGAAAAGGTGCATGTCTTTGGCAACGACTATCCCACCCCGGACGGCACCGGCGTGCGCGACTACATCCACGTGTGCGATCTGGCCTCTGGTCACGTTGCCGCCCTTAATTGGATGAACGGCAAGACCGGCGTCGAGATCTTTAACCTGGGCACCGGCACCGGCACCTCGGTACTCGAGGTCGTCGCCGCCTTCTCCAAGGCTTGTGGCAAGGAGCTGCCCTACGTGATCCGCGAGCGCCGCGCCGGCGACATCGCTGCCAACTGGTGCGATGCCTCCAAGGCCGAGCGCATGATGGGCTGGAAGGCCCAGTACGACATCGCGGACATGTGCCGCGATAGCTGGAACTGGCAGAGCCACAACCCCAACGGCTTCGCCGACGCCGAGTAGCAAAAACCTACATACCGCTCTTGCCCCGATCTCACGTTGTGAGGTCGGGGCTTTTTCATGGCATGTAACCATTCGCCGAAAATCGACCAACTTTTTTATCTTGCCTGTACATGTTTAAACAACATGTTTTACAATAGGCGTACCGAATCAGAACATCGGAGGCGGACTGCACACCCATCGGCAGGCCGACCCCACAACAAGAAGGTTGGTGAGCGCATTCATGGAGCGTGCAAGCGGCGTCCTCATGCCCGTCTCATCTCTGCCCGGACCATACGGAATCGGCGGCTTTGGCTGGAATGCCTACGACTTCGTCGATTTTCTCGCCTCGTGCAAACAACATTACTGGCAGATTCTGCCCCTTACGACGACCAGCTATGGCGATTCGCCCTATCAGTCGTTCTCGGCCCGCGCAGGCAACCCCAACTTTATCGACTTTGCCGAGCTTATCGAGGCAGGGTATCTGGAGCAGCGCGATATCGATGGCGTGTATCTGGGATCCGACCCCAGCAATGTCGACTACGGTGCTATCTTTGACGGCCGCCGTCAGATTCTCGACCGCGCCGCTGAGCGCTTTGCTGCCGACAAGCCGGCCGATTTCGATGACTTTATCCAGGCCAACGAGGACTGGCTCATCCCCTACTGTGAGTTCATGACCGTCAAAGAGGAGTGCGGTCTCAAGGCGTTTTGGGAGTGGCCCGCGGAGCTCCGCACCCGCGGCGAGGCTTCCGCCAAGGTCTGCGTCGACCATCCGGCGCATATGCTCTACCACCAGATGACGCAGTACTTTTTCGATCGCCAGTGGAGCCGCCTCAAGGCCTATGCCAACGAGCGCGACATTCTCATCATCGGCGACCTGCCCATCTATGTCTCGCGTGACTCCGTCGAGATGTGGGCGACACCTGAGCTCTTTAAGATCGACGCCGCCGGCAATCCGGTGAGCGTCGCCGGCACGCCGCCCGACCAGTTCTCGGCCACCGGCCAGTACTGGGGCAACCCCATCTACGACTGGGACGCCATGGAGTCCGACGGCTTCTCCTGGTGGGAGGGCCGCATTCGCGCCGCCCTCGACATGTACGACGTCATCCGCCTGGATCACTTCCGCGGCTTCGAGGCCTATTGGGAGGTGCCGTTCTCCTCACCCGATTCGTCCTACGGTTCGTGGACGCAGGGTCCCGGCCTCAAGTTCTTCAAGACGCTCGAGGAAAAGCTCGGCACGCTGCCCATCATCGCCGAGGACCTGGGCTTCCTCACCCCCGGCGTCATCGACATGCGCGACAACTCGGGCTTCCCCGGCATGAAGATCCTGCAGTTTGCCTTTGAGGGCACCAACTCGTACTACCTGCCGCATAACTACATCGCCAACACCGTCGCCTATGTGGGCACCCACGACAACGAGACGGCGCGCGGTTGGTTTGAGGGAACGGCCACCCCGCGTCAGCGTGAGCAGGCAGCCCTGTACACCCATCAGCAGGCCGGCGAACCCATGGCAGATGCACTCAATCGCACCATCGCCGCCAGCGTGAGCGACACGTGCATCTACACCATGCAGGATCTGCTCAACTTGGGCAACGAGGCGCGCATCAACACCCCTGCCACGCTGGGCGGCAACTGGACCTGGCGCATGCTCGACGGCGCCATCACCCGCGAGCTCGAGCACAAACTCACCGACTGGACCGAGACCTACTTCCGCATCCCGTCGGAAGCCGAAATCGAGCTTCCTCAATAGGAGCTACCGCGCCCGACCCCTCCCCACCGTGCGGACGCGCTTGCTTTTCCCGCGCGAGGCCACCCCAATCCCCTCGCGCGGGCTTCTTATGAATTGCAGACATGAAACAACCCATCACAGGAGAAAACATGCCCCAAATTAACCTCATGGAACTCGCCGAGCAGTCTTTTGGCACCTCGCTCGAGCAGCTCGACGACCGTCGCATTTACAAGCTACTGGTCAAACTCGTGCAGGAGCGCTCCGCCGCCCGCCCGCTCAACAACGGCAAGAAAAAGCTCTATTACATTTCCGCCGAATTTTTGATCGGCAAGCTGCTCATCAACAACATGATCGACCTCGGCATCTACGACGAGGTTAAGGACCAGCTCACCGCCGCAGGCCACGACCTCAACAAAATCGAGGAATTCGAGGTCGAGCCGTCACTCGGCAACGGCGGCCTGGGCCGCTTGGCCGCATGCTTCCTGGATTCCATCGCCACGCTGGGCTTGACCGGCGATGGCGTGGGCCTCAACTATCACTACGGTCTGTTCCGTCAGCGCTTTGTCGACAACCAGCAGAAGGCCGTCCCCGACGAGTGGCTCGGTGAGCAGGACATCCTAGTCGACGATGACCACTCCTACACCGTCGAGTTCGGCGATTTTGCCGTTACCTCCAAGCTCGTCAACATCGATGTGCCCGGTTACGGCCAGTCCACCAAGAACCGCCTGCGCCTGTTCGACCTGGCGAGCGTCGACGACGGCCTGGTCCCCGGCAGTTCCATCGACTTCGACAAGACCGAGATCGCCAAGAACCTCACCTTGTTCCTCTACCCCGACGATTCCGACGAGCAGGGCCGCCTACTTCGCATCTATCAGGAGTACTTCATGGTGAGCAACGCCGCCCAGCTCCTGATCGACGAGGCCGTCGAGCGCGGCAGCAACCTGCACGATCTGGCCGATTACGCCGTTGTCCAGATCAACGACACGCACCCCACCATGGTCATTCCCGAGCTCATTCGCTTGCTCACCACCGAGCATGGCATCGAGTTTGACGAGGCCGTGACCATCGTACGCTCCATGGTCGCCTACACTAACCACACGATTCTTGCCGAGGCGCTCGAGAAGTGGCCGCTCGCCAGCCTACAGAAGGTCTCCCCTGCCATCGCCGACATTATCATCAAGCTCGATGAGATCGCGAAGGCCGAGCACGATGACCCGCGCGTCGCCATCATCGACAAACACGATACCGTCCACATGGCCCACATGGACATCCACTTTGGCTTCTCCATCAACGGCGTAGCCGCCCTCCACACCAAGATCCTGGAGGACACCGAGCTTCATCCGTTCTACGAAATCTATCCCGAGAAGTTCTCCAACAAGACCAACGGCATCACCTTCCGCCGCTGGATCCATGGGGCCAACCCCGCGCTCGCCAGCCTGCTCGACGATGTGATCGGCACCGACTGGCGCAGCACCGGCGATCTGAGCAAACTCGCCAAGTTCGCCGACGACAAGGACGTTCTTGAGCGCCTGGCCGCCACCAAGGTCGAGGCCAAGGCCATCATGCGCCAGTTCATGGCGCTCGAGCAGGGCGTGACCATTCCCTCCAACGCCATCATCGACGTCCAGGTCAAGCGCATCCACGAGTACAAGCGCCAGCAGATGCTCGCGCTCTACATCATCTGGAAGTACCTCGATATCAAGAACGGCAACAGAACTAAGCACCCCGTCACCATCATCTTTGGCGGCAAGGCGGCGCCTGCCTACACTATCGCGCAGGACATCATCCATCTGATCTTGACGCTGTCGCAGTGGATTGCAAACGACCCCGACGTGGCTCCCTACCTGCAGGTTGTCATGATCGAGAACTACAACGTCACCGCCGCCGAGCGCGTGATCCCCGCCGCTGACATCTCCGAGCAGATCAGCCTGGCCTCCAAGGAGGCGAGCGGCACCTCCAACATGAAGTTCATGCTCAACGGCGCCCTAACCCTGTGCACGCTCGACGGTGCCAACGTGGAGATTGCCGAGCTCGTGGGCGACGAGAACATCTATACCTTTGGCGCCTCTTCCAAACAGGTCGAGCAGCTCTATGCCAACGGCACCTATGACGCCGGTGTGCTCTACCGCAAGCCCGGCATTAAACTGCTGGTGGACTTCATCACCAACCCGGCCTTTATGGCGACCGGCAATGCCGAGCGCCTGCAGCGCCTGCACGACGACATTAAGGGCAAGGACTGGTTTATGGCCCTGCTCGACATTGAGGAGTACATCCAGACCAAGGAGCGCGTGCTGGCCGACTACGAGGACCAGGACGCCTGGATGCGCAAGGCGCTCATCAATATCGCCAACGCCGGCACCTTCTCGTCCGACCGCACCATCTCCCAGTACAACGACGAGATTTGGCACCTGAGCTAATTTCGTTTCCTTTACCCATCCTCTTGAAAGCGGAGTCGTGGCAACGCGGCTCCGCTTTTTGTGCCCGCACGCTACCCTGTGACCCGACTCGACCAAACAATCTCGATCTGTAACAGCTACTCGGTAAAAACGGCCCCAGCTGTTACAGATTGAGACATACCGGCCCCTCCCCTTGGGTTTATCTCAATCTGTAACATCTAGCAGCTGAAATTCACCTTTGGTGTTACAGATTTAGATGAAATGGTTAGCTCAGCGGAACCGTCTCGATCTGTAACATCTAACGTCCGAAATCAGCCTCACCCGTTACAGATCGAGACAAACGACCGGTCAGACAGCCCCAACACAAAGAAAGGCTCCCCTCTCGCCCAGTGGACGGGAGGGGAGCCTTATATGTGACCGCGGCAAAAGGATGGCAATACCGCAGTCGCCCAAAGGAAGGGCCTGGATGCACCGGGCCTAGATAAGGTTCTTGCCAGAGACCTTATCGAAGAGGTGGGTCGCGTTCTTCTCGAACTTGAACCAGATGGTGTCGCCAGCCTTGAGCGCGCCCTTGGCCTCGAGGTCGACGACGGGGATAATCAGGACAAACTGGCCGTCGGGAGCGGTCACGTGGACATGCTCGGTCGAGCCCATGAGCTCGGTCACCTCGACGGTACCCTGGAGCGCGCCCTCCTCGCCCTTGTCGGCAAGCAGGATCTGCTCGGGACGCACGCCGGCCGTAATCTCCTTCACGTCGCCGCCGTCCCAGTTGAGGGCAAGCTGAGCGCAAGTCTCGGGGGCGAGCGCCACGTTCATATCCTCGGTCTTGACGGTAAAGCCGTTGCCCGAGCGCACCAGCTGGGCATCGAAGAAGTTCATCTGCGGCACGCCGATGAAGCCGGCGACGAAGATGTTCGCGGGATGGTTGAAGACCTCCTGCGGCGTGGCGATCTGCTGGACAACGCCGTCCTTCATGACCACGATACGGTCACCGAGGGTCATAGCCTCGGTCTGGTCGTGAGTAACATAAATGAACGTGCCCTTGATCTCGTGGCGCAGCTTAATGAGCTCGGCACGCATCTGGTTACGAAGCTTGGCGTCCAGGTTGGACAGCGGCTCGTCCATCAGGAAGACCTTGGGGTCACGCACGATGGCGCGGCCGATAGCGACACGCTGGCGCTGGCCGCCGGAGAGCGCCTTGGGCTTACGGTCGAGGTACTCGGTAATGCCCAGAATCTCGGCAGCAGAGCGAACCTTGCGGTCGATCTCGTCCTTGGGAACCTTCTTGAGCTCGAGCGTAAATGCCATGTTCTCGTACACCGTCATATTGGGGTACAGAGCGTAGCTCTGGAACACCATGGCGATGTCGCGGTCCTTGGGCGCCACGTCGTTGACACGCTTGCCGTCGATGAGCACATCGCCCGAGGTAATGTCCTCCAGGCCGGCGACCATGCGCATCGTCGTGGACTTACCGCAGCCAGAGGGGCCAACGAGGACGACGAACTCCTGGTCGTGAACGGTGAGGTTGAAGTCCTCTACAGCGAGCACACCGTCCTCGGTAACCTTGAGGTTGTGCTTCTTCTCCTCGGTCTTCTTCTTTTTGCCAAAGAAGCCTTTCTTTTTTGACTCGTTGTTGGGATACACCTTCTGAACATGTTTGAGAACGATCTCGGCCATGTCTCTACCTTTCGATATGCGGCGCCGCGCTGAGGGGCGCCGCAGAAACTTGCAAAACAGTTACGGCATCAGCCCTTGACGGCACCTGCCACCACGCCGTCGATGATGTACTTCTGACAGAGGATGTACATGATAACGATGGGGATAACGACCATCATGATGCAGGCCATCATGGGGCCGAGCTCGACGTGGCCGTAGCCGCCGCGGAAGTACTGGATCAAGATAGGAATGGTCTTGTACTTGGTGGAGTCGAGCGTAAGGTAGGGCAGCAGATAGTCGTTCCAGACCCACATGGTCTCGAGGATGCCGACCGAAAGATAGGTGGGCTTCATGATGGGAAGGACGATCTTAAAGAACACCTGGACCGGGTTGCAGCCATCAATCATGGCCGCCTCCTCGATCTCGAGCGGGATGTTCTTTACAAAACCGGCGAACATAAAGACCGCCAGGCCCGCGCCAAAGCCGAGGTAGATAAAGCAGATGTTGAACGGCGTGTTAAAGCCGATGCGGTCCGCCAAATTGGACAGCGTGAACATGAGCATCTGGAACGGCACGACCATCGAGAACACGAACAGGTAATAGAAGAAGTTCGAGATCTTGTTGTTGACACGAACCACGTACCAAGCGCACATGGAGCAGCACACCAAGATCAGCACGACCGACGTGACCGTGATGATGAGCGAGTACATAAATGCCGAGGCAAAGCCCTGCTCGTTAAGGGCGTGCATGTAGTTTGCGAGGCCGTTGAACGTCTCGGGCGTGAGCAGATCGAATGCCGTGGTGGTGCTGATTGCGGTCGCTTTCTTAAAAGAATTAAGCGCAATCATGAACACGGGGTAGATCCACGCGAGCGACAGGATCGTAAAGAAAATCGAGAGCGCGCGGTTGATAACCTTATCGCGTTTCATTACTGCTGCACCTCCTTGGACCTCGTGGCCTTAAGCTGGATCATGGAGATGGCCACGACCAGGATGCAGAAGATAACCGCCTTGGCCTGACCAATGCCCTGCCATGCGATACCGGCACGCGAATAGAACGTGTTGTAGATGTTCAGGGCGAGCATCTCGGTGGAGTGCGCGGGGGCGCCGCCGGTAAGGGCGAGGTTCTGGTCGAACAGCTTAAAGCCGTTGGTGATGGACAGGAACAGGCAGATGGTGATGGTCGGCATCAGGTTAGGGATCTTAACCTTCCAAAACGTCTGCCATGCCGTAGCGCCGTCGACCTTGGCGGCCTCGATGTAGTCGGACGGAATGGACTGCAGACCAGCGATGTAGATGATCATCATGTAGCCGACCTGCTGCCACAGGGTCAGGATGATAAGGCCCCAGAAGCCAGCAGCAGAGTTAAGAGCGATGAGCTGGGCGCCCACGTTGGAGAGCAGGCAGTTGATCAGAATCTGCCAAATGTAGCCCAGCACGATGCCGCCGATCAGGTTAGGCATAAAGAAGATCGTACGGAAGATGTTGGTGCCTTTGAGCGCCTTGCGGGTGAGCGCCTGCGCAATGGCCAGGGCGATCACGTTGATGAGCACCGTCGACAGGAAGGCAAACGCCACGGTAAAGAAGAACGACGTGGAGAACTGCGGATCGGACAGCGCGCGCACGTAGTTCTCGATACCGACAAAGTGCGCGTTACTAATGATAATAAACTGGCAGAACGAGAGATAGAAGCCCTGGATAAAAGGGATCACGAACCCGATCATAAACGCCAGGCACGTGGGCAGCATAAAGAGCGGCCACCAGCGCTTGAGTGCTTTGCCCATAAAAGGGTCCTTTCAATATGCAGGGGGCGGGCAAACCAACGTCTGCCCGCCCCCTGTCGCTAATCAGATAGCTTGGGCAGCAACTGCTTACTCGGAAGCGGCCTTCTCGGTCTTCCAGCCATCGACGAAGGCGTTCTTGACGCCGTCCCACTTGCTGTTATCGGCAGCGTAGGCAATCAGAGCCTGCTTGAGGTTCTTCTTCCACTCCTCGGAGGGAATGTAGACGAAGTCCCAAGCGACGGTCTTCTTGCCGTCCTTGGCCATGGCAACGGCCTGCTGCGAGAAGACGTTGGTAGTCTCCTTGGCGCTCTTGAACGGAGCGGTCAGACCCATCTTGTCGGCGATGATGCTGGTCGGGGTGTCAGCGGTGACGCACCAATACATGAAGTCCTCGGTGGCCTTCTGGGCATCCTCGGAAGCCTGGGAACTGACGCACCAGTAGTTCTCGCCGCCGGAGCACAGGCCCTGGTTCTCCTCGCCGTCAACACCGATGTAGATCGGCATCATGCCAATCTGATCGTCGGTCATGCCGGCCTTGACGAGGTCAGAGTAGGCCCAAGAGCCGTTCTGGTAGAAGACGGCCTTGCCGGTTGCGAACTCGTTGGTGGCGTCGTCGCCGGTCTTGGAAGCAAGCTGCGAAGGATCGCAGGTGGAGTCGGTGATGTACAGGTCGAAGATCTGCTTGTAGTTGTCGAGGAACTCACCCTTGATCTCGTCGTCCTCCTGGTTGTGCTCCTTCTCAAACTCGTAGTAGAGCGGCATGTTGGCAAGGTGGGTGGTGTAGCGCCAGCTGGAGGAGTCGTCCATGCCGGCGGAAGTGAAGGCACCCTCGACACCAAGCTCGTCCTTGCGGGCCTGGATGTCGTCGGCACAAGCCTTCAGCTTGTCGAAGGAGTTGATGTCCTCGGCCTTGTAGCCAGCCTTCTCGAGCAGCTGCTTGTTGTAGATGATGCCGAAGCTCTCCTGAACCCAGTCGATGCACACATCCTTGCCGTCGGACTGCAGAGCCAGGGAGTCGTCAATGAGCTCACCGCGGAGCTTGGTATCGGACAGGTCGGCGCAGTAATCCTTCCAGTTCTTAAGACCGGTGGGGCCGTTGACCTGGAACAGGGTCGGAGCGGAGCTCTTGGACATCTCGGACTTGAGCTTCTCCTCGTAGGTGTTGGAGGCAGCGGTCACGATCTTGACCTCGACGCCCTTCTCCTTCTTATAGGCCTTGGCGATCTCCTTCCACTCCTTGTCGACCTCGGGCTTGAATTGGAGGAAGTAGACCTCGGCAGCGTCACCAGAAGCAGAGGAGCCGGAGCCGGCAGAACCACCGCAACCCACGAGGCCCAGACCAAGAACTGCAGCCGCGGAACCAGCAAAGCCCAGGAACTGCCTTCTGCTCATTTCGTTCTTCATTACAATCCACCCTTTCACACCGTGGCGGCACCCTTTGCCGCCGCCTTCGGAGATTGGCTCGGGGACTTTGCCCCTTTTGCTGATTTGAACGATACGCTATTTGGCTAGTTGTTTGAACAAGTATTACTAGAGCGGTAGAAAAACTTCGGTGAACGGTAATTTCAACTTGATACTTGACAAGTTTTGTATAAACAATTATTTGTTATCGAATGCAGAGAAAACGCCCGGTCAAGCCGATGTACCGTCGGTTTGACCGGGCGTTTTCTCTTTGAGGCCATGAGTCTCGTCAGGCTGCGAGCTAACCGGCTATCGCTTGGAATTGACACGGTAATGGAAGATCTCGGGGTGTGTGCGAGTGTGCGTCACCTCAAACAAGATGCCGTCCGAGGTGTACGACTGACTCTCCATGACGGCAACGCAGTTGTATTTGCCGAGGTCAAGATAGCTGCAGTCCTCATCGTTGGCGAGCTCGACACTCACCGTACGACGGCTCGCCATCACTTTGACACCGCGCTTGTGCTCCAGATAGCCGTAAATAGAATCTGCCGCGATCTCGGGAGTCAGGCCCTTGGCGATCGACGCCAAAAAATAGCCATGGTCCACTTGGCGCGCGTTGCCGTTGAGGCTTCGGACACGCACTACGCGAATCAACTCCTCGCCCACCTTAAAGCCCAGGTGACGAGAGAGTTGCTCGGTGCAAACCAGATGTTCGAAAGACTTAACGTCCGTAGATGCAACGGCATTGTTGCGCTTTGCAAACTCGCCAAACGACTCAACCTCTTCGAGTGCGCCCAACATGTCGGTTTCGCCCTTAAGCCAAATAACGCGCACGCCCTTGCCGTGTATGGGCTGCACAAACATCCCGTCGGCCAGCATACCCAAGGCGCGACGGACGGTATTGCGAGTGCATCCGAACTCCGCGGTCAGCTCGGCTTCGGTTGGCAGCATCTCCTGAAACGCATAGGTCCCATTAATGATGCGCGAGCGTATTTCTCGGTAGATTCCTTCGTATATCGCTTTTGGCATTGTTTCACCTCTACATTATTCATTTCCGGCTAGGCACGATAGCATTTCTTAAAGTTGTTTAAACCGAATATCGGTAAAGCGACAGGATTTAACCGTTGACGGTTTCTGTCATGCCCAAATCGGTTTCGCTCAAAACTGCCGGTACGACAATCGTCTGGTCCTCTACAATGAATCCATTGTTTAAACGTTTCCCCACGCGCAACGCGCCTCGATATTCGGAAGGCAGAACATGCTGCAAAAAATCCAACGCTTTGGCGGGGCAATGTTCGCGCCCGCCATGCTGTTTTCTATATCAGGCCTCATGGTCGGCGTCTCCGCTCTCGCAACGACTGCGGACATCGTCGGCGATCTCGCCGTATACGGAACCCCTTGGTACGCTTTTTGGACCATCATCCAGCGCGGCTCGTGGACGGTCTTTAAACGCCTCCCGCTCCTTTTTGCCGTAGCGCTGCCCATCGGTCTTGCCCAAAAACAACCGGCTCGTTGCTGCCTCGAGGCTCTCGTCGCCTATTTTGCCTACTGCTTCTTTTTGAGCGAGATCATTAAGCTGAGCGGAGACAATCTTGGACTTAAGTACCCGTCGTCTTTGACCTCCGCTAGCGGCATCACCATCATCGACGGCATCAAGACGCTCGACACCGGCATTATCGGCCCGCTGGCGGTATCGGCAACCGTCGTCGCCATCCATGACCGCTTCTACGATGCCAAGGTTCCCGATTGGCTCGGCACCTTCTCGGGCTCCTCGCTGGTCTACCTCATCAGCTTTTTTGCCGTGTTTGCCCTTGCCGCTATCTCGGCCGCCATCGTGCCCTACGTATACGATGTAACCGATACGCTGCGTCACGCGCTTGCAGGCGTCGGCCCCTTTGGCGTGGGCATCTTTGTCTTTTTAGAACGAGCACTCGAGCCCTTTGGCCTGCACCACCTGCTCTACATGCCGATCTACTACGACAACCTGGTCATTAACGACGGCATCTACGCCACGTGGAGCAGTTTGCTCCCCATCCTCTCCCATAGCACGCGCCCCCTTAATGAGCTTGCGCCGTGGGCCGGTTTTACCGCCACCGGCTGGGTCAAGCTCTTTGGCCTTCCTGCCATCGCAGCTGCGTTCTACTCCACCGCAAAACCCGAGCGCCGCGCCGGCCTCAGGGTCATCCTTGTTCCCGCCATCATCGCCTCGGTGGTTTGCGGCGTTACCGAGCCACTCGAGTTTCTCTTTATGTTCACCCACCCCGGGCTCTTTTTGCTCTACGCCGTCTTATCGTCTTGCCTTGCCACAACCATGAATCTCTTTGGCATCGTCGGCATCTTCTCGGGCGGCCTGATGGAGATGGCAGCCTTCAACTTTATTCCGCTCATGCGCACGCATGCCGGTGCCTATCTTTTGGCGCTCGGTATCGGCCTTGCCTTTAGCCTCATCTTTTTTGTTAGTTTTCGAGCACTCATCTTGGTCTATGACCTTAAGACACCGGGCCGCGAGGATCATGTTGCCAATCGCGCGGCAATCGATTGTTTAACGGGAAGCGACTTTGCCAAAGAGCAATCTCCCAATGACGAGGTCAATAGTCGATCCGATCAAGATCACGTCCTCGCTGAGCGGGTAATTCAGCTTTTAGGTGGCGTTGGCAATATCGTGGGCGCAACCAACTGCGCCACGCGCCTGCGCGTCGAGGTCGCAGACCCTTCCATCGTTGCAGATAACGCGTCGTTTGTCGCGGTGGGCGCCAAGGGCCTCATCATTACGGGCAAGACCGCCCAGGTGATCATCGGCATCTCCGTTCCCCGCGTTAAAGAGCATTTTGACCAGATCATGGGCCTCGAGCCGGAATTTGTGCCCACCACCTCGGCCTCCCCTGCCGCCAGCGCAGCCCATAAGCGCGGCGATATTTGCTTCTTCGATATCGACGGAACGCTCGCCTGGCAAGACCCCAGGCTCGCCCAAGACCTTCCCGAAGACGAGCGGGACCTCTCCCCCTATCCCAACGAGGCGGTTTCGCAGGCAATCCGCGAGTTTGTCGCCAACGGCAACATGGCCTTTATCTGCACGGGACGTACCCTGAGCTGCATCCACCCCAAACTTCTTGAGCTGCCCTGGACCGGCATCGTCTGTCTTGCGGGCGGTTACGCCGAGATCGACGGACACGCAATTCGCGATCTGTCGATGACGCCCAGTATGTTGCAGCGTCTTGCCCCCTACCTTGAGCAATCGGGCGAGGTCATCCGCTTTGAGGGCCTCAACGGCGTCGTGCGCATGAGTGCCGATGCGCCCGATGCTCCCGGATACGCGCGCACCCTGGGCGACGCAGTCACGCAGCTGCAACATTACAGTGTCTACAAGATCTTGATGTCTACATCGCTCGCCAACCACATCGCTCAAGACAAGGCACTTGAGCCGCTGCTGTGCTTTAACGAGCTCGAACTCGAGGTAACCGAAATCTCGCCCCGCGAATGCACGAAGCGCGGGGGCATCCAGTCTGTACTCGACGCCCTCGATCCCCACCACGGAACCGTATACGGCATCGGCGACGCCAGCAATGACGTCTCGCTGATAAACGCCGTCGATGTCGGTATCGCCATGGGCAACGCGCCGGACTATCTCAAGGATAAGGCCGATTACGTGACCGACACCGTCGATCACGACGGCGTCGTTGCGGCGCTCGAGCATTTTAGGCTGATTTAGGCACGCTCCATCAAACGCACGCCCGTTGTCCTAAATCGCCAAAACTGCCGCGCCAAACGCCCTGATGTGGCAATATGTTGTCTGCATATTGCATCAATGCAACCTCAGAAAGAATGCGAGAACCCGTGTCCAGTCCGTTTACCAGCTTTTTAGCCCAACACTTTGACCAGATTAACGACTATCTGGCCACGTTCTTTGACGGACAGGCGACCTCTGCCGATATCGAGCGCTACCTGTACGCGCCGCTCTCGGCTTTTACGGCCAACGCCGGCAAGCGCCACCGCCCGCTTATCTGCATGCTCGCCGCAACCGCAGTGGGCGGCAGCTTTGAGAGTGCCCGCAGCGCCGCGGCAGCCATCGAGCATTTCCAGTCGGGCGCGCTGATCCACGACGACATCGCCGACAACGGACAGCTTCGTCGAGGCAAGCCCTGCATGCACCTTACCGAGGGCACGGGCCTTGCCATCAATTGTGGCGACCTGGCGCTCACCATGGTCACCAAGACGGTTCTCGACGACCCCACGCTGGAGTCCGACGTGAAGCTGCGCGTGCTCCACGAGCTTACCGAGATGATCGTCCGCACCATCGAGGGTCAAGCGCTCGACCTGGGTTGGGTCCGTGACGGGCGCTTTGATATCTCGGTTGATGACTACCTGGACATGGCGACGCACAAGACCGCGTTTTACAGCGGAGCCACGCCGCTTGCCGCCGGAGCCATTATCGGCGGCGGCAGCGATAAGCAAATCGAAGCGCTGCGCGCCTTTGGCCTGCACACGGGCCTTGCCTTTCAGATTCAGGACGACCTGCTCAACCTTGTCGGCACTAAGGAAGCCGCCAACAAGGACTTCCGCACCGACATCACCGAGGGCAAGCGCACGCTTGTCGCCGTACATGCCCTCTCTGATGAACGCTACCACGACGAGGTCGAGGCGATTCTTTCCTCGGGCACCGATGATCCCGCGCAGCTCGCACGCGCCGTGGAGATCTTCCAAGAGACCGGCTCCATCGATTACGCCCACACTTACGCGCTCGACCTGACCGCTAAGGCCAAAGCGGCCATCGAGAACGTTGAGCTTGATCCGCACGCACGCGAGCTGTTCCTCTCCATGGCAGATTTCTTTGTGGAGCGCCTTAACTAACGGGGGTTATAAAACCTGTCAGCAGCGTATTTAGGCACAACTTGCTACACTGTTGAGTGCATGTTTATGCATCCCTTTGCGTTGTCTATCCGACAGACGCTCAAATAGTACGAATGGTACGCCGAAAGGGGTTCGTTCATGGAACCTATTACAACGGGCATGCAAGGAGCAGCCGTCGAGGACGTGCAGTCTCGTCTCCTGCAGCTCGGCTACACGATTGATGCCGCCGAAGTCACCGACAAGTACTTTGGAGCCACCACTGAGCAGGCCGTCAGCACCTTCAGGCTCGACAGCGGCCTTGCTGCCGGTCATGCCGTCGATATCCCCTGCTGGAGCGCCCTTGTAGACGCTTCGTATAAGCTGGGCGACCGCACTCTCTATCTGCGCATGCCCAATTTCCATGGCGCCGATGTGCAGGCCCTGCAGCGCGCTCTCAACGTTTTGGGCTTTGCCTGTGGCGAAGACGACGGCTACTTTGGTCCGCATACCGAAGCCGCCCTGCAGCAGTTCCAGGAAAATGTCGGCCTGTTTGCCGACGGCATGGCCTTCCAGGACACCTACGCCTACATCAACCGCCTGCACCATGTGTGGGAGGGCAAGCCCTCGGTCACCGAAGCCGAGTCCCGCATTGGTTTTGCTCGCGCCGCCAACGTGCTCGAGCGTTTCCAGATTGCCGTTATCGGCGAGGACCCCATCGCGCGCAGCGTTGCGTCGCGCATGTGGAATATCGCCACGGCAACGACCGACAACAGCGGCATGATGCTCTGCGACTCCGAGGTCCCAACCGACGTTGACCTGGTGCTCGAGATCGCAAGCGACGAGCTGCCCGCCGACGCCGCACCGCGCGCCACGATTGCCCTCGCCGAGTGCCACAACCTGGCCCAGCGCATCCGCACTGCCAATGTCGCCGCGCAGCAGAAGCCGGCACGCATTCGCATTGAGCTCACGGGCATGACGCGCTACAACGGCACCTTCACGGCCAGCGACGCGCAGACACTCGCCGTACGCCTGCTCGATGGCGTTTGCGATGCCCTCGCAGATTAGGTAAACTAAACGAGTTGCTTTTGGGCAACACCACACATTGGGACGTAGTTCAACGGTAGAACTCCGGTTTTTGGTGCCGGCTGTTGGGGGTTCGAATCCCTCCGTCCCAGCCCTTACAATTGAGCGCCCTGAGCCCATAACGGCCCAGGGCGCTTTCTTGTGGGCAAGCGGAGGGATTCGAACCCGCAAGGAATCTACCTATATAAGACAGACGCCCCAGGCCCATAACGACCAAGAGCGCCTTGCATCTAGAATTATCAGCCCTGTTCCGAAAAGCGAGCCGCATGCGACAACCAAGTAGCCGCAGGCCCCGGGAGAGCGGGGACACCGGCTTAGGTTTATCGCGAGTTCCGCACGAACAGGAGGCCACTTAATGTGGCCTCCGTCGTGAGCAGGACTGTAGAGCAGGAAACCTAAGCCGGTGTCCCCGCTCCCGGGGCCGAACGCCCTAGTTGTTGAGCATGCGGTCGAAGCTTCCCGAGTCGCCATCCCGATAGTCTGCGGTCATCAGAATCTCCTGCGGAATGCGCCCGCCCTCGCGCAGCACGTTGCGGAACTGCACGCGCGTGACCATGGGCAGATCCTTGATCGTCGCCGCCAGGTTCTGCGGCACGCCCTGGTTGGCAGCCGCGGGCTCGCACTCGCCGCCGGCCTTCACGCGACGCTTATGCTCGGCGAGCATGGCGCGGTACATGCCGGCATGCAGGCGAATCTCAACCACATTGGCATTGCGAGCCTGCTCGACGATGCGCGCGCCCTCGCGATCGATATCACCCACGTAGTAAACGTAGTTAAAGCGATAGCCAATCTCGGCCAGATAATCGTCCAGGGCATGCGAGACGCTCGCCTTGCATCCGCCGCCAAAAATCACGCCGCCCACCTTGATGCCAAAGAGCTTGGCGTGCTTGCGGCCACGCAGCAGCTTGACGATCTCGTCGTAGGTGTCCAGGTTCTCGACCATAATGAACGGCTTGTCGGCTCCCAGCGTAAAGAAGCCCGTAAAGTGCACGGGGCGATTGGGGGCGACCTTGATCGCCTGCATGCTGATGCCCTTTTCGGTCATACGCCTGATCAAGCGCTCACCGTGCTTGCCGTCAAAAGCCTTCTCGTCGTTAAAGATTTGGTAGGCACGCTGGCGGCGCGAGGCAACCGGCGTATCGGCACCTCGGTTCTGCTCGATCCAAGCCTGGATGATTGCGATTTCCTCGGCAATCTTGCGGTTGGACATCTCGTTGTGCTGAGTGCGCTGCGGAGCCTTTTTGCCGTCCTTACCCTCAACCTTTACGATCTGTGTCTGCTGCTCCTTGATCTTAGAGAGCGCCGTGGGCGTAGGGACAACTTTGAGCAGCTGCCTGCCTAAAACGCGGGCAAGGGCAAACGCCGAGACCTCGCCGTGAACGGCCGACTCGGGCTGCTGGGCAGCAGTATCTGCTGCGGCAGACTCCGGCTTCCTCTGAGACTTGCGCTTAGAATCGCCTTGGGGATTGCGCTCGCGCTTCGGCATGGACGTATGCTTCTGCGGGCGATCGGACTTGCTCTCCTTCGCCGGCTGGCGCTTAGGCTGCCCCGAAGAAACCTCGGTCTTCGCATCTTCGTCCTGCGGCGTGGTCTTCTCGGCCGCAGTCTCGGCATGGGAACTGCGGCCCCCACGATGGCGACGGCGGCGAGGCTTGCTCGACGCGCCCTGCTCCGTCTGCTCATCAGTAGGCTGCTGACCCTTGGCCTCGGCATCAACCTCAAGCTGCGGCTCAACAGGCTTTTGCTCGCGAGCCACCGGCTCAACGGCCTTCTCGTCCTGGGTGGTCGAAACCGACTCGCCCTTCTCCTGACGCCTTACGGGATACGCGCGTCCCGCAAAACCGCGGCCGGGACGACACGAACCCGGAGCCTTCTTGGCAGACTCCTCAACATCGTTTGCAACCTCAGAAGACTCTTCAACCTCACGCGCGGCATCCTGCTGTGCAGCCTTAAAGTGAGCACCGCGATGGCGCTTGGGCTCTTGGACCTCCACGGGCTTTTGATCCTTCGTGGGCTTCTGCGACTCGGCAGCAACCTCGGTCTCAACAGCCTCGGCATCCATCTCGCCCTTTCGAGCAACGGCGCGACGGAAGCGCTCCTGCTGGGCGCGGCGCTGTGCATCGCGCTTGCCACCCCCGCCAAAACCGCCGCGTCCTGCCTTGGCCGTAAAGGCACGCACAACGTTCTCATCGAGCAACTCATCGGTATCGACATGCCCACGCGGAGCAACTTCTTCCACAGCAGGCACGTCAGCGAAATCGTCGACGACAAAATCTTCGACGGACTCGGCAGGCTGCTCCTGGGCATCGCGGATCTCGGCATTGATGGTATAGAACGCCGGGCGCCCGTTAATGCCGCTACCCTCGATCTTGGTCACGATATTTGCCGCGATAAGCTCATCGCGCATCGCCTTGGTGTCGCACTCTTTATCGACGGAGCGGAAAATCTGCGCCAGCGCACTCGACTTAATCTTGAGCGCCTTGCGGCAAAGCAGGTCGTAGGCAACCAGCTTGGCACGCTCAGCAGAAAGCGACGTCTGGCTGCTCAG
Organism: uncultured Collinsella sp.; assembly: GCA_900551555.1. Taxonomy (GTDB): domain Bacteria; phylum Actinomycetota; class Coriobacteriia; order Coriobacteriales; family Coriobacteriaceae; genus Collinsella. Next base: position 5,748 of record URWC01000009.1, on the reverse strand, counting down.
ACGTTCAGCCAGGGCATCGACATTATTTTGGTTATCGGAATATACCGTCTTGGCCACGGGGCCCCTTTCATATGTACACATATACGTCTATATGGTACAACGCACGCCCTTATCCACGCAAAACATCTGCGAGAACACTCGAGCGTCACCAGCTTTTGCATGAAAAAAGGACCGAGCCCGCGAAGTCGCGGACCCGGTCTTTCCGAGTCATATAGATGTGACGTTCAACTCGTCAGGTCGACTAGGCCTTGGCAGCCTCGGCGTCGGCGGGAGCCTCGGCGGCAGCGGCGCGACCATACTCGGCTTTGCCCATCTCGGACCACTCGGGCTCCTCGTCGGGCATGGAACCGGCCTCCTTGCCGAAGAACTCCTTGAGGCAGTTGACGGCAACGATGAGGCCCAGGACCATCAGCAGGACGGCGAAGACGAGCTGCAGGCCCTTGGTGGCGGCGACGGAAACGGCAGCCGGGGGGGCGGTAGCCGGGATGGTGCCGAAGAAGCCGTAGGCCTGGACGGCGGTCATGCAGCCCATGGCGCTCTGGACCAGCGAAGTGAAGGTGCAGCAGAGCAGGAAGGCGACGGGCACGTAGAGCATCCAACCCTTGCGGCCGGTGCACTTGCAGAACACGGCGAGGGTGATCATGGTCATACCGCCGAGCAGCTGGTTAGAAGCACCGAAGAGCGGCCAGATGTTGGCATAGCCACCAAAGGCGAGGGCGAGGCCAGGAAGCAGGGTAACGACCGTGGCGAACCAGGGGTTGCCGAGGACCTTCATGTAGCCGGCCTTGGACTCGATGGCCAGGGCGTCGTTGGTCTGGGCAAAGAACTCGGAGAACGAGGTGCGGGCGATGCGGGCGACGGCGTCGAGCGAGGTCAGGGCCAGAGCGGAAACGTTCATGGTCATGAAGACGGTAGCGAGCGTGCCGTCAACGCCGAAGGCCTGCATACCGCGGGAGATGCCAGCAGCGAAAATCTGGAACGGCGTGGAAGCGACGCCGGCGTTGAGGGCGCCAGTACCGGCAGTGTTCATGTCGGAGAACATGATGCCGGCGACGATGATGGCAAGGATGCCGACGAAGGACTCGACGACCATGGCGCCGTAACCAACCTTGACGGCGTCCTGCTCCTTCTCGACCTGCTTAGAGGAGGTACCGGAAGAAACGAGGCTGTGGAAACCGGAGAGAGCGCCGCAAGCAACGGAGACAAACAGGACCGGGAACATCATGCCGGAAGCACCAGAGAAGCCGGTAAAGACCGGAGCGGTCATCGTGGCCTGGCCGTTAACACCGAGGACGACGATGCCGAGGACAGCGCAGGCGATCATGACGATCATCATGATCGAGGTGAGGTAGTCACGCGGGGTCTTGAGCATCTGGATGGGCATAGCGCCAGCGAAGACCAGGTAGACCATGACGACGGCGAACCACTGGAACTTGTCCAGGTAGACCGGGAACTGCATGCCGACGGCGAACATGAGAACCATGAGGACCACGCCGGTGACGAACTCGGCAGCGCCGGTGAGATTGAACTTCTTCTGGGCCCAACCGAAAGCGATAGCGACGAAGGTGAACAGGATGGAGATGGTTCCAGCACAGCCGGCGGCATAGGACTTGGTGAAGTCGACGGCACCGGTAGCAGCGCCAGAAGCATCAACGGCCGGGGTGAACATGAACGTCTTGCAGACCATGTCGGTGAAGGCGGCGATGACGATGATGCAGAACAGCCAGCAGAACAGCAGGAACAGGCGACGGCCGGTCTTGCCGATGTACTTCTCGATGAGCTGAGCGAGCGACTTGCCGTTGTTCTTCATCGAGGCGTACAGGGCGCCGAAGTCGTGGACGGCGCCAAAGAAGATGCCGCCGACGAGGACCCAGAGCACGACGGGCAGCCAGCCAAAGGCCATGGCGACGATCGTACCCGTGACAGGGCCGGCACCGCAAATCGAGCTGAACTGGTGCGAGAACGCGGTGAAGGCGGAGACGGGCGAGAAGCTCTTGCCGTCCTTCATGCGCTTGGCCGGCGTGAGGGCCTCTTTGTCAACGCCCCACTTGTTGGCCAGCCATCGGCCATAGCCCAGATAGCCGCAGGCGAGCACCGCCGCGGCCACAACCATGAGCAAAACTCCGTTCATTACATTTCCTCCTCTAAAAAGAACTTCCCAGACATAAAAAATGAGGGCCGTCGGTTGCGCTCGACGGCCCTCATCTTCATCAGCCGCCCGTTATCGTACGGGCTAGCTGTATGTGCTAACCCGCATCAGATAATTACTACGCTGATAATGTTTAGCTGATGCGTGAACATGTCTAAGAAATCCTCTTCAATCATGATGTGAACGATCCGTGCGTGTTCACATCCCCCAGTGGTTGAAAAGGAGTATGAAACTTTAGTTACCTAAAGTCAACGCAAATTTGTAATGAATTTTCAACTTTTTTGGATTTCTCGGTATAAAACGCCACTGACCTCGGACTTTACCCAGCGACAGTTTTTGCATGAGAGATGTCCCTCGGGAGCGGGCGGGCGTATACAAGGTTTCCTGCTCTACAGTCCTGCTCGCACGGAGAGCACATTAAGTGCTCTCCGGCTCGTGCGGAACTCGCGATCAACCTTATGCCTCTCGGACTGTCCCGGCCCTCTCGGATTCGGGGCGCGACACACCGGACTGGGTTATCTGAATAAATATGGTGAAGGCCCCTTTCGGGGCCTTCTCTTTTAGAGGAATTCGCCGACTCGGTGGACTTCGGGTTCTAGGTCTACGTTGAATTGGTCTTTGACGGTTGCCTGGATGTGGCGGATGAGTTCGTCGACATCGGCGGCGGTGGCGTGGTCGGCGTTGACGATGAAGCCGCAGTGCTTCTCGCTCACCTGCGCGCCGCCAACGGCGTGTCCTCGCAGGCCGGCATCCATGATGAGTTTGCCGGCAAAGTAACCCTCGGGGCGCTTGAAAGTGGAGCCGGCACTCGGCATGTCGAGCGGCTGCTTGTCCTCGCGGCGCTGGCGGTAGTCGTCCATGTCGGCCTTGATCATCGCGGCGTTGCCCGGGGCGAGATTGAAGGTGGCCGAAAGCACGATAAAGCCGTCGTCGGCGATGCGGCTCTTGCGATAGCCCAGGTTGAGTTCGTCGACATCGAACTCGATGATGTTGCCGCTGCCGCGGATGCCGTCGTCGAGCTGGCGAGCGGGTTTGTAGACGCGCACGGACTCCAGCACATCGGCCATGCAGGCACCGTAGGCACCGGCGTTCATGTAGCAGGCGCCGCCGACCGATCCGGGGATGCCCGAGATGGGCTCCATGCCGGTGAGACCGGCCTCGGCTGCCGCAGCGGCGACATCGGAAAGCAAGGCGCCACGGCCTGCGGCATCTGCCCGAACCTCGGCGTGCACGTCATTGACTACAAGAAGCAGGAAGACGCGCGCCTCGAACAGGAAAATCAGGAAGCGCAAAGCGAGCAGGAAAAGGGAGCTGACGCAGCGAAACAGGTGTCGAGCGTGGCGACGAGGCCCTGCTCGGTATCGGGCGTGACAAAGACGTCGGCCGGGCCGCCGATCTTAAACGTGGTGTGCTCGCGCATGGGCTCGCTCATGAGTACGTTGTCCTCGCCGGCAACGCCGGCGAGCGCGCAAAGCAGGTCCTCGTTAAAAAAGTCGTTCTCGTGCATACGAATATCCGCCTTTTGGTGGTTGTTGTCATCAATCGATTGCAATATACCCCACCTGGACGGATTTGGTGCGCTGACGGCGATAAAACAGCCGTCCACCGGATTGGTAAAGTGTTTATCACCGAGGTAGATGGGCAGTCGCTATACTTTCAAGAGATTGCGCGTAAACCCGGAAGGAGCGAGATGGCCAACAAAGTCACCCTCAAGCAGATCGCCCAGGAGGTGGGGCTTTCCCCTTCGTCGGTCTCGCTTGTTCTCAATAATCGGCCCTGTCGCATCTCGGAAGAAAACCGCAAGCTCATCAAGGAGGTTGCGGCGCGCAACCACTATGTTCCTAACCAGATCGCGCGCAGCCTGGTCATGCGCGAGTCGCGCACACTGGGCCTTATCGTTCCCAATATCGAGAGTCGCTTTTTTGCCTCGCTTGCCGGCAGCTTGGAAAAGCGCTGCCGCGAGGACGGTTACGCGCTCTTTATTACCAGCTCGGGCGGAAGCGCCGATGACGATTTGGAACTGCTGCGCCAGCTGGTGACGCGCGGCGTCGACGGCGTCTTTCTGGTAGTGGGTGACGAGTTCTCCGACGATCGCGCCCTGCGCGAGGAAGTGAGCCATCTGCCCATTCCTGCCGTGATGGTCGACCGCGCCATTGAGGGCCTCGAGTGCGACAAGGTGATGTTCGACCACGAGATGGGCGGCTACATGGCCACCCGCTATCTGATCGAGCAAGGCCACCGTCGCATTGCCTGCTTGGTTAACGCGCGTCGCTCCAATACGGGCCGCAAGCGACTTGCTGGCTATGAGCGCGCACTGCGCGAGGTGGGACTGCCCATCGACGCGCGCCTGGAGTTTGAGAGCGAGTACTACATTCCGAGCGCCTACGAGGCCTCGGAGGCGGTGCTCGCAACCGACGCCACCGCCGTGTTCGCAAGCTCGGACAACATTGCCCTCGGTTTGCTCAAGCGCTTGCACGAGATGGGGAAGAGCATCCCGGGCGATATCTCGGTCGTAAGCTATGACAACTCGGCGGCCGACGTTCTCTTTGAGCCGGCGCTGACCGCGATTGAGCAGGATCCTGGTGTCCTCGCGGAGCATGCTTTTGGCTGCATGTCCAAGCGTCTTGCCGGTAGGGGCGGTAGACGTGCCGAAGAGGTCGTTCTGGAGCCGGCGCTTATCGTGAAGGGCAGCGTGCTTAACCTTACCGAATATAGCTAAGCGCACTTGTTTGTTTGCATAGATTGCATGCGGAGCGTCCGCTATTTGCCGGCGGGGCCGGGGTGCCTGCTTTGTTTTGAGAAGTTCGCGAAGCCCACCTCTCAAAACAAAGCAGGCACCCCGGCCCTCGTCCGTAAGCTCTTCCGCTGGGCGAGCCATAGACGCCGCGCACCGATCTACTAAAGCATGAGCTTGAAATTGGTGCTATATTCGGCTTGAGTTGTTTAATGCTAGTACGGGAGGCTGATATGGGGCTGTTCAAGAAGAAAAACCCGCAGGATGCCTTTGATCCCGATGTGTTTACCATCACGGATACGATTTTGGACCCGCCGCGGTTTACGTTTTTGCCGGCTATCTACCAGGATGCCACGCGTCGCAAGTGGGCCGTGCATCAGCGCGGCGGCGAGCCGAAGATTTTTGACTATGCGGACGTGTTGCAGTGCGAAGTGGCCGAGGCGGGCGATCCGGAGGCCGAGGAAGTGGTCTCAAAACAGGAATTTGCCCAGCGTATCCTGGCAAATCCTGCCAAGGCGGCGAAAATAAACGCTGCCAAGCGTAATATGTGTCTTGGTATGGGCGTTGTTGTGGCGGTTCAGACGGGAAAAGACGAGGTTTCCAAATTAGAGATTCCCGTTATGACCGACGAAGTCAAACGCGATTCAAGTCTATATAAGTCGTATCGGAATGTCGCCGAGAGGATCAAGGCCGAATTTGATGCCATGGGAGGGCTGGTCTAATTTTGGCGGCATACGTTTCTGAATGAGGAGTCTGTGCAATGGCAGGCGAATCTTATGCAATTCCCCCCAAAGACCGTGCTGTTGAGGGAATTCTTTGGTATATCCAGCACCACCAGCTCGCCGGGGCGCACCACCTTGGTGCC
>URWC01000008.1 GCA_900551555.1 uncultured Collinsella sp. | reverse complement strand
AGGTCGTCGATGAGCACGCGGCCGTCGAACTCCTTGTGCAGGTGATGGGCCTCCAGGACCTTGTTGCCCAGGCGCGGGCCCACGGGGATGCGGATGTCGGTCCAGTCGAGCTTCTGGCTGGCGCGGGCCTCGGCCTCCATCTCCTCATAGCGGGCCAGACGGGCCTTGTTCTTGGCCTGACGGGCCTTGGGGCTGGAGCGTACCCACTCGAGCTCGGCCTCCATGCGCTTGGCGAGCTTGGCGTCGCGGTTGCCCTGCGCCTCGATACGGGCGGCCTTGGTCTCCAGATACGTGGAGTAGTTGCCCTTGTAGGGATAAAGGTGACCGCGGTCGACCTCGCAGATCCACTCGGCAACGTTATCCAGGAAGTAGCGATCGTGCGTGACGGCAAGCACCGCGCCCTGGTAGTTGTGCAGGAAGTGCTCGAGCCACAGGATCGACTCGGCGTCCAGGTGGTTCGTGGGCTCGTCGAGCAGCAGCAGGTCGGGAGCTTCGAGCAGCAGCTTGCACAGGGCCACGCGACGGCGCTCGCCGCCGGAAAGTACGTTGACCGGCATGTCGGAATCGGGCAGCTGCAGGGCGTCCATGGCCTGGCCGAGCTTGGAATCGATATCCCAGCCGTCGGCGGCGTCGATCTCGTCCTGGAGCTTTCCCATCTCGGCCATGAGGGCGTCCATGTCGCAATCCGGGTCGCACATCTCCTCGCCGATCTTGTTGAAGCGATCGACCTTGGCGATCATGTCGCCAAATGCCATGCGCACGTTCTCGATGACGGTCTTGTCGTCGTCGAGCGGCGGCTCCTGCTGCAGGATACCCACGGTGTAGCCGGGGGTGAGCTTGGCATCGCCGTTGGAGACCTCCTCGATGCCGGCCATGATCTTGAGCAGGGTCGACTTGCCCATACCGTTGGGGCCCACGACGCCGATCTTGGCACCGGGGTAGAAGCTCAGGGTCACGTCGTCAAGGATCACCTTGTCGCCATGGGCCTTGCGAGCCTGATACATCTGGTAGATAAACTCCGCCACAGTCATTTCTCCTTATCTAGCTGCGGAAATCTTCTCCCCCTCTCCGTTTTGGAAAAAGCGGAGAGGCAGTTCGCGCGTTCTAATAAAAAGGGGCATGGTTGCCCACACCCCCTAATACTACCTGGGAAAAGTCCCCCGGAACATACTATGAACTGCGTACGCTAGTTTTCCGCAACCTTAACGAGCGGCTCGCTGCGATTTGCGCCACAACAGATACGAGTAGACGTAGACGGCTCCAACCGAACCAAACGCCAGAACCGCAATCACCGCGGCGACGACTTCACTCGAAAGCACGCTGCCTGCCACGCCCATCACAATCAGGCCAATACCTAGCACCATAAAGCAGGCGCCGCCAAAACGCTGCGTACGGCGCCAGTTCTCGGGATCGGCAAGCGCCCAGGGCGTCTTGATACCGAGCGTATAGTTCTGCTTCACACGCGGCAAGTAGTTGCCTACGCCGATGAACAGCAAACCGACAACACCGGAAATCAGCACGTTAACCGAACCGACCGCCGGCACCACGCCCCAGACCGTAAGCTCTCCCAGCCAGCTTATGGCGCACATGAACAAGGTGAAGGCGATTACGAAGCCCTGGTAGAACTTGCCCGAGGTTCGATATGCCTCACCTTTGGGGTCGATGCGCGGCACCACGCAGAACATTGCGAGAAGCGCCAGAGGCAGCACGCCGAGCGCGGAGGCCATCCAGCTAGGACCCCAACCGTCGACGGCGCCGTTCGCGCCCCAGTGCGTGGGAATCTGCGCAGGCAAGCTCGGCATCACCATGAGGTGCGCTACGACATTGGCGACGCACAGAGCGACCAGCGCAATCCACACGCGCGACGATACCCCCGTGGGGTGAATGCCCTTGTTTTCGTTATTCATCCTTATCACCTTCCGTGTTTGTAAAGCCCATAAACCAGCCAATCAAATCCTGCATGACGGTGGTGTTTAAGCTGTATACGATGTTTTGGCCATGGCGCTCGTCGGTCACCAACCCGGCGTTTTTGAGCGTCGCCAAGTGATGGCTCAGCGACGGCTTACTGATATCGAAATGCTCGGCAAGCTCCCCCGCCGTGCAATTGCCCTCGCGCAGCAACTCCAAAATGCGCCGTCGCGTTGGATCGGCAAGCGCCTTAAAACCCTCTCCCGGCATAAGACCTCCTCTCATCATCTCTCATGACGCGCACACTATACTCGATATTTAGATGTTTGTCTAATTATCTAAAACAGTAACATCTATAGAACATTCGTTCGTATTTAGCTACAATGGAAGTTGAAGCAGATGGGCCAGCTCCCTCTACCCAAGAAGGAGATGGACTATGAGTATTGACGATGTCCTGACGTTGTTGTTGCTTGTAATCGCGGCTGTGGAGCTCGGCATCCACATTGGAGGTCGAATGAAATAGCCGCCCCCGGTAATGCGAAGACGGCCACTTCTCACGCTACAAACGTGTTTTGGAGTTGGCCAACCCGCTGCAACGGGCGCCATCTGCTTCAATCTTATGCGAATCACTGCCTCATTTCAACAAGCCCCTAGGGCTCAAATGGAATCGCGATAATACCTATAATGGCGATAGCTAAAACACGACCCGCTTCCCCATCGGAGGATGTTTATGACCGAAACCGCAGCCGCAACTCCCATCGAAACACGCGACACCAAGCTCGAGATCATCATGGGCCGCGAGGCACTCGATAAGCTCGCCGATGCTACGGTGCTGGTGCTCGGCTGCGGAGGTGTGGGCTCCAATTGCTGCGAGGCACTCGCCCGCGGCGGCATCGGTCATTTCGTCATTCTGGATAAGGACATCATCGCGCCCAGCAATATCAATCGCCAGGCCATCGCCTTTCACAGCACCGTCGGCAAGCGCAAGGTTGACGTGATGGAGGCCATGATCCACGATATCAATCCTGCCGCCACCGTCATCAAGCGAACTGAATACCTGTTGAGCGATAACATCGACGAGTTCTTTGCGAGCGTTTTGGAGCAGACGGACGGCAAGCTCGACTACGTCGTCGACGCCATCGACACCATCTCGGCCAAGCTCACCATTGCCAAATATGCTCAGGACCACGACATCCGTTTGGTTAGCTCCATGGGCGGGGCCAACAAGCTCCATCCCGAGTGCCTCCGCTTTGCCGACATCTTCGATACGGTACGTGACCCCATGAGCCGCATCATGCGCAAAGAATGCAAGAAGCGCGGAATCAAGAGCCTGCACGTGCTGTTTAGCTGCGAGGAATCGGTTAAGACCCAACCCCGCGACCCGTCCAATATCCACGAGCGTACCGAGTTGGGCACCGCCAGCTTTATGCCGCCCATCATGGGCCAGATGATCGCCGGCGAGGTTATCCGCCAGATCAGTGGGCGTGGTACCGAACGCGTGCGCGCCGATGGCCAGCGCCTAGACTAGTGGAGCGCGCCGAGATGGGGCCCCAGTTAATTGATGCACACTGCCATCTTGATTTAATGGCTCACCCGGACGCCGTTGCCGATGAGGCGACGGCACTGGGCTTGGGTCTATTTGATTGCGGCGTCGATCCACGCGACTTTTCGGCCGCAAACGAGCGTGCCCGTCGCCAACCAGGCATCATCGCCGGCATTGGGCTTCACCCCTGGTGGCTCGCCGACGGCCGCTGTGGTTCTACCGAAGTCGATCTGCTTTGCGAAGTTGCCGCCCAAGAGCGCCACATCGGCGAAGTCGGACTCGACTTTTCCGAGCGCTTTGCCGGAAGCGAGTCGCTGCAAATACAGGCACTTGACCGGCTCTGCGATGTGCTCGTGCAGCGTCCTCTTGCCGGGCGCGTGATATCAATTCACGCCGTTCGTTCGGCAGGAGCCGTACTGGACGTCCTCGAATCGAATGGACTACTCATCCCAAACCCCGACTCCCCCGTTATCATCTTCCACTGGTTTAGCGGTACTTCGGACGAACTCGTCCGCGCGCGTAATGCGGGCTGTTATTTTTCCGTCAACGAACGCATGCTCGCGTCTAAACGAGGACGCGAATACGCACGACAGATTCCACTCGATCGTTTACTGCTCGAGACCGATACACCGGCCGAACCAAACACAGAAACAAGCGCGCAGTCGCTCATCAAATCGCTCGAAAGCGCCTCAGAGCGCATCGCCTCACTCAAAAACTGCGACGCAAAGCGCATCGAATCGGCAGTTTTAACAAATGCACGCTCTGTTTTTAGCCTTCGCTAAGCTCGGTGTGCAAAAAACGCCAAATATGAGTACTGTTACCGGAATGGATACAGTACTCATATTTGGCGTTTTTTGCACACGAGGTCCCGGGGAGTCGACAATTCGACTCCCCGGCACTGCTCACCTATTCGGAAATCGGCACTCCATGGCCCCAGGAGCCTTCCATGCCGCATACGGTCGAAGCAAACCCCGCCGCAAAGTCGAGTGCACGCTCGATGGCCTCGGCACCATCCTCGCCACGCTTGACGGAATCGAGATAACACATCAGGAACGAAGTCAGGAATGAGTCGCCCGCACCCATGGTGTCCTTCATATCCGTTACCGGCTTAGCCAGTTGGCGGTAATAACGATCGCCATCATAGGCAATGCAGCCCTCAGCGCCAGCCGTTGCCGATACGAAACGCGGACCTAGGCTCCTCACCCATGCCAGACGCTCGCGAATCTCATCCTCACTCGCGGCGTCTGCCGCGCTAAAGAACGCGAAGTCAACGTAGGGAGCAATCTGCTCGTAGTACTCGTCGGTCGAATCGTCCGAGAAGTCAAACGAAACCGTGATGCCCGCGGCCTTCAACTTGGGAAGTTCACGCTCGGTAAAGCAATAGTTGCCCGAGTGGACTACGTCGAACTGCTTCACGTACGCAAGGTCAAAGCGATCGAGCACATAGCGCGCATCACCACGGATGCCGCCCTCATTGGAGCCAAGGAAAACACGGTCGCCGTTAACGACGGTCACGCGTGCCGCACCGTTCTCGCCGATGAGCTGCTTGCACTTGGCAAGCTCAACGTCCTCATCCTCAAGACTCGCAATCACATGCTCAGCAGCAGCGTCATTACCAAAGATGCCCATATACGCGGAGCGCGCGGCGCCGCACTTCTTGGCATACACGGCAAAGTTCACCGCATTGCCACCCGGATACATTGTGTGGATATGCTCGTAGCAGTCGACGACGTTGTCGCCAAACCCCAGTGCGCTCACGTTAAATGCCATGACGCCGCCCCTCTCTCTTATGCCAACGGAACCACTGTTGTGACAGCAGTACCGCCCAGAATCTACGCGAGTTCCAGCAGCTCCGGCAGCTGGTCGATAATCTTGTCCGCGGCATCCTGGCTAAAGCCAAAGCGCTCCTCGCGCTTGGCAATGACCGTCAGGCCGGCTCGCTTACCCGCGGTAATGCCCGGAACGGAATCCTCAACGCAGCAGCAGCGATTCGCGGGCAGCCCCAGCAGGTCTAGCGCATGCAGGTAGATGTCGGGCTCGGGTTTACTCTCCTTAAACTGCTCGCCGCTCACCACATACTCAAAGGCATCCGACAGCCCGCATGCGTTGAGCACTTCCTCGATGCTAACCATGGGAGACGAGCTGGCAAGCGCCACGCGAACGCCACGGCGCGGCAGCTCTCGAATCGTATCCACGGCGCCTGGGTTAATCAAAGCCTGATAGTCGCGCGGACGCTCATGCGCCCACTCGTCCCAACGGGCCAACGCTTCCTCGCCAGTGAAGTGCCCCTTACCGGCGCGCTCAAACCAATCGACCAGCATATGCAGGAAGAACTGATGCGAGGTACCGACCTGCCCATTCAACTCCTCTTGAGTCAGATTAAGCCCAAGCTCCTTGGCAAAAGCTGCGGTCTCGCCCAGGTAGTAATACTCGGTATCGACAATGACACCGTCCATGTCAAAGATAACGGCGTCGAACGGAAATGCGGACACGGCACCCTCCCTAACAAAAGGGCGCCTGTAAGCAGGCGCCCGAACCATGCATTATCGGCGATTCTAGCCCAGCAGCTTATCCAGCGCCACCGCAATACCGTCTTCGTTGTTATTGGCGGTCACCATCTGGGCCACAGCCTTGACCTCATCGACGGCGTTGCCCATGGCAACACCGGTGCCGGCCCACTCAATCATGGACTTGTCGTTCTGGCCGTCGCCAAACGATACGACCTCGCTGGCATCGATGCCGAGCTTGGGCAGGGCGCCCTCGAGCGCATGGGCTTTGTCGATACCGGGCGCCGTGTACTCAAAGTACCAGTCGGCCGTAAACATGCCCGAAAGCGTCTGCTTAAAGGGCGCATACATCTCCTCGTAATGCGCCTGCAGGTAGGCCGGATCGCCCGCCGTCAGCAGCTTGTCCACGGGATAAGCATCAGCGACCTCATGCAGGCTCTCCACCTCGCGGATCTTAAGATCGCACGCATCGCGCTCGTATTTGACGATGTTTTTCTGCGAGCCATCAGGCAGCGTGATCATGCAGCGATACGAATCCTCGACGTGCAGATCGCGACCAAGCGAAATCATAGGGATCACGTCGAAATTGCGCAGATGATCAATCAGACGGTGCAGTTCGTCAGCCGGCATGGCCTGGTCAAAAAGGACCTCATCGGTCTGAGCGTCGACCACATGCGCGCCATTAAAGGCAACTAGCAGACCGTCATGGTTTTGGAGGTCGAGCTCCTGCGCCAAGGCGTGCAGCCCCCATGCGGGACGGCCCGAAGCCAAGATGAGCTTAATACCCGATTCCTGCGCCGCGAGCAGCTTCTCGCGCGTACGCGGGCTGATCACCTTCTGATCGTTGGTGAGCGTACCGTCGATATCCATCGCGATGGCTTTGATTGCCATATATGCCTCCCTGTCATTGAGTAACCTTGTCTGAGTCATCATACAGAACAGCCACCGCGACTCCGTTTGCAACGGGAAAAATGTCATATTGTCCCGAACATGAACGGCGTGTGGTCGTGAAGCTTTATCGCTCAGGTCAAATACGTCTGCTAGCGACGCTCATCCGTCGGTGCGCCCTCGACGATCGCGATGCCCGCCGATGCACCTAACGCGCTGGCGCCGGCCTCGATGAATGCGCAAGCCTCTTCGTAATTATGGATACCGCCCGCCGCCTTGATTGCCACGGCATCGCCGAGCACCTCGTGCATCAGCCGCACGTCCTCGAGCTTAGCACCGCCAAAGCTTCTGCCGGTCGATGTCTTAAGGAATCCCGGCTTGGCCTCCAGCGCGATCTCGCATACACGGCGCTTGGCGGCGTCGTCGCCGTCCAGCTTGCACATCTCGACGATTACCTTGTCAGTGATGCCATGCGCACGACAAAAATCAGCAATGGTAGTCATCTCGCGCTCGATGGCATCAAAATCGCGGTTCTCGATCGACCCCTGATTCAAAACGTAGTCAATCTCGGTAAAGCCACACGCAGCGTATTCCTCAAACCTCGCAAGCTTCTCCTCAAGCGTCATAGTGCCCTGGGGAAAGTCGATGGCGCCGGCAAGGATGATGTCAGAGCCCTCGAGCATGGCGCGGCCCGTCTCGTACTCCTGAAGGTTCGCAAATACGCAGCGAAAGTTGTACTTTAACGCCTTCTCGACATACTGCTCAAACGTGTCCTCGGGGGCATCGATATAGTCGATGTATTTATTGATGGGTTTGGCAAGCGTCATGCTGGGCCTCCTTGTTCAGGACTGACAACCGATTCGTGGTTTCACGCGAAAAACCACGTTCAATGTACGCCCGACATGCAAGGACAGCGTCCGCATTCCGACAAGTGGTATGAAATTAGCTGTAAACGTATATTTACTGACAGCGAATGGCACCGCACGCGGATGCCGAAAGGGGCCCGCATCCCAACGGATACGGGCCCCTTTCGGCATAAGCCAACTCAGCCGTAAAAACTACTTGCGGTGAGCACGGTAGAACTCGATCGCACTATCTTATCCGAGCCGGGGCACGTTCGCACAGCGCGCGTATGACGGTTGCAAAACCACCCCATTTGAAAACAAGGTTTGAAAACAAGGCCATTTGAAACAAAGGCAAAAAAGTACTTGCAAAGACGCGTTCCGACATATAAGTTGATAAAAGACCGCCGTTGCGGTTTTAAGTAGATCGAGCATATGAAGTTTGAGTTTTAGCGTGTAAGAGAAGGAAGATCGGCAAAGTACAACCCCAAACGCAATGACAACTTAATGAGGTAACTGCCACATGTGAGGCGCTCAGGGCATTGCTGTCTCGATTTTGAGCACGATGCCTTCCGCCTTGCATGGGCCGTTCCATCCCGCCCCTGCAGCAACCGCCTCACGGGCTCATTGAAAACCGCATAGCACCCCAACGTCAGCACATCACCCACGGCAAGCACATCACTCACGACAACCAACACATCAACAAACAGCACGAACATCAACCGATTGGAGAAGCTATGACAAACCACCACGCTGAAGACGGCGATAAGAAAAGCATTCTGGATGCCCGCATTGAGCGAGCATATGCAAACGAATATGACGCCGCCTTTGCCGCCGCGACCATCAAGAACTACGCGTCGCTACCGCTCGCGACGATCTTGGCCGACCACCCTCAACTGCTGAAGCGCTGCACAAAGATCATGGGCGACCCCGACATTCGCAAGCTGACAGACCCCTATGCCCCAAAACGCGACAACGATTCGTACGTTCTTACCGTAGGCTGCCTAGCCCATATGCTTACGGCGCTCGACACGAAACTCAAGCTCGCATGGGAACCCGACGAGCGTCATGAACTCGAAAGCAAGCGGAACACCCTGCGCACCGCACTGTTCCTTCCGTTGGACGGCCTCAAGCGCTGCAACGTCGAGCTCAATGCACAGGCGCGGCAAAAGCCCGGGACCACGGGGCAGAAAACTCCAAGACCCCATGCGGCCATCGTCGACCGCAACCGATATAACCGCATGACCGCGCACTTTTCCGCCGAGGGAGCAGCCATAAGGACGCTGATCGACCTGCTGTGCCTCCTGAGCATCAACGAGCTATTTGAGGGCTATCTCGCCCTTGTTCCCGCGACGGCACCCAAGTCGGTAGCAAAGATCATCGAGACCTGCAGACGCCAGTTTGAGCGCCATCGCAATGGCAGCGAGATGAACGCCAGCATCGCGCAGTACTACGCGGCTCATTACAAAAATGACGGATGTGCCCCTGTCGAGCATCAGCTGCGGCTCGCCTACACCACGCCCGTCGCAACGCTCCATCGCTTTGGAGCCCTTGGCGCTTGCGAGCCGCACGAACAGGCAGCCTGCCCCACAACCGAGCTCGATCTCAGGCTCGGACGAACCCCGTAGCCCGCCAGCCCCTCCGCGGGCAACAATCCTATTCCACAACACAACCAACAGAAAGGAGTCCTCATGGACACCAATCATTCCCCCATCATCAGCCCCCTCACCATGCGTGAATCCGCCCGAGGTATCACGCTTACCAGCATTTACGATGAGATGCTCGCCCGTCGCGAGCTCTCCGTCATGGGAAACATCGAAACCCCGATGGCTCACGACCTATGCCAGCAGATCCGCCTGCTCGATGCCACCGACCCCAGCCGCCCCATCACCATATTTGTCGCCAGCGCCGGCGGAAGCGTGCGATCGGGTCTTGCGATCTATGACGCCATGCGCCTCGCATCGTGCCCCATCCGCACCGTCTGCCTGGAATTCGCCGCGTCCATGGGCGCCGTGATCTTTATGGGCGGCGACGATCGCCGTATGGCGCCCCATGCAGAGCTCATGATTCACGACCCGCTGATCCCCCAGGGGGCAGGCGGCTCGGCACTTGCGCTGCAGGAAACCAGCCGGCGTCTCATGCAGACCCGCAAGACCCTCACGCAAATCCTCTCGGACCGCAGCGGCCTCACGCCCAAGCGCATCCAGTCCCTCACTGCAAAAGACACCTACCTTTCGGCCGAGCGCGCCGTCGAGCTCGGCTTTGCCCACGAAATCCTCTCGACCACCAAGGAGGTCGCCCATGTCTAACCTCGCCAGCCGCCTCGCCGCATCTGAGTCCGCATCGTCCACCATCCTCGCCAAGGATCGAACGCTTTCCTGCGACACCCGCCAAACGGGACTCAACAACAACGCACTTGTGATCGGCCCCTCGGGAGCTGGCAAGACCCGCAACGTCCTCAAGCCCAACCTGCTGCAAATGAACGCAAGCTACATCGTGCTCGACACCAAAGGCACGCTCTGTCGCGAAGTGGGACCCGTGCTGGCAGCCCACGGTTACCGCGTGCAATGTCTCAACTTCGCCGACCTCAACACCGTCCCGGCCCTTGCGCCCGGCATCGAGCGCTGCGGCTACAACCCCCTGAGGCACATTCGCCGCAAGGCGGACGGCAGGCCCAACCAGCAGGACATCCTCTCGGTGGCAAAGGCCATCTGCCCCATCGAGGACAACAACCAGCCTTTTTGGGATCATGCGGCGGCAAACCTGCTGTCGTGTCTTATCGCCTACGTCACCGAACAGCTACCCGCCGACGAGCAGACGATCAGCTCGGTCATCAAGCTGATCGAGCACCTGCAGGACGGTGCCACGGGTCGATTGTTTGACGACCTGATCACGACCGACCCCCAAAGCTATGTCCTCTCGCTATGGCGGCGCTACGCCATTACGCAAAATGCCGAGCGCATGCACGCGAGCATCGTCGGCATCCTTGCCGAAAAGGTCATGTGTCTGGGATTCGACGGTGCGGCACAGCTCTATCGTGAGTGCCATCAGGTGGACTTCGCTTCCATGGGACACACCCCCTGCGCCCCGTTTGTAACCGTGAGCGATATCGACCGCAATCTCGATCCGCTGACCGGCCTCTTTATTACGCAGGCGTTTATGGGCCTCATTCGCGAGGCCGATAGGCAGCCCGACGGCAGCCTGCCCGTGCCCGTGCGCTTTATGCTCGATGACTTCGCAAATCTGCAGATCCCCCAGATCGACAACGTGCTCTCGATTATCCGAAGCCGCAACATCTGGGCGACGCTGCTGCTGCAGTCGACCAACCAGCTCGATGCGCTCTATGGCGAGGCACGCGCACGCTCCATCATGGGCAACTGCGACACGCATCTGGTGCTGGCGTTCCAGGATCCCGAGAGTGCCCGGGTGTTTTCCGACCGCGCCGACGCGC
This sequence comes from uncultured Collinsella sp., assembly GCA_900551555.1. Classification (GTDB taxonomy): domain Bacteria; phylum Actinomycetota; class Coriobacteriia; order Coriobacteriales; family Coriobacteriaceae; genus Collinsella. The sequence goes on along the minus strand of URWC01000008.1, from coordinate 13,878 downwards.
TGCCCAGCACGCTCATGGCGACGCCGATCGATCGCTCGTGGCTCTTTGTACGCGGTCGCACTCCCGAACAGGTCGAGCGCTTTAGGCTCGAAGACCATCCGCTCTACGGGGAGCTGCCCGAGGCGCAGCGAGGCCATGCGGAGGCCGAGATCTAGGCGCAGGGTTCTCGCAGCGCGCGGCGCCCCGACGATGTTCCACAAAGGCCGTGCGCCCCGGGACCACGGCAAAGCAAAGGGGCCCGCATCCGATAGGATACGGGCCCCTGACTATAAGGCGCGATGCGTTAACAGCAGCGACTACTTGCGATGCGCGCGGTAGAACTCGATGAGCGCCTGGGTCGAAGCGTCCTGCTCGGCCTTGGCGGCGTCGTCGTGGAAGGCCGGGGTAATCTGCTTGGCAAGCTGCTTGCCCAGCTCGACGCCCCACTGGTCGTAGGAGTCGATGCCCCAGACCGTGCCCTCGACAAACGTAATGTGCTCGTACAGGGCGATGAGCTCGCCGAGCGCGAACGGGGTCAACGTGTCGCCGAAGATCGAGGTCGTCGGACGGTTGCCCTCAAAGCAGCGGGCCGGGACGATCTGCTCGGGCGTGCCCTCGGCGCGCACCTCATCGGCCGTCTTACCAAAGGCGAGTGCCTTGGTCTGGGCCAGGAAGTTGCCCAGGAACAGCTCGTGGACATCCTGGCCGCTGTCGGTTGCGGGGTTGGCAGTGTTGGCGAAAGCGATAAAGTCGGCCGGGACCACCACGGTGCCCTGGTGCAGCAGCTGGTAGAAGGCGTGCTGACCGTTGGTGCCGGGCTCGCCCCAGAAGATCTCACCGGTGTCGGAAGTCACGGCGCTGCCGTCCCAGCGGACATGCTTGCCGTTGGACTCCATGGTGAGCTGCTGCAGGTAGGCCGGGAAACGGTGCAGATACTGGCAGTACGGAAGCACGGCGTGGCTCTTGGAGCCGAAGAAGTTGACGTACCAGACGTTGAGCAGGCCCATCAGCGCGACGGCGTTGTTCTCGAGCGGCGTGTTGCAGAAGTACTCGTCGATGGCATGGAAGCCCTCGAGGAACTGCTGGAAGCGCTCGGGGCCGAGGACGACGATCAGCGACAGGCCCACGGCGGAGTCGACGGAGTAGCGGCCGCCGACCCAGTTCCAGAAACCGAAGGCGTTGGCGGGGTCGATGCCGAAGGCCTCGACCTTGTCGAGTGCGGTGGAAACGGCGACGAAGTGCTTGGCCACGGCCGCGGCGTTCTGCTCATCGGAACCGTCGATGGCGCCCTGAGCCTTGAGCTGCTCGAGCATCCAGGTCTTGACCTCGCGGGCGTTGGTGAGGGTCTCGAGCGTGGTGAAGGTCTTGGAGACGATGATCACGAGCGTGGTCTCGGGATCGAGGCCCTTGAGCTTCTCTGCCTGATCGTTGGGGTCGATGTTGGAGATATAGCGGCAGTCGATACCGGCGTCGGCATAGGGACGCAGGGCCTCGTAAGCCATGACCGGGCCCAAATCGGAGCCGCCGATGCCGATAGACACCAGGTGCTCGATCTTCTTGCCGGTAACGCCCTTCCACTCACCGGAGCGCACGCGCTCGGCGAAGGCATACATGCGATCGAGGACCTCGTGCACGTCGGCGACGACATCCTGGCCGTCGACAATGAGCTGGCCCTTATCGCTTGCCGGACGGCGCAGCGCGGTGTGCAGGACGGCACGGTCCTCGGTGGTGTTGATGTGCTCGCCGGAGAACATGGCGTCGCGGCGCTCCTCGAGCCTCACCTCGCGGGCAAGATCGCACAGCAGCTTGACGGTCTCATCGGTCACCAGGTTCTTCGACAGATCGAAGTGCAGGTCACCGGCGTCAAAGCTCAGCTTGTTCACGCGCTCGGCATCGGCGGCGAACCAGGCCTTGAGGTCGATACCATCGGCCTCGAGCTTCTCCTGATGAGCCTCGAGTGCCTTCCAAGCGGCAGTCGACGTAGCATCGATAGGTGCGGCAACAGTTGCCATAGAGTCCTCCTCAGCATACGGGCGCACGCCTCCATGCACCCGGACATTCAGATGCCACTATTCTAGCGCAGGTCAAGACTACAATCAGCGAGCGTTGCCAATCGGCCCCCAAACGGCAGCCGATCAAAAAGGGACAGGCTTATTTTGGCAGGTCAAACGCTTTACCAACCAAAAATAACCCGTCCTTTTCTGGCAAATATTAGGCCGCGGCGCAGACGCTACCGAGCAACTCACGCAGAGGAGACCTGATGCCCTCCAGCAGTTCGGGCGCGATAATGGCAAAAACGGGAACCTCGCCGGTGCCCACGACAGCAGGCACCTTGCCCTCCGAGACAATGCATCCATAAGGCACAAAGCCGTCTTCGCCGGCATCGAGCGCCGCCATGCGACGCGCGAGTTCGCGCGCAAAGCCAGCAGTATCGGCATCGCCAATCGCCAAGACAAAGTCCACGCCTTCGTCGGTCGCCAGGGCCACGGCTTCGTCGATCAGCTCGTCTTCCCCGTCGCCCTCAACCGAGCCGCAGCGGAAAAGTACACGCTCGAGTAGTGCTCGATCAAGCGAGCCAAGTGCCGCCGAGACAAGCTCATCGCACGTATGCTTGTCACCGCCCAGCACGACCAGTGCCTTGGTACCACCGTAGTGAGCAACCAATCGCCCGCACCAGCGAGCCACGTCTCCATCCGCAACAAGGCGCGTCGGCATACCAAACCCATAATTGACCATCTTTCCCACAACCCTTCCGTGCGTATAGGCGATATCAATCGTTAGGCTCATGCTACGAAGCGAGGTTTTCCGGGCTGTTTCGCACTCTTTAGAGCTGCGTTAAAACCCCGATGCAGCCGCACGACCATACCTACCAAAACAAACCAGTCCCTTTTTGGCAGGTTTTGACGATGTCCGGATGAGCGGGTATTATCGAACATGTATTCGATAAGAACATGTGTTTGATGGGAGGACGCGTGGGGCACGAGCGTCACACCTATATCTGCATCGACCTTAAGACGTTTTACGCCAGCGTCGAGTGCGTCGACCGCGGACTCGACCCACTCACCACCAACCTGGTCGTTGCCGACGAATCACGCGGGCGTACGACCATCTGTCTCGCCATTACCCAAGCCATGAAGGACCTCGGAATCCATAACCGCTGTCGCCTGTTCGAGATTCCCGACGGCATCGACTACATCAAGGCCGCACCGCGCATGCAGCATTACATGGAAGTGTCGGCGCAAATCTACGGCATCTATCTGGAATACGTGAGCCCGCAAGACATTCACGTCTATTCAATCGACGAATGCTTTATCGACGTGACGCCCTATCTAGACCTCTACCACACTAATGCCAAAGGCTTTGCCTGCATGTTGCGCGATGAGGTCCTCGCGCGCACCGGCATCACGGCGACGGTCGGCATCGGCCCCAACCTATTCCAAGCCAAGGTAGCGCTCGACATTACCGCCAAGCACGTACCCAGCCGCATCGGCATACTCGACGACGAGACCTTTCGCAAGGAGATCTGGCCCCATCGTCCCATCACCGACATCTGGGGCATCGGCCCCGGCGTGGCAGCACGACTCGAAAAATACGGCGTCTACGATCTGATGGGCGTCGCGGCGCTCGACGAAAACCTGCTTTACGACGAGCTCGGCGTCAATGCCGAGTATCTCATCGACCACGCCTTCGGACGCGAGCCGACAACCATCGCCGATATCCAAGCCTATCGCCCGCAAGCAACTTCGACCACCACAGGACAGGTGCTCTCGAAGGGCTATGCCTACGAGCAGGCCTACACCGTCTTGCGCGAGATGGTCGACAACGCCGTGTTGGACTTGATCGATAAGCACGTGGTCTGCGACAGCATCTCGCTCTTTGTGGGCTACGCGAGCGAGCGCGCCGACATACGCAGGCTTGATGCCAGCGGTACTGCACAATATGTGGACGGATGCGGACACCTGCGCTCGAGTACGTCGAGCATCGAACCCACCGCAACCGCCGGCCCCGAGCTCGCGCCCCGTGCTCCCAAGCCCGTCCAGCGCGATGACGAACGGCGCCGCCTGGTGCGCGAAGCGCAGGCAATCGATGGCATCTTTGTGGGAGAGCATGGTGGCAAACCGCGTGGTGGCTATGCCGCGCTCTTTGCGCACTCCAACGCCTCGCGCAAGCTGCCCGAGCGTACCAATTCGTTTAAGAAGATCATGGGCTATTTCGATGAGCTCTGGGCGCAGACTGTCGATCCCAAACGACCGGTCAAGCGCATCAACCTGGGCTTTAGCAATCTTGTGCCCGAGGAATTTGCCACCATCGATCTGTTCAGCGATATCGAGACCGATGAGCGCGAGCGCGACCTGGCGCGCGCCGTCCTGGCCGTGAAAGGCAAGTACGGCAAGAACGCGCTCGTCAAGGGATTAAGCTTTACCGCCGGCGCCACCGCGCGCGAGCGCAACGATCAAGTTGGAGGACACCGTGCCTAAACCCAAACAACAGCCCATGCGCCCGCCGACCGCCTTCGAGCGCCTGGCGGACCCCGAGGGCAGACGCCGCGCAGCCGACCCCAACCTCACTGCCAACGGTGCCGTGCGCGCCAACCGCGCCGCACAGTTTATGCCCTTTGCCGCCCTCACGGGATACTACGAACTCGTGCGCAAGCAGGAAATCACCGTCGAGCAAAAACGTGAGCTCACGGAAGAAAAAGCCCTCGAGCTTTCGGAAAAGCTCGAGGGTCTCAAACGCGGCGACTTGGTGCGCGTCACCTATTACGATACGTACGGCTATCGCGCTCGCACCGGAATCCTCGACGAGGCGCTCCCCGCCTTCAAGCTCCTCAAGCTCCGAGACATCGCCATCGACTTCGACGACATCCAAGACATCGAACTGCGCGGACGAGCCTAGCCAAGGAAGCGCATCCAGGGCGGCGCTTACAGCGTCATGACGTAGTAGCCCGCGTCTTTCACGGCCGTCTCGACGACACCACGATCAACCGGCTGTTTAGAGCGCACACGTGCCGTGTGATCCGCATACGTCACCGTTGCCCACACGCCATCCAGCGCATTCAGGGCATTGGCCACGTTCTGAGCGCAGCCGTCACAGCTCATGCCGCCGATGAGCAGCTCATCGCTATAGGGATAGTGCGATGCATCGGTATCCACCACAACAACCTTTTTGGTTTTCTTGCCGCTCGTACCATCGCTGCAACAACTCTTCCCGTGTGTCGAAGCGGCAATGCGACGCAGTCCAAAAAACATGCCAACGACAATCACGGCAAGCACGATGAGATTCGCAGGGTTGAGCAAGTCACTCATGCGTTCTCCTTTCAAGTAGCCCTATCTAGATACCCCCATGGGGTGTTCCCATCTTACCCCAAACTCATGTCGGTTCGGTCAATTAGTTTCCCTCTTCAAACTTTTTTGTTGACCATGGCTTACTTTCGTGTATAAGTTTTCCTAGGCTAACAACTGAGGATCCGAAAGGGGCATCGTGACTCGAACCATTGACATCCCAACATACCAAACGGCTGTCGTGCGCAACTGCTCCCCTACGCTCGCAGGTATCAAGCCGGCTTCGCTCTTTACCTATCCCGGCGTTTACGCCAACCAAAACGAAAAACCCAGCGCCACCCATATCGAAGAGCGACGCTCTCGCCTGCTCGCCGTCATAGCCCAATGCAACCGCGAGCTCCAGCCACTCGGGATCCATATGAGCGTTTTGGTCTGGCGCCCCTGCGGAGCGCTCATCTATGTGTACCGCCCTGCAGACCTCATGCGATACCTCTCCGACCCCCGCGCCACGACGGCGCTTGCCGCCGAAGGTTACGATGTCCACAACCTGCCCGCGTCCCTGGTGCATCTCGCCGCGCGCATCACGCTGGCAAGCAGCAATGCCGCAGAGAGCGCCTATGACGGCAGCGTCTGCGCGCTCGCGCGAAATAGGCACTGCGATACGGGGTGCATGTGCGAGTTCCCCCACGAAATTGGCTATTTTTTGGGCTATCCCTACGAAGATGTCCATCAGTTTATCGTCCAGCACGGCGAAAACTATAAGGTCTTTGGCGCATGGAAGGTATACACAAACGTTGAGCAGGCGCTCACGACCTTCGATTCCTATCGCGCATGCACGCAATACCTTACCTACATCTATCAACAGGGCTGCACTCTGGGACAACTTGTCCAGGCAACCCGATAGAGCATACAAAACGCGGCCGCACGCCGCACAACCGAAAGGAAGACATATGAGCAAGATCGCAGTCGTCTACTGGAGCGGCACGGGCAATACCGAGGCCATGGCAAACTTTGTCGCCGAAGGCGCCACGTCCGCAGGCGCCGAGGCCGAAGTCATCCCCTGCGCCGACTTCTCTGCCGACAAGGCCGCCGAATATGATGCCTTCGCCTTCGGCTGCCCCGCCATGGGCTCCGAGGAACTCGAGTACGATGAGTTCCAGCCGATGTGGGACGAGGTCAAGGAGACTCTCGGCGACAAGAAGGTCGTCCTCTTTGGCTCCTATTCGTGGGCCGAGGGCGAATGGATGGACAACTGGAAGGCGGACGCCGACGAGGAGGGCGTCAACGTCGTCGATTCCGTCATCTGCTACGACGCCCCCGATGATGAGAGCGAAGCGGCCTGCCGCGCCCTTGGAGCCGAGCTCGCCTAGCGGCAATGAGCTCCGCCCGCAACGCGCATTGCAACAAAACACATTCGCGTCCCAACAAAAACGGGAGCCGGATCACATCCGGCTTGTTCTTCAGCTCGTCCCGTTTTCTGCTATGTCAGTCATATAAAGCGGCTACGAGATATTGCCCAAGAACGCCTTGGTGCGCTCGCTCTTGGGGTGGTCGAAGACCTCGCTCGGCGTACCCTCTTCCACAATGACGCCGCCGTCCATAAAGACGACGCGGTCGGCGACATCGCGGGCAAAGCCCATCTCGTGCGTCACGACGATCATGGTCATACCGTCGTGCGCCAGGTCGCGCATGACGCCCAGAACGTCGCGCACGAGCTCAGGGTCGAGCGCCGAGGTGGCCTCGTCAAAGAGCATCACGTGCGGGTTCATCGACAGGGCGCGGGCGATCGCCACGCGCTGCTGCTGACCGCCCGAGAGCTGGCTCGGCATAAAGTCGATGCGCTCGGCCAGGCCGACCTTGGTCAGCTCCTCGATGGCAATCTTCTCGGCCTCTTCCTTGCTGCGCTTGAGCACCTTTTGCTGCGCAAGCATGACGTTCTTTTTGACCGACAGGTGCGGGAACAGGTTGAACTGCTGGAACACCATACCCAGATGCGTGCGCACCTTGTTAAGGTCGACACCCTTGGCGCACACATCCACGCCCTCAACGATAATCGAGCCGCTCGTGGGATGCTCCAGACGATTGATGCAGCGAAGCATCGTCGACTTGCCCGAGCCCGAAGGACCCAGGACTACGACGACCTCACCCTTGTGCACATCCAGATCGATATCGCGCAGGACCACGTTGTCGCCAAAGGCCTTCTGGAGGTTCTTGATACTGACGACGACCTCGTTCGAGTTATTGGTTTCGCTCATGATAGGACCTCCTTACAGACCGGCGATGTGATCGGCGGGCGTCGCGACAACCTGTCCGGCGCTCTTGGCGGGACGCTTCTTCTTGGTCTCGGTCGTGCCCAAAAGCCTCGCCTCAAGACCGCTCACCAAGCGAGCGAGCGGCAGGGTGATGACCAGATAGAACAGGGCGGCAACCACGTACGGTGTAATGGAGCCCGTCGTGGCCACGATGGTACGGGCGTTCATGACGATCTCGACCACACCCACGGCGGCAAGCAGCGACGTATCCTTGTAAAGCAAGATAAACTCGCTGGTCAGCGTAGGCAAAACATTGCGGAACGTCTGCGGAATCATAACGTAGAGCAGCGTCTGGAAGGCATTCATGCCCAGAGAGCGAGCAGCCTCGTTTTGGCCCTTGGGGATCGACTGAATACCGGCACGGAAGATCTCACACAGATAGGCAGACGAATTCATGGCCATGACGATAACGCCCAAGACATAGTCGTCCACCTTGACGCCGGCCAACGGCAGACCGAAGAACGCGATATAGATCTGCAGGAACGCCGGCGTACCGCGAATGATATTCACGTAGATGCCGGCGAGGCAGCGCAGGATGCGCGACTTGGAGATGCGCATGAGCGACAGGGCAAAACCGAAGGGAATTGCCAGCGGAAACGCCACAAGCACGATCGAAAGCGACATAAGGAAGCCCTTAAAGACGATCGGCAGGCTTTGGACCAAAATGACCGGGTTCAAGAACAGGCGCAGGAACATATTGGAGTTCCAGGCCTCGACCCACGGCTGCTCCTTAAGATCGGCCAGGAAGTTATCGAAGGCCGTCACGCCCTTGATCTCGACGGAAGGAATTTTTGAAATCTTCTTGGTCGAGCCATCGGCCAAAGTGTAGGTGCCGCTAAAGGCCTCATCGCCGCCCTCGACGGGGAAGGTCACGCCGTAGACCTCGACACGGAAAAAGCCGCCGGCAGGCGCCGTCTCGCCAAAGTCGATCTTGAGCGTCTGACCATCAGCCGTGCACGTGGGTTTCATGGGCGTACGATCCATGAGGTCCTCGCCCGAGAGCATCGTCAATCGCGTGTCATCGGTACCAAACGTCGTGCCGTCGACAAACGTCAAAGAAAGACCGCTCAGCTCCTCGTCGGCATCGGCCTGAACTTCCCAGGTAATGCGCGTCTCGGTGCCGCCGACCACATCGCTGCCCGAACCGGTGTTGGGTCGGGCGGTAATCTTTGCGGTCTCAAGCGCCTGGGCGGTCGTGGGCGCATATGTCCCCGCGCACACCAGCGCAAGCGCCACGGCCATGACGCAGACTAGCTTTTGGAGCAAGGCGGGCAGTGGAAACCGCTGCTCCGCGGCCCCTTTGTTCAGTCGAGACAAGGTGGCTCCTATCGTAGAAGTTGCCGGCAAAACGAGACGGAAACGCTCTCCGTCAAGAGAAGCGCAAAGGCCCTCTCCGCAAAACGGAAAGGGCCCGCGCGCAATCAAGTAGTTATTTTACTTGATGTTGTACTTAGCCATGAGGGCGTCGACGGTACCGTCGTCGGTCAGGTCCTTGATGGCCTGGTTGATGTCATCCTTGAGCTTGGTGTTGCCCTGGTTGATGGCGATGGCGTACTCCTCGCCGGTGCTGATCTGCTTGATAGTCTGGCAGGTGTTGAACTGCTCGGCGGTCAGCTGGCTGGCAACGGAGCGGTTGGTGACTACAGCGTCGCCCTTATCGGACTGCAGGGCGCTGAAGCACTCGGTAGCGTCCTTGTAGGGGACAATCTTGGCCTTGGGGAAGTTCTCCTGGGCAAAGGCCTCGGCGGTCGAGCCAGACTGGACGATGATGGTAGCGCCGGCGTTGTTGAGCTTCTCGCTGTAGTTGTCGGCCGTGATGTCGGTGTTATCGACCTTGGTCACGATAGCCTGATCGTCCATGTAGTAGGAATCAGAGAAAGTGACTTCCTTCTCACGCTCGGGCGTGTCGGTGATAGCCGCGATGGAAACGTCATACTTGGCGCCCGAAGCGACACCCGGAACCAGCGTGTCAAAGTCATTGTTGACATACTCGACATCCAGGCCCAGCTTGTCGCCGATGGCCTTGATGAGCTCAAGGTCAAAGCCCTGATAATCGCCGTTGTCATCCTTGTACTCAAACGGAGCGTACTCGGCAGAGGTGCCGACGGTCAGCGTACCATCCTTGACGAGCGCGTACTCCTTGGAGCCGTCGACCTTCTCGACCTTAGTGTCGTCAGAGCTGCTGGAACCGGCATCAGAACCAGAGGTGGCGTTGGACGAGCCGCAGCCCGTCAGTGCGAGGGCGAGCGCCATGGCACCCGTGGCGACAAATGCGCCAAGCTTCTTCAGCTTCATAATTAGTCTCCTTCCGGTGACCTCGTTTGATTCAGAGGTCTGCAAAAACTGTTGGCTATTATGCACCCGGAATTACGAATCTGCAATGAGAAAACTGATTGAAACAAACCCATAACGTGAATTGAATACTCTACTTTGTGACAGTCATTACTGCTGCAATGACCTTAATAGTCTAATTTCAGCTGCATAACCTGCAAGTTCGTTCGGAGTCTCCAAAATAAACGGCAGCGAACGCAAACGGCCATTCGATACAATATTCTGCATAACCTGCATACCGCCACCAAATTCCTCGCGGCCAAGGTATCCCTTGCCGATGCACTCGTGACGATCTTTATGGGCGCCACAAGGGTTCTTCGAATCGTTGATGTGTACGGCATGCAAGCGATCGATACCCACCACGCGGTCGAACTCGTCGAGTACGCCGTCCAGATTATGGATGATGTCGTATCCGGCATCGCTCACATGGCAGGTGTCCAAACAAACGCCCAGCTTATCGGACAGCTCTGGGCGCTTGGCGGCAACGCCCTCGATAATGCACGCCAGTTCTTCAAAGCTACGGCCCACCTCGGTGCCCTTGCCCGCCATGGTCTCGAGCAATACCGTCGTCTGCTGTCCCTCAAACATCACCTGGCACAGCGTGTCGACAATCATCTGAATGCCGGCGTCTGCCCCCTGTCCCACATGCGCACCGGGGTGGAAGTTGTAGTAGTTGCCGGGCAGTGCTTCCAGACGCTGCAAGTCCTCGGCCATTGCCTCCAAGGCAAACTCGCGCGCCCGCTCTTTGGCAGAACAGGGGTTGTAGGTATACGGGGCATGCGCCACCAGCGGTCCAAAGTCGTTTTGCGCCATAAGCTCGCGCAGAGCCGCCACGTCATCCATGTCAAGTTCTTTTGCCTTGCCACCGCGCGGGTTGCGCGTAAAGAACGCAAAGGTATTGGCGCCAATGGACAGCGCCGTCTCCCCCATTGCCCGATAGCCCTTCGTCGTCGAAAGATGACACCCGATCGTCAGCATCTCCAGCTCCCTCCTCATCAGTTGCGGTGAAATACGGTCTATTGGTGCCCTATTTTGGCGCAAACAGACCGTATTCCACCGCAAGTTATAAAAGGGGCATCAGAGACAAAGGCCTCCAGGCATTCCAAGCGCTGGTGCCATGCCCCCCACGCCCTAAAGTTTCAAACGAATCGCATCGATGATGCGTGCGCAGCGCTGTGTGGCGGCTAGGGACATGATGGGGCTTTCGAGTTTCCCCGTCTGAATGAGCTGCGTCGCATGCGATGCCTCACCGTAAAAATCATCGACCTCAAATGGTGCGTCGATTTCGAGTACTCGACCGTCAGAGTACTTCACATGGGCGAGCTCGGGGCGATGGAGGCGCTCGATTTCCAACGAGCCCCGCTCACAGGCAATCGTTAAGCGGCTTTCATATGCTGCTTTGCCGTCGCACACCATATGAATGGGTATACCGCCGACGCTCATGTGGATCTCGTCGGCCCAATCGACACGGCCGCCCGATACGTCACGCCAGCGAACTTCACGGGACGAAACCCTGCAAGCGCCCGCGAGCAAATCCTCAAACCAACCGACTGCATAGCAGCCCATGTCATATAGACAGCCGCCCTGCAGCGAATCAAGCAGATAGCCCGAAGGAGACTCGCCGTAATCGAGCTTTTGCACGCTTTCGATCGAGACAATACGGCCAAGCTCACCCGACGCAAACAAGTCCTTCACGCGAGTGCGCATCGGGCAAAACCGATTCTTCATCGCCTCCATAAACAGCACGCCGCGCTCGCGAGAGGTGGAGGCAATCGAGAGAGCCTCTTCCTCACTCAAAACGGCCGGCTTTTCGCACAGCACGGCCTTTCCGGCACGCAGCGCGCGACAGGCCCAACGCGTATGCATGCCATGCGGAAGAGCCAAGTAGATTGCGTCGACATCGGGGTCGGCAATCAGCGCGTCATAAGCCGCATCGCCGTTATCATCGGCCGAGGCATGGCTATGCGCAGCATCGATCGAAAACACTCGGCAAAATTCCTCGACATGCGCAGGAGTGCGGCCGGCCGCAGCCACCAGCCGTGCCCCGTCGACCTTCTTGAGCGACGATGCAAATCGATGAGAAATGTGCCCAGCGCCCAAAATGCCCCAACGAACCTCACGCAAATCATCACATGAATCCCGATGACCCACGACAGCCCCCTTCAGTTGCGGTGAAATAGTTCCTGTTTGGCCCCTATTCTGCCGCAAACAGGAACTATTCCACCGCAAGTTATAAAAGGGTCATGAGGAGCGCGTTTTGCCGAAGGCCTTAAGCACCGCCGTCACGGGACCAGGCTGGAAACGTCGGCGCACATCGTCGAGACGCTCGGGAATATCGATGTGCTGTGGGCAGTGGCGCGCGCATTTGCCGCACTTGACGCAATTGCTCACGAGCTTGGGCTCGCTCGTGCGCACCGCACTCGCCGTAAAGTATTGCGACAGCCCCGTAAACCAGCTGTGCGCATAGCTCGCGTTGTAGGCGGCAAAGCAGCCGGGAATGTTGATACCCTTGGGGCATGGCATGCAGTAGCCGCATCCCGTGCAGGGCACACGGTTCGATTTCTCAAACTCCATCAACACGCGCGCAATCGTGTCGAGCTGGTTGGCAGTCATCGAATTCGGCAACGCGAGGTCTGCCAGTGACGAATTCTCATCCACCTGCGCGATATCGGTCATACCCGAAAGCAGCATCGTCACCTGAGGATGATTCCACACCCACGAAAGACCCCAGGCGGCAGGAGTGCGCAAATGCGGGTCACGGGCACTATCGAGCACAGCGCGGGCCCGTGGCGGCAGCTTGCCCGCTAAACGCCCGCCCAGCAGCGGCTCCATCACAAACACCGCGAGCCCGCGCTCCGCAGCCGCCATGAGTCCTGCCGTTCCCGCTTGGTAACGCTCGCCGGCATAGTTGTACTGTATCTGGCAAAAATCCCAGTCATATGCGTCAAGCATCGTCAGGAAATCCACCGCGCTGCCGTGGTACGAAAAACCAATCTGGCGAATGCGCCCCGCCGCCTTTTGACACGCGATCCAGTCCTCAATGCCCAATGCCACCACACGTTCCCACTGGGCGGGCGAGGTAATGTTATGCATGAGGTAATAGTCGATATGGTCGGTCCGCAGGCGCCGCAGTTGCTCATCGAAGAACCGGTCGAAATCCTCCGCGCACTTGCACGAAGCATGCGGCAACTTGGTCGCCAGCAACACCCGGTCACGCAGCCCCAAGCGCTCAAGCGAGGCGCCCACGCACGCCTCGTTACCGGGATAGAGATACGCGGTGTCCAGATAATTAATCCCCTGCTCCACCGCACGGGAAATGATGGCATCGGCTGTCTTCGCATCCGGACGTCCCGGCGCACCGGGAAACCTCATGCAGCCCAGACCCAACGCCGAGATACGGTTGCCGCTTTTGGGGTCAACGCGATATTGCACGGCCCCTCCCTTCGCCATCAGCGCCCCGGCAAGGCGAAACACAATGGTCACGCAGCCGAAACATCGTGGAATCGCAATCGAGAACGTATCGTAACGCAGCAGAAATCGAGCTGTCACGGCACCGCTTTAACATCAGCAAAAAGCCCGATGAAAGGAGCCGGGCATGACCACGCGCATGTCTTTGCGGTCTGCCCTGCAGCGTAGCGTCCAGGCAAACGTTTCTTTTTTATAACAGCCGCCCCGCGCACCCACCAATCACCCTGGCAGCATACAATCCATCAGGCGCCCCTTACGCGGGCGCCTTTTACATGGGGAGATGATTCACATGCAGATCAACAAGGTCGCCTTTATCGGCAAGGGCGGCGTCGGCCTGCTCTACGGCAGCATGATCGCCCGGGCGCTCGGCAACGACGCCGTCGAATACATCATGGATGACACCCGTTTTGAGCGTCACGCGGGCGATGCGCTCACTGTCTGCACGCAGTGCACGGTTCATCAGCAGCATGGATGCGCCGCCGAGTGCGCCGTTTCCGATAAAAGCA
>URWC01000007.1 GCA_900551555.1 uncultured Collinsella sp. | reverse complement strand
GTTGCAGCTGCGCCCCTATGCGCAGCCGGCCTACCGCGCCGTGCAGTGGATGGCCTTTGGTTCCAACTCGTTTAACGCGCTGGTTCCGCTGTACGCCAACGTCGAGACTATGCCCGAGTACTATGCCGACACGCAGGCTCGCGTGACGTCCGAAAACTTCTACTGGGCCAACCGCCTGATCGGCGCGCTGGCTGACGTCCGCTTCCATGAGTGCGGCCGCGCGGTCGAGGATTATCAGGAGAAGATCGGTGGCATGGGCCACAAGCAGATCCATGACGTCGACGCTGCCGTAGCCGCTCTGCCCGAGGTCGAGGTGCCTGCCGAGCTTGCACGCGCCAACGAGGCCTTTGCCGAGCGTGTTCGCGTGGAGACCGATGCCCTGCTGGGCAAGGTGCTTTACACCACGAGCTGCGCCATGAAGAACTCTTTCGCGATGAATGACAACGTGAGGTAGGGATTTCCCGTCGATCGAATAGCGCTAAAACGCTTTGTCGCTTTCGCTCAATCTTGGGTACAAGAACGCCAATGCAGTTGTTTGTGATTGGAGATAACCATGGTTATGAAACTCGATCAGCTTGTTAACGGCGCCATTAACGTGGGCTTTGGCGCTGCCGCCGTTGCTGTCGAAGGCGGCAAGAAGGTCCTCGACGACCTTAACACCAAGGGCGAGCAGGTCCGCAAGGACACCGCCACCCCCGATATCGCCCGCAGTGTGTCCGACATGTTCGAGCAGGCCGGCGGTACCATCTCCGATCTGACCGAGCGCTTGGGCATGCAGGGCGAGACCGCGGCCCAGCGCGTGCTTGACGAGCTCATCCTTGCCCGGGTCCGCGTCATGACCGCCCCCGAGCGCACGGCCTTCCTGGCCCATGTGCGCGACATCGTCGATTCAGTCGAGGACAACGTGACCTCGGTGCCCGTTGAGTCCGTTGAGCCCGACGATGCGAAGGATACCGAAGAGGCCGAGTAGCAGCGCAGATGGCAGATTCCACCACCGATTACAACAATCTAGATCCCTTGGGTGACGAGGCGGCGGTTGTCGATGAGGTCGATGCCGCCGTCTCGGGCGCTCGCAAGAAGCCGCGCGCTGTCGATATGGTGCCCGAGGAGCCCGACGCGATGGCGCCGGACGAGGAATACCAGCTCACGCCGGCGGGCCGTCGCGAACGCATTGGGCAGATCGTTCGCCTGGTCAAAAAGTACCGCGTGTGGGATAACCTCACGCCGGTTCGTTTGCGCCGCCTGCTCGAGGAACTCGGCCCCATGTTCGTCAAGATGGGACAGATTCTGGCCAACCGGTCCGAGATTCTGCCGCAACGCTTTTGCGACGAGCTGCGTCGTCTGCGGTCCGACGTGGAGCCGGTGCCGTACGAGGTCGTACTCAGCTGTCTGGAAGAAGAATACGGCCTGCGCCTGGGGGAGATGTTCGATGCGATCGACCCCAATCCGCTTGGTAGCGCATCGCTCGCGCAGGTGCACCGCGCTCGTCTGGTGACGGGCGAGGACGTGGCCGTCAAGGTGCAGCGCCCCGGTGCGCAGCAGGTTATGGCACAGGACATCGATATCATCCGCTCGGTGGTGCGTATCGTTTCCAAGTTCGTCAACACCGATCAATTCGTTGACCTGCACGGCGTAGTCGAGGAGTTGTGGACCTCGTTTCGCGAGGAGACCAACTTTTTGGCCGAGGCCAAAAACCTCAACGACTTCTACGAGTTCCATAAGAGCGTTCATGGCGTGACGTGCCCTAAATCCTATCTGGACCTGTGCACCGAGCACGTGGTGGTTATGGATTACGTCGACGGCATTTCGATCGCCGATCCTGAACGCTTGGTGGCCGAGGGCTATGACTTGGAAAAGATCGGTGCCGCGATTGTCGAGGACTACTCGACGCAGGTGCTCGATGACGGCTTTTTCCATGCCGACCCGCATGCGGGAAACATCATCCTCAAGGACGGCATCGTTTACTTTATCGACTTGGGCATGGTCGGACGCATGTCGAGTCACGATCGTGGCATCGTTAAGGACATGATTTTCGCCGTGGCCGAGGGTGACGTGCCCAAGCTCAAGGATTCGCTCATGCGCTTCGCCGTGACGCGTGGCGACTCGGCTGAGCTCGATCATTCGGCCTTTTTGTCCGATTTGGACTTTATCGTGGCTGACTTTGCGGGCCTTGACCTGAAGGATCTGGATATCGGCGAGTTTTTGACCTCGCTGTTAAACCTCGCGCGTAAGAATGATGTTGAGCTGCCGAGCGTGGTGACGATGTTCGCGCGCGGCATGGTGACGCTCGAGGGTTTGTTGACCGAGTACATGCCCAACGTCAACATGATTCAGATCATCCAAACGCACATTAAAAACGAGAAAAGCACCTATGCGCGCGTGCGCGACATGGGGCGCGATCTTGCCGCGAGCAGCTATCGCGCGGCGAAGGGTTCACTCGAGGCGGCTGAGTACCTGGGGCTGGCTTCGCGTATGCTCACACGCGGCCAGCTTAAGGTGAACACGCAGATCATGAGCAGCGATAAGGCGCTGCGACAGCTGGGCGGAATTATCGACCGCATGTCGATGGCAATTGTGATCGCCGGCCTGTTTATCGGTTCGTCGGTGGTGTACTACGCACGCATCGAGCCGGTTGTGTTTGGTATCCCGGTCATTGGCTTTATGGGCTACGTGAGCGCGCTGGTGCTGGCGCTTATGTTGGGCCGCAATATCTGGCTCAACAGCCACGGCGGGAAGCACTAGAGGCTGCGACCGTCACCGCATTTTCCTATCGCAAACAATAGCTTTTACCTTGGGCTTCGCCTGTGTGCGGGGCCCTTTTGCGTGATACCATTTTGACGGTAATAATCGATGGCCTAGATGGTGGTGCGGAGACGCACGAACGCACGGTTTTCCTGCGCGTTTGGGAGAATCGGGGTGCAAGTCCCCGGCTGTACCAGTAACCGTAATTCCTCTTGGCTCGGGATGTTCGCGTCGCAGATCGGACGGCGCGCCTGAGCCGTTAAGGTTAAGTCGGATCGCCTCCCATCTTGCACGTTGCCGCGGCGTATGCCGCCGGTGTGCATAGGGCTCTGGAGGGAAGGAGGACCCCGATGGGGGAACTCGAGCGCAACATGCGCGATGACGTGGGGCAGCCTCAAGGCAACGCTCCAAGTACAGACAATGGGGGACAATTGGATATGTTTGAGGACGAGCGCGAGCGCGTCTCGCATCGCCGTGGCGCAATTGCGCGCGGCGTAGCCAAGCGCGGCCTGGTGGCATTCCTGGCCTTCGCGATGGCCTTTGGCACCACACCGGCTCAGCTGTGGGCCGAGGGCGCCGAGGGCATTGCCGAGGCTGTGGCTCAGGCGGCACCGCTTGCCGAGAACGGCTCTGGTGAGTCCGCGACAAGCCCTGCTGCCGACCTCAATGCGAGCGGCATGGTGGCGAATGGGGGCACTGCCGAGCAAGATGCCACTGCGACAGCTTCGGGCCCTACCGACAAGACTGAGGACGATAGCGCTGCCGGCAATGAGGCACCGGCTGCATCGACGTCCGATGCCTCGAAGCAGGACACCGCCGTTGTCTCTGCCGCTGGAGAGGCCAAGGCTCAGCCTGCCAAGGCAGAGAGCCAGGAGGTCTCTGCCACGTGCTCCGTCGTCGGCACCGACGCCAAGGGCGCCCAGCAGACCTGGGCCGCCGCGCAGCGGATCACGCTGAAGGAGGGCTCGACCGCGGCCGACCTCTCCGAGCAGCTGTTCAAGCGTGCCGGCCTCAAGGCCGATTACAACCCCAACGGCAGCTGGGGCTGGGCACTCAACTCGATCACGTCGCCCTTCGACTCCGGCCGCACGCTCGCCTACGACTCGGCGACCGGCGCTTACTGGCAGCTGTTCGTCAACGGCAGCGCCTCCGACGCCGGCGCGGGCGGCTACACGCTCAAGGACGGTGACTCCGTCGTCTGGTGCTACTCGAAGTACGGCGACCCCGCGCCCGAGCAGGTTTCCGTCACGATGGAGATTATTGGCAAAAAGGCCGGGATGGCTCAGCGTTGGACGAGCCCGTCGACCCAGGTGTTTGTTAAGGGCACGTCGATCAAGGATGCCTCCGCTACCTATTTCGACGCCCTTGGCATCGAGTCCAAGATGTACGACCAATTCGGCTATTGGGGTGTCCATAGCCTCGTTTCTCCGCTTGATGGTACCGAGCTGTCCGGCGCTTGGTCGTTCTTTGTCAACGGCGTTCCTGGAACTCAACTCGATAACGACTACGTGCTTAAGTCGGGCGATAAGGTCGTTTGGGCTTACGCCCCTGGGGATACTTTGCCCGGTGTCGACAACGTTGTTCTTAATCCGAGCGCTGCACGCCCTAACTGGGATAGCGACTGGTCGGGCTTTACAAGTGCCGACAAGGTTACCGACGCACCTGTGCCCACTAAGGATGCAGATGAGAAATGGGTAAGCGAGCTTAAGACGCGTGCGGACGGCAATAAGGGTGTTTCCGATGCGTTGCTGATCGGTGACTATCTCTATGTGGCAGTTGGTTCTAAATTGCTCAAAAAGGATGTCGAGACGGGCAAGACCGTTCTAGAGTCACCTTTGGCTGCTGCAATTGATTCCACCTCACGCATGGTATATACCAATGGTGTTGTGCTTGTTCCGCTTTCAGGCGGTCGTCTTCAGGCCTTAACGGTTGATGTGCTTGCGACGGTTTGGGTTACCGATGGGTTGCCGGCCGGTCCCGATGGCGCGCAGCAGTCGCTTGCTTCTGTTTCGGTTCGCGATGGCTATGCCTATTTTGGTACCGCTTCGGCCGATTGGATTGACTCGAGTGACGGCTACCTGCTTTGTGTTCGTATTTCTGACGGTAAAGTCATGTGGCAGCACAAGAATGAAAACAGCAAGGGCTATTACTGGGCTGGCATGGCGTTCTCGGGCGACTATGGCGTTATCGCGGATGATTCAGGCACTGTCAGCACGGTTGATCCTTCGACTGGAAAGACCGTAGCAAAGCTTAAGATCGCCGATCGCGTTCGCGCGAACGTGCTTGTTGATGGGGCTACTGCTTACGTTGTGAGTGCCGATGGCACGCTCCATAAAATTGCTATCGCTAATGATGGGGCCCTTTCAGAACTGGGTAAAGTTACGTTTGGCAGCAGCTCGACCTCTACACCCGTGTTTGTCAACGGTAAGATTGTAGTTGGCGGCACGTCGATTGAGTCCTTTATGGGCGGTCCCCAAAACAGTCTTACGAGCCACTATGGTCAGCTTGCAATTATCGACGCCGATACGCTTACGGTCGATTATTCAATTTATAAGGCAGACGGTAACTTCATCCGCGAGGATTCTTCTGCAAGTGGTTTTACGGGCAGCGGCGATGTTAAGTCACAGCCTGTGGTTTCCATTCAAGATGGTCATACCTATGTATACTTTACGTCCAACAATAATCCTGGCGGCATTTATCGCTATCGCATAGGTGACGAAGAGGCTGAGCTGCTCTATAGACCGTCGGCCGAGAACCAGCAGTACTGCATGTCGTCGATTTCGGTCGGTTCTGATGGTTCACTCTACTACGCTAACGATTCGGGCAAGTTGTTCGCGATTAAGGGAAATGGCCAGAAGGTCAATCGCTATACTGTCTCGTTTGACGCAAATGGTGCAGATTCTATTGTGCTCGATTCCCAACGTATTAAGGCTGGTAAAACTGCTACGGAGCCTGCTGTAAAACCGCGTCGCAAGGGCTATACCTTCGGCGGTTGGTATACCGATGAGGCGTGCACGCAAGCGTATGACTTCAGTACGCCGGTGACGGCCGATCTGACGCTGTATGCCAAGTGGACCAAGAATGCCACCAATTCTGGTGACAATGGCGGTTCTGGCTCCAGCGGCGGCAGCGGTTCTGGTACTGGTACCGGCACGGGCACTGGTACGGGTTCCGGCGCTGGTTCCGGCTCTAAGGGCCCGCAGGCCGGCGGCGCTATCGCCCCGGGTCAGAAGCCGGTGACCAAGACGACGGTGTCGACCAAGACCGAGACCAAGGAAAACAAGTCCGACAAGAAGGGCTCCGATAAGTCCGACAAGAAGGATGAGAAGAAGTCTGAGAAGAAGGACAGCAAGTCCGACAAGAAGTCCGATTCCAAGTCCGATACGGGCGCTGCTTCCACGACCACTGCTAAGAAGCCCTCTGGTGCTTCCGAGCAGGAGACTGGCACCAATCCGCTCGCCATTGTTGGCGTTGCCGCCGGCGTCATCGGACTCGCCATCGTCGGCGTGTTCGTGTTCACCAAACGTCGGTAGGTGAGGGCTGTGTCCAATAAATCCAAGGACGCTGACCCCAAGCAACCAGATTCTTCGTTCATTCAGTTCGACGATGCAAAGCAACAGGGCGCCGTTTCGGCGGCGTCCGCCCCTCGGCGGAAGGCGCTTGCTGGCGTCCTGACCGCCGCGTGCACCATTCTGATCGTCGTCTCGCTGGGCTTCGTCCATCCTTCCGAGAGCGGCGCCTGGTCCATCGACTGGATCGTTCAGACCGTGACGGGGGAGAGCGTCGTCACCAAGGACACCAAGGCGTCTGGCTCGACTACGACTTCGGGCGAGGCCAGTTCCGAGGGCTCCAAGTCATCGAATGATGCAAAAGACAAGTCCAAGGATTCTGATGAGTCCAAGTTCAAGGACGATTCCGAGTCTTCAAACAAGGAATCGGACAAAAACTCGGATAGCAAGAAGTCCGAGGACCGGGGCGGCAAGAAGTCTGGCGATAAATCCGCTGCCCAAAATACGGGAGCCGGTGATACTTCCAATGCGTCTGGCGGTGCTTCTTCGGGCGGTGGCCAGTCGTCTGATGGAGCCTCATCCTCTAATGGTGGAAACGCCTCCTCGGGAAGCCAGAGCGGCTCACAGGAGTCCAACTACGTTACGGTGACGGTTTCGGTCACATCGAGCGCTGTGGGCAATCCCGTGTCCTCTGGCGGCACCTTTACCTTTAACGAAGGCGCCACCGTTTACGATGCCCTGTGCGCGCTGGGCCTTTCTGTCAACGCACACGGCTCATCGTACGGCACGTATGTTTCTGCGATTGGTGGTTTGGCCGAGAAACAGTACGGCGGCACGAGCGGCTGGATGTACTCCGTCAACGGCACAACGCCCATGACGGCCTGCAGTAACTACGTTCTCTCCAATGGCGACAACGTCGTTTGGTATTACGTAACGGGCTAGAGGCCTCGACATAGTGCGCCAGACGGGCGGTTCGGACCAACATCCGGACCGCCCGTTTTTCATGCGAATGGGACTGGGTCGCCGGGTCTCTCGGCAAACAAAAAACCGGTTGGAATGGGAATTCCAACCGGTTATACATTCAAGCAAATAGTGAATCGACTATGACCGTGCGCCCTCGAGGAAGAAGCGGCGGCTGAAGTAGTTGTACCAGGTGACGAGGAACGTGGCGATGGCCTTCATGGCCTGGTAGCCGATGCTCAAAAACGTGACGCCCACAAACATGTACAGGTCGTTGAGGCCCAGGCCGATCACCGACAGGATGGTGAAGATCGTGAACTCGCGCTTGCGGCTCATGCCTTCGCGGTGGTCGAACACGTACTTCATGCTGAGCCAGTAGTTGACCACGACGGACGTGATAAACGAAACCGTGGTGCTCATCAAAAAGTCGAGGTGGAACAGCTCGACGAGCGCAATGAGCATGCCCCAGTCGATGCCAAAGGAGATAAGACCCACGACAGCAAACTTGAGGAACTGCTTGGTATGAGGTTGTGCCAGCGCCTTGCGCACGTAATCACATCCAATGCGTTGATGAATCGAGCAGAGGATACTTTAGAGCTTTTACAAGGGAAACGTAAGGTCTTTGCCAAGAACTATATGAACTCGCCAAATTTTCAAGAGCTAATCCGCAAACGTTGAAAATTTGCCCGTAAACGAGCGACACCCACGGACGATACTGCGCTGAGTGCGCGTCGTCCGTGGGCGCCGTAATGCTGCAGGGGTTTCGGGCTATTTTGTCTCGTCGCCCTCCAGGAAGATCTTTCGGGTCACAAAGTTGTAGACCATGACAAGCGCGGTGGCGCAGATCTTGGCGATATTGGCCTCGAGCCCCAGACCGGCGTTGAGGGCCAGCACGATACCGTCGTTGAGTGCCAGACCGATCACGGACAGCACGACAAAGATGATGAACTCGCGGTGGCGGCTCATGCCTTCCTTGTGCGCAAACACGTACTTCATGCTTGCGAGGTAGTTAAAGATGAGTGAGATGATAAAGCCGCTGGTGTTGGCGATTAGGATGTTGAGGTCCAGACCGTAGTGGAGCAGATTCATAATGCCAAAGTCGATAACCGTGGCAATGACACCGACGACGCCAAATTTCATGATCTGCGCAAGGAGCTTTTGCATGGTACCTGCCTTAAGCTGGCGCCGAAGCGCCACGGGGATGACAAACTCAGCAAGTTTAGCCAATCCCCGCGGGTGGTGCTAGGCGCGCTCCTCGATAGCACCGTTTCTATATGCATCGAGCAGCTGACGCAGGTCTTGGATTTGGCTGCGGATCTTGGCGCCAGTATCGGTGTCGCTCACCATGCGGCGACGGTCCGCTTGGTCAAAACGGTTGGTCTCGCTTTCGATGTCCACGTTGCGCGTGAGTGCCTCGGCAACCGTCGTAAAGGCCCGGTGCGACTTGAGGCGGCAGCCGCGCGAGCTCGAGATGAGCGTATAGCCGGCGATGCCCGTCTTGGGATGGTAAGCGCGGCAGAAGCCGCCATCGATGACCAGCAGCTTGCCCTCGGCGCGGATGGGCTGCTCGCCCTTGGTGGTTTTAACGGGCGTGTGGCCGTTGATGATGTGGCCGGTCGGCGAGCATGCCATGGGCGCGACGCCAAACTCGCGCATGATATCATCGCAGACCGAGGGCGACTTGGTAAGCGTAAAGTACGGGTCCATCGGCTCGACCCAGGTACTCTTATCGGCGATATAGGCGCGCTCAAAGGTACGCACCAGGCGTCCGCTGGCGGGTGAATTGAAGCCAATCCACAGGTACCACATCCAGTCGAGGGCATCGCGGTCGCCCACGCGCCACGCGCGGCGGGCGATGTGGTCGCAAAAATCGAGATAACCGCGGCCAGCGTGCCAGGTGCCCAGGCAGTTCATGCTGCTAAAGGTGCCGTCTTCGTTGAGCGGAACGCAGCCGTGGAAGAGCAGGTTGCCGTTGGCGACCTTGTACATCGAGCCGTGGGTGTAGAGGAAATCGATATGGCGATGCAGGTGATCGGCGGTGACAAACTCGGACACGAGCTTGTCGATGATGTGCTGCTCCTGAGACGTGAGCGTGTAGGGGTCCGCCGGGTCGACGGTGGGGAAGTCGTTGGTCGTGAGCGGCCACACGCTGCCGTCGGCGAGCGTGACCGTGCCGGTGTCGTGGTCGATCTTGTCGAGTAACAGGCGGTCGGTCATATCGAACTCGGGGTGGCGCTGGATAATCTGGCCCTCGAGCTTAAAGAGCAGCACGTTGATGGCCTTGATCAGCGGGGTGATGGACTCACCGGCGGTGTAGGTGGCATCGGCAAAGGCGACAAGCTCACGCAGCGAGATGCCGTAGTCGTTCTCCAGGATCTCGTAGTTGTCGTAGCGTAGGTTGTTGCGCAACACCGTGGCGATGCAGGCGGGCTCACCGGCCGCAGCGCCCATCCACAGCAGGTCGTGGTTGCCCCACTGGATGTCGAGCGAATGGTAGGTGAGCAGGCGGTCCATAATCTTGGCCGCGCCGCCGCCGCGGTCGAAGATATCGCCCACCAGGTGCAGGTGGTCGACGGCCAGGCGCTTGATGAGCGAAGCGAGCGACTCGATAAAGTCGTCGGCGCTGGCGGTCTCCAGGATGGACTCCACGATGCGCTCGTGATAGCGCACGCGATAGTTGTTCTCGTCCGGGTGCGTGTGCAACAACTCGTCGATGATATAGGCGTAGTCGCGCGGGATGGCCTTACGCACCTTGGAGCGCGTGTAGCGGCTTGAAAGCGAGCGAGCGACCATGATGAGCTGGTCAAGCATCGTCTTGTACCAGGTGGGCGAGTCCTCGCGCTGGCTGCGGACCAGCTCGATCTTCTCGCGCGGGTAGTAGATGAGCGTACACAGCTCGCCCTTTTCGTCAAAGGTGAGCCTGTCGCCAAAGATCTCGTCGACATGCTCGCGCACGACGCCCGAGCAGTTGTTGAGGATGTGCATAAAGGCTTCGTACTCGCCGTGCACGTCGCTCATAAAATGCTCGGTGCCCTTGGGTAGGTTGAGGATGGCCGAGAGGTTGATAATTTCGGTAAATGCGGATTGTTCGGTGGGAAACTGTCTCGACAGCAGGCGCAGATACTTGAAGTCTTGCGGGTTGCGATCGAATGCGACCATGAAACACCTTCCGATGGGGCTGGTAAAACTGATAAACAGCGTCAAACGTTTATCAGTATGCGCCGCTTTTGTTTCGATTTTGCGCCAGCGGCTGAATTGTCGGCTGAATGGTTTGGTAAATCGATTTAGTGAAGGTAGATGTGTTGGTTGGGTGGAGACGACAGAGGGTGTTTTCTCAGATATTTATACGTGGGGCCGGTGGAGACGATGGTGGTAAAGATGTTCACTATTTTTGGTTCGATTTGGTAAATAGTGGACATATGTACCGCATGTAGGCTCACTGTGCGATAATTTGCGCAGCAATGAGTAAGGAGCCTCATATGAGTGATTTTGTCCTGACCTGTGAATCCGCCGCCGACCGAACCCGTGAGTTCTTTGCGTCGCGCAATATCCCTGTCGTGTGTTTTCATTACGAGATCGACGATGTTGTCTATACGGACGATCTGTATCAGTCGATTACGCCGGACAAGTTTTTTGCCCAGATTGCCTCGGGCGCCATGCCCAAGACGTCTCAGGTGAGCGTGGGTGAGTACGAGGAGTTTTGGGAGCCGTTTGTTGCCGAGGGTAAAGACGTGCTGCACCTGACGTTGTCGTCGGGTATTTCGGGCACGTATGGATCGGCCTGCGTTGCGGCGCAGATGCTCGCGGATCGCTATCCCCAGGGCGGCAAGGTGCGCGTCATCGATTCGCTGGCGGCGTCTTCGGGCTTTGGCCTGTTGCTGGAATATGCCGCCGACGTGCGCGATAGCGGGGCTTCACTCGACGAGACGGCTGCCTGGATCGAGGAGCACAAACTCAACCTGCACCACTGGTTCTTCTCGACCGATCTGTCGAGCTACCTGCGCGGCGGTCGCATTTCGGCTGCGAGCGCGATCATCGGCACGGCGCTTAAGATTTGCCCGCTTATGACGGTCGATTGCGACGGCAAGCTGTCGCCACGTGAGAAGATTCGCACTAAGAAGCGCGCGATTTCCGAGATGGCCAAGACCATGATGGCACACGTGCAGGACGGTGCGGATTATTCGGGTAAGTGCATCATGTCGCACTCGGCGTGCCGCGAGGATGCCGAGGCAGTTGCGGCGCTGATTGAGGAACAGGTTCCGCAGCTTAAAGGCAAGATTGAGATCAATGACATCGGTACTCTGATTGGCTCGCATACCGGACCTGGTACGGTGGCGCTCTTCTTTATGGGCGACAAACGCATGGATTAACTTGGCCCATCACGTCGCGCACGATTGCTCAAACGAAAACGGCCCGCCTCACGTTTGTGGGGCGGGCCTTGCTGTTGGGGTTAGTGTTTCTTTCCGCGGAAGAAGAAGCCATGCAGTGACGGCTTGAGGCCGCGGTTGGCGCGATGCTCCTCGACGCGCTCGTGGATCGAGGCAACGCGCTCGATGACTTCGTCGGGAATCGGCACGTCGGGATTCATGTTCTCGACCTGGCTGACTTCGGCGGCGGCGACCTGGTCGATAATGGGCACATCGTCGCGCGAGATGACAGGTGTGGCGTCTTCCTTCATCTTGCGATAACGCTGCATCATGTCGGCCTGTAGCTGCTGGGCCGAAGGCGGCGTCCAGATGATGGCGTTGGCGCCGGCGGCGATGGTTTCGCGGATGCTCTCGGGCGTCTTGCCGCCCGGTGCGATAAGCGGCAGGTTGGGATAGTGCTCGCGCAGCTCGCGTAGGACCTGGGGCGTGTTCTTGCCGGCGGCGATGTTGAGAATCTTGGCTCCAGCGCGCACCTTGGCGTGGGCATCGTCGTCGCAGCGAACGACCGTGGCGATGACGGGGATGTCGGCGATGTTGGTGATGTGCTCGACCATCTCGGCAGTAGCGGGGGAGTTGACCACGCAGCCCGCCGCGCCCTGCATCTCGGAGACGGCTGCCATCTGCACGGAGCGCTTACCGGTCGTAGTTCCGCCGCCCACGCCTACGAAGACCGGGCACTCGGCGACGGTCAGCAGCGCTTGCGTAATGGCGGGCTGCGGCGTGAAGGGGTAAACGGCAAAGACGGCATCGGCATTGGAGTTGCGGATGACGGCCACGTCGGTGGTGTAAATGAGCGACTTGATGCGTCGGCCGAAGAGCGTAAAGCCGCTGGCCTCCTCGATCTCGTCGGGCATGCGAAGGGCCGCCTTGCGCAAACGTCCGTCGATGGGCAGTGGCTCCATGGGGAGCAGTCCGTTGGGGGTCACGGCTACCTGGGGCTCGGTGAACTCGTCTGCGAGCTCGACCTCGGAGAAATCGACCGAGGCGACGATGTCCTCGTGAACCTCGGCGGGTACATCGATGGGAGCTTGGTCGTTTGCCGCGGCAGGCGTGTCGAAGGAGCTGGTGCCGACGAAGGCGTCGACGCGCTCATTTAGATCGTTGAGGGTATCCATGGAGGCTCGATTCTATGTGATAACGGCCGGCGCTATGCAGCCGGAATTGCGAATGCTAAATCGTTTGACGAGTTGATTTTTCCCCGCCGCGCCATCCGTTAGACCGAAGGGCCGGCGAACGTGAAGGAGCTGTGGTGGCGGAGATCGAGGTGCTATCTTGAAAGTCCCGTTTAAAAGAGAGGTGACGCGGTATGGAATTGACAGCAATGTTTGGCTCGATTGGCCTGTGTGTGGGCGCAATCGTTGCCGCCGCGGTCATCTACTTTGTGGTCACGGCCATTAAGGGCAAAAGGGCCGAGCGCAAGGAGCGTGCGATGCTTAAACAGCATCGCGACCAGCAGGGCAAACGCGCACAGAAATAGCTTGTTGAGTTTTGGATCCGTGCGCTAGCTGCGTTTTCGGATCAGGGCAATGTAGAAGCCCTCAAAGTCGCGGCTAGGCGGAATGGTCAGCGTGCCGGGCAGGCCGTTGGCGATGGCCGATACCTGACCGGCGGCAATGGCTTCGGTCAGAGCGTTGGACTCGATGCGCGGCTCCTCGCCGGCATCCTGGGCGCGGCGTGCTTCACTTTCGCTTGGCGTGCCGTCGAGGGGGATGAGCTCGCAGTCCATATGCTTGTCGAGGGCCTCTTGCAGGGCGTCCTCGTTTTCCTGCGGCAAGATTGAACAGGTCGAATAGACGAGCGTGCCGCCCGGTTTGAGGGCTCCCATGGCGCGGTCCAGAAGCGCGCGCTGCGAGCGGGCGCACTTGCTCAGCAGCTGCTCGGTCAGGCCGCGCAGGCTTTTCTCGTTGCCGCTGATGACGGTGCCCGTGCCGGTGCAGGGAGCGTCGAGCAGGATGCGGTCAAAGCGGAAGAACTCGTCGAGCTCGCGTGCGTCGATGCGCATGACGGGCACGTTTTTGGCACCCTGGCGATGGAGGTTTGACTCGAGCTTTTCGGCGCGGGGAATGCTCATCTCGCAGGCTGTGAGGTGCGCCTGGCCCTGGGTGAGGGCGGCGATCTGCGTCGTCTTGCCGCCAGGGGCTGCGCACATGTCCAGGATGTCCTCGCCTGCCTGGGCGCCCAACACCAAAGGCGGCATCATGGACGACAGGCTCTGTAGGTAGATCTTGCCGTCGCGGTAGATGTCGAGGTCCCATAGGTCGGAAACCTGGGCCTCGGGCAGGATAAAGGCGTCCGGATACCAGGTAACGGTTTGGTGCGCGATGCCGGCGGCATCGAGCGCCGCAACGATGTCCTCGGCGGTTGCCTTGAGCGTGTTGGCGCGCAGCGTGACCAGGCGTGTGGCCGCGGCGCCGAAGCCCTCGATCATGGTGGGGGCATAGGCGCCGGCGACCGTGTCGACCATAAAGCGCGGCAGGTCGGCGGCGGAGTGTTGGGCGGCAAGCTGGTCGGAAAGCTCGGTGGCGGCAAATTGCCTGAGCTTGAGCTCGGGCTTGACCTGCTTTTTCTGCTTACGACGACGCGGCTTGGACATCCGTCTTTCCTTCCCATTCCATTACATGTCGAGTGTTGTTTTAGTACTGGCTCTCGTGCTTGCTGAAGAAGTCGAAGCGCGGGGGCAGCGGCTTCACGCGGTGCTCGCCGGGCTTCTCGCCCAGGCTTTCCACGAACTCGTCCGTGGAGGCAAATATGTTGTCCCAGCTAAAGAAGGCGACGGGGTCGACGTCGAAGTACTCGCAGATGAGCTCGCAGCCGGCCGGCACGATGCCGTGCATGAGCACGGTCGCCACGCGCAGCTCGGTGAAGGCGTCGACGAGGGCCTGCGTCATCGCGGTATTGGCTTGCTCGTCCTCGAGCTTGTTGGCGGCCTTGGAGGCGTCGCTCCAGCGCTTGTTGGCGGCGCGCAGGTAGTCGTCGCACACGGCAAGCGCGCGGTGCGTCTCGAACCTGTACATGGCCTGCTCAAAGGCGAGAACTGCCTGTTCGGCGGCTTCGACCACGGTGGCGGAGGCGGCACCGGCGGGGATGCGGCCGTTGCGATAGGGGCTCTCGTCGCCTTCCTTGATGGCAACGCCGTAGAAGCAGCTGCGGGCCAGACGGTTGAATACGCCGGTCAAAAGGGCGCTCTCCTTAAGGGCCGGATCGATAACGCGCTTGTCGTCGCAGGCGCGCACCTCGTTGTCGTCCTTGTCCTTGCCGGTCACACGCGTGTCGTATGCCTTGGGGCTAAAGCTCACCGGCTTTTCGGACAGGCCGAGCGACAGCCAGTGCGCGCGCATCTGCTCGCAGGTGTAGTGGTTGAGTAGGTCGTCTGCCGGCGGGGGAGGCGTCTGCGAGGACGAGCTGGCCTTTTTGCCCATGTAGAGCAGGTGGTAGCAGGCGCTGACGGTGCTCTGCGTGAGGTCCCAGCCCAGGGCCTCCCACATGGCGGTCTGCGCGATGCAGTAGAAGTAGATGTTGTCCTGACCGATAAACTGGTAGATCTGTGCGTCGTCCGAGCACCACCAGTCGCGCCAGTCGAGCGAGCTGTGCTGGTAGGTGGGCGCGGGCACCTGTATGGAGTCGGCAGCGGGCTCGCCCATGAGGGCGGCATCCTGGGCGGCGACGCCCTCGGTCACGCCGGCGGCCTTGGCATCGCGCGCGAGCACGGTACGCGTATAGCTGATGGGCGCCCACAGGCTCTCGGGCCAGCACCAGCAGGTGACGTCGGAAACGCCGTCGACCTGGGGCACCGGAACGCCCCAGTCGATGTTGCCGGTGATGCGGAAAGGCACGAGCGCCTTGCCGCTGCGGAAGCGCACGCCGCCGTTGGCGAGCACCGCGTGGGCATCGTCGCGCTCCTTCCAGCTGGGGAAGGTGACGGTAAAGCTGCTCTTGTTGCCCTCGGGCTCCAGCACGGTGTGCTCGGGAAGCTGATCCTCGACGGCATCGAAGGCCTCGCGGAACTTGTTCTGGATGTAGAGCTGGGCCGGCAGCAGCCACTCTTCCATGGTCTTGGAGACCACGGAGCGAACCTGCGGGTTCTGGGCGAGCTTGGCGGTATAGGTTTTCATAAAGTCGAGGTAGGCCGGCAGGTCGAAGTAGAGGTTGTCGACCGGGCGCAGCTCGGGCACCTCGCCGGTGAGCTGGCTTTTGGGCGCGATGAGCTCCTCGGGCTCAAACTGGTGACCCAGGTCGCACTCGTCGGCATAAGCCTTCTCGGACTTGCAGCCCTGGATGGGGCAGCGGCCGATCACCTGGCGGCCGTTGAGGAACGTGCCGGCCTTGGCGTCGTAGAACTGCAGCGTGGAGCGCTTGGAGATGGTGCCCTGTTCGTGCAGACGCTCGATAATCTCGGCGGTCACCTCGTTGTGAATCTGCGCAGCCGGCTCAAGGCCCGAGCCGCCGTAGATATCGCAGCTGATGTTGTAGTTGTTGAGGGTCGCGGCCTGGCGGGAGTGATTGGACTCGACATACTCGGCGATGGACTTGTCGTAGCCCTCGTTCTCCTTGAGCTTGCGGTAGCTCTCCATGATGGGCGAGCCATAGCAGTCGGTGCCCGAGGTGAAGATGACGTTCTCGCGGCCCAGACGGTCGCGCAGGAAGCGGGCGAAGAAGTCGGCCGGGACAAAGACGCCACCGACGTGGCCAAAGTGAAGGCCCTTGTTGCCGTAGGGCTCGCCGGCGGTAACGATGGCGCGGCGAGGCCAGCTGGGACGGTCGTTCATGGAGTATTTGGATGCCATGGGACTCCTTCGCATATGGTGAGAGCGCGGCCGGGCGCAAGGCCTGGCGACGCGGTGGTCAATTCGTGCATATCGTTCGACATTATCGCACATGCGGACGGGTACGTGGCAGGGGCGCTATCCTAAGATGCTATGAATGAGATTTCCAACATACATGCGTTTGAGGACGAGGATTTTCTGCACGCTTGCTTCGTGTGGGGGATGGTCGTAGTCGGCGTGTTTGCCGTGTGCCTGGTGCCGGTGTTTATGCTGCTGGGCGGGCCTGCAGACTTGGATGTGGCTGACGCGGGCGGCTGGATGGCCGTCTTGGGCTGGATGGTCGGCTTGGCTGCGGTTTCGGCGGCTTCATTTGCCGTGCACGAGCTGGTGCACGGTGTGTTTTTTAAGCTGCTGGCGCCTGCGGGCGCGAAGGTGACCTTTGGGGCGAATCGCGAGACGGCGATGATCTATGCCTGCGCCGAGGGCGTTGTGTATTCGCGCCGGCGGTACGTGGCGGTTTGCCTGGCGCCGACGGTTGTTGTGACGACAGCGTTTGCCCTGGGGTTTGCGTTTTCGGGCTATCCGCTGCTGTGCTATTTGGCGGCCGGCTTGCATTTGTCGGGCTGTGTAGGCGACTGGTATTACGTGCGGACCATCTTGCGCGACCGCCGCATTGTCGCCTGCGAGGACACGTCCTTCGGCGTGCGCTTTTTCGGGTGAGGAGATGTCGATGAAGCCGTTGTTGCTGCATGCGTGCTGTGCACCATGCTCGCTTGAGCCGGTCCGCCTGCTGCGCGAGGAAGGGTTTGAGCCCACAATCTGCTGGACAAACCCCAATATTCAGCCTCACGATGAATGGCAGCGGCGTTTGGACGAGCTGCGCCGGTGGTGTGCCGATGGCGACATCGAGCTTATCGAGGCGGGGGAGGACCGTGAGCGCTGGGAGGCCGGCGTGGCCCCGCTGGGAGCCGACCGAGCCCGTCGCTGTCGCGCGTGCTATGCCCTGCGTCTGGCCGAAGCGTGCCGTGTGGCCCAGGAGCGCGGGTTTGAGTTTGTGGGCACGACGCTCGCCGTCTCGCCGTATCAGCTGTTCGACACCTGCAATGATGTGTTGGAGCGTCTGGCTGCCGCCCGCGGTCTCACCCCGGTGATTCGCGATTTTCGCCCGTATTACCCCGAGGCGACACGCCGTTCGCGCGAGCTTGGCATGTATCGGCAGAACTACTGTGGTTGCCGCTTCTCGGCTGTCGAGGCGGCCATGGACCGCGCCCGTATCCGCGACGAGCGCAAAGCCGCCAAAAAGTAGTTCATTTGGGCTGGGGCCTTGAGCTGTCTGTGCGGTACGGTCGTTTTTGGGAAAGTCGATTTAATTAAGCGTGTGATCGTGGCTCGCTTGATACCAAACGACGACTCCTATGATTCTAATCCTCCGTTTGTTAAACATCAGATCCGGACTTGCTGTTGCATATGAATGGGACGACAGCACAATCATGTCGTTTCCTTCTGCAAATCGCCTAATTACCGGTGTTTTACCGTCTGCGAGCGCCAATACAGCACAGCCGTTCCAAGGCTTTGCGGTGGTATCGACAAGTAGTAAGCTGCCGGGAGGGTAAATGCGGGACATTTCGTCACCTTTGATTTTAACGAAAACGCTATGTGGGTGACGCTTGGCTACGTCTACGGGCGCGCAAGCATTTTGTTGGCTGTGCGTGATGCGGCGCTTTTGCGATTCGATATCGATGACGGGAAATGCGCCCTCCATTTCGTGGATAGCAGGGTCTTCGTCGGTGACGATTCTTTTATTTGCGAGCTTTACGGCCAAACCGTTTTCCTCGCCAACAAGTTCATCGCGGGTGCAACCGAAGAGCGCTTGTAACTTTTCAATATGGCGCTCACGGGGGGCATACCGACTTTTTTCCCAACGACAAACGGTCTCTTTAGATACCCCCAACATCTCTGCAAGTTGCGCCTGACCAAGATGCTCCATGGTGCGGAGTTTACGAATATTTGCCCCGAAGCCCATGGCTATAGATCCTCTCGCCACAGGGGGAGGCATAGACAGTTTGTGCCACCATAGCCTTTGGTGAGCTCGTCAATGGATAACGGGAATAATTCCATTCCTGCTTTCTCAAGCGCTTCGTTGGTCCAAACGTTTTCTTCATATACGCATAGTTTTCCTGGCGAGAGCGCAAGGATAGACGTTGCGTTGTTCCGGCGCTCTCTTTCGTAGGCGGTTTGATTCCCGCCTCCGCAGTCAATTACTTTTATTGGTTCGCAACAGGCTGCAGAGAGTATTTCCGGAATCGTGCGATCGATAGGAGTGATCGTAAGGCCCTTTCCGGATCGTTTTAGTTGAATGCTGTATGCATCAACGGCATTGCATATCTCACGATCGATGAGGAACGCGTCGTGATCAATTCTACTTATGAACGTATCGAGGTGGATACGCAGCCCGTCAGAGGGGACTCGAATCGCAATTAGCTCGGTGGTCTGGAATTTATTTGAGGTCAGGAGCTCTTTTGCAAGTGACTCGACGGCGGCGGGTTCAGTTCGGTCAGAGATTCCAACTAAAATTGTCTTAGCACTGATAACAAGAATGTCTCCGCCTTCGATATGGTAACTACTCCTGTTCAAATCACATACTGGGGTTTCTCCCATGATCTTGTGGTGGGTGAATATCTGCCGGTATAAGGCGACCTCACGATCACGCTCAGGCCAATACATATGATTTAGGATGATGCCGTCTCCGACTACCACAGCAGGATCACGAGTGAAAAAAAGCGTGTTGAGGGGATTGACCAAGAGCGAGGCGGGGTCAAATTGCTCGTGCACGAGCGCTCGTAGTGTTTCCGACTGGTTTGAACATAGCTCAGTGTCTCCAAAGCGAATGCCGTTAAGTACTATATTCACCAATTCCTGGGTGTTCTTAGCGTTCTCAAACAGCTGGGTTATTGTCTCGAGGAACTCTCTGCCTGTTGCTCCGCTGCAACGGAGGTAGTCATCAATAAAATATTTAAGTGATTGGGGCTCAGTTTCAAGTGAGTCTTCGAGAAGGTCCCTAATTTCAATGGTTTCTACGCCATGCTTCTTAAGCAATTGAACCATGGAATCGTGCTCATATATTGCTTTGTCGAGGTCAAAACGACCGCTCCATTTTCGCAGGGAGAAAACTTGGCTGAAGTCGGCATCAGGGTAGTTTTGTGTTTCAGCTCCAGGTCGATGGACAAGTACGGCTTTTAAATGACCGATTTCATTTGTTATGTGTACGCCTTGCATGTCTGTCTCCTGTCCTGCTGGTTTTTATATAAGGCTAAGGCAGGTTCCTTGTTGTGTTGCGGAAAAGTTAAAAGACGTATGTAATTGATAAATAACATCAATTTTAAATATCAGATTGATTAATAACGTCACTTTAGCTGCCGTTCATAGGTGAAAAGCGACACGATGGCGATGGTTGGCCGACCAACGCTGAGCAACCTCATACATTTATGGTGCCAGCTGGATAGATGGGAAAAGGAATGAAGGAGGAGAAATGGCAGCGGAAAGTTCGAAAGGCATCAAGCAGTTCAAGGTCCCGCACGTATATGCGATCATCTTTGCACTTATGGTCATCTTCGCTGTTCTCACGTGGATTGTTCCCTCTGGGTCCTATCAGCGTCAGGAGGTGAACGGTCGTGAAGTCACTGTCGCAGGTACGTATGAGCAGAGTGAAAAGACATATATTGACGAGGAAACCGGGGATGAAGTAGATCTCAGACAAGGCGTCTTCGATGTTCTTCAGGCTCCAACGCGCGGTATACAAGAGGCAATTGAGGTCGTTGCATTCATCTTGATTGTGGGCGGTTCGTTTCAGGTTATTACTAAAACGGGCGCTATCACGAGCGGAATGGGTCGTGTCGTTCGCCGCTTTAAGAACAAAGACATTCTAATTATTCCTATTGCGATGGTTCTCTTTGCATTGGGCGGAACGAGCTTTGGCATGGCGGAAGAAAC
Organism: uncultured Collinsella sp.; assembly: GCA_900551555.1. GTDB lineage: Bacteria > Actinomycetota > Coriobacteriia > Coriobacteriales > Coriobacteriaceae > Collinsella. The sequence goes on along the minus strand of URWC01000007.1, from coordinate 4,713 downwards.
TCTTCCGTTCTTTGCGATCTTCATGCCAATTATGATGGCTATGGGCTTCGACTCGATGACGGCGTTCATGGTCGTGTTCGTTGGAGCGCGCACGGGTTACATCGCCTCAACGATTAATCCGTTTAATGTTCTCATTGCGCAAGGTATTCTTGGTATTCAGGGCAACCCCCAGCTGTGGCTGCGTATGATTGCCTGGGTTGTTTTGACCGCCGTTGCAATTACTTGGGTTGTCCTCTATGCACGAAGGGTAAAGAAGAACCCTGAGTCATCGATCACATTTGAGGATGATATCGCCAAGAAAGTCGAGTTCGCTGCCGATGAATCTGCCCTTGACGCGGAATTTACGGGTCGTCAAAAAGGCGTGCTTGCGGTATTTATCGCTGGTATGTGCCTTATCATCTGGGGACTTGTGACCCAGGGCTGGTATATGAACGAGATTTCTGCGGTCTTTTTGGCCATGGGCCTGTTGGCTGGTGTTATTGCGGGCTTTAGTCAGGACGTCATCGCTCAGGAATTTGTTGCGGGTATCGCTGACTTTGCTTTCTCGGCAATTGTCGTTGGACTTGCGCGTGGCATCCTTGTCATTGCCTCTGACGGCATGATCATTGATACCATCCTCAATGCGCTCGCTACTGGTCTGGGCGGCATCCCGGCGGTTCTCTTTACTACGCTTCTTTATGCGGTTGAGAACCTCCTGGCGATTCTGGTTCCCAGCTCATCTGGCCTTGCAGCACTGACCGCTCCCATTTTTGGACCTTTGACCGAACTCATGGGCCTTAATCCCGAGGCTGCCGTGTGGGCTCTCTCCATGGGTAGCGCGACGATGTCTTTGATCTGTCCTACTAGCGCCATTCTTGTAGCGGGTTTGGGCGTGTGTAAGATCAAGCTTGGCCAGTGGTGGAAGACCGTTTGGAAATTCTTCTTGGTCGTGTCGCTCATCAATATCGTATTCGTAGCAATCTCGGGACTTATTGCCCTGTAGGTTTCATGGCTGAAATGGAGTAACAGGAATGTCTAAAGGACTGAATGTACACAGCGAGATTGGTAAGCTCAAGAAAGTTGTGCTTCACCGCCCCGGTCGTGACCTTGTGAACGTAAAGGCGGAAGAGTTCGAGGATGTCTGGATTCACGACTGTTTCTATCTTGATGTGGCTCAAAAGGAGCATGATGCCTTTGCGGATCTTCTGAGGAGCGAAGGTGTTGAGGTTCTCTATATGGAGAAACTCGTTGCTGAGGCGCTGGATGCATGCCCCTCGGCTCGCGCTGAGTTTACCGATACATTTATGGCTGAGAGCGGGATTGTCAATCCTCTGCTTGAGCAGGCTGTTCGTGAAAAGCTCGACGCTATTTCAGATTCGTATCAGTTTGTACTTGAGGCTATGGGGGGGTATCGTTATCGTGACCTTGAGCTGCCTCGCGTCTCGACTACGCTTAGTATGATGGATAATGAGGATGCGAAGCCCGATGATTTGGTGTTGAAGCCTCTTCCGAGCTCGTATTTCTCTCGCGATCCTCTTGCTTCCGTGGGCAAAGGCGTTCTGCTTCACCATATGTATTGGAAACAGCGAGATCGTGAAGTGCCCTTCTATGAAGCGATTTTCAAATACCATCCCGATTATGTAGGGACTCCGATTTGGTACGACCATAAGAATCCCTGGCATATCGAGGGCGGTGATGTGCTTAACATTAACGCTCATACCTTGGCTATTGGAATTAGCCAGCGAACTGAGGCGGCTGCGATTGAGGAGCTTGCAAAGAATTTGTTCTGGGGATCTGGGAATTCTGAGATCGATACCGTTTACGCTATTAAAATCCCCAACGGCTATGCTTACATGCATCTTGACACCGTTTGCACCATGGTGGATTTCGATAAGTTCACAGTTTATCCCGGTATTTTTGAGACCCTTCGTGTTTATCGTCTGACTCGTGGTGACTCTGAGGGAATGGTCGCTGTTCAAGAGATTGATGACACGCTTGAACATATTCTTGAAATGGCTACTGGCGTGGAGAAGGTGCAGCTTATTGAGTGCGGTGCCGGCGATATGGTTGAGGCATCTCGCGAGCAGTGGAACGACGGGTCGAACACTCTTGCCGTTGCTCCTGGTAAAGTCTGTGTTTACGAGCGCAATGTTTTCACAAATGATGAGCTCTACAAGAACGGTTTGGAACTTTTGGTCGTTCCCTCCGAGGAGCTGTCCCGCGGTCGTGGCGGCCCGCGCTGCATGAGCATGCCCTTCTGGCGCGAAGATATTTAGTTGCAAATCCACTGTGATAGGAGATGGCGAATATGGGTGTTAACATCGCTGGGCGCAGTTTTCTGAAGCTGCTTGATTACACGACGGAAGAGATTGAGTATCTGCTTGAGCTTTCTGCTAACTTCAAAAGCATGAAGCGTGCCGGTGTTCCGCATAAATACCTTGAAGGTAAGAATATTGTTTTGCTATTTGAGAAGACTTCCACGCGTACTCGTTGCGCCTTCGAAGTTGGTGCACTTGACCTTGGCATGGGTGTAACTTATTTGGATCCGGGCTCGTCCCAGATGGGCAAAAAGGAGTCGATTGAGGACACGGCTCGCGTCCTTGGCCGCATGTATGACGGAATTGAATACCGCGGCTTTGAGCAGACGAAGGTTGAGGAGCTTGCTGCAAAAGCTGGGGTTCCCGTTTGGAATGGGCTGACTACTGAATTTCACCCGACTCAAGTGCTTGCCGATATTCTGACCATGCGTGAAGAGTTTGGAGAGATTAAGGGCAGGAAACTTACATTTTTTGGTAAGGCGGCCGGAAACGTCGCCGATTCGCTCATGGTCATTTGCGCTAAGCTCGGCATTAACTACTGTTCTTGCGGCCCAATCGGGGGAAATTCGGAGGGGGCTACATCCTATGACCCTGAACTCCTTGCAGAATGTAGTCGTATTGCGGCCGAGCATGGATCGACGATTACCATTACAGAGGATATTGAGGAAGGCGCTCGTGATGCCGATGTAATTTACACGGATGTTTGGGTTGGCATGGGTCAGCCCGCAGAGCTGTGGGAAAGCCGCATTAAGCTAATGTCGCCGTATCGTGTGACCGCTGAGGTGATGTCTATGGCAAAGCCCGAGGCGATTTTCCTCCACTGCCTTCCGAGCTTCCACGATACTAATACTACTGTTGGTGCCGAAATTGCTGAGAAGTTTGGAGTCACCGAAATGGAAGTCACGGACGAGGTTTTTGAGTCCGATAAATCTCGTGTTTTCCAAGAAGCGGAGAATCGCATGCATACGATTAAGGCGGTGATGTACGCAACGCTTAAGTAGCGGGGCGTTGAGAAAACAGTCGCAAATCTGTTTGCCATACTATATTTCTCTCAACAAGCTGATAGGATACAGGGGAGAATGATGCGCGCGTCAGTCGATTTTTTCGACTGACGCGCTTTGTGAAAGAGGCAAAGATGCGTACCGATGATTTTGACTACAACCTTCCTGAGGAACTGATCGCCCAAGCTCCTGCCGAGCCGCGCGACTCCTGCCGCCTACTGGTGGTGGATCGCAAGGGCTCCCAGGCGGGAATGCCGCTGAAGCACGGCGGTACCGTTGAGCACCGCATCTTCCGCGACATCATCGACTATATCGAGCCGGGCGACGTGCTCGTCATCAACCAGACGCGCGTGATGCCGGCCCGTCTGATCGGTCGTAAAACGGGATCGGGCGGCGTGGTCGAGACCCTGCTGCTCAAGCGCCGCGAGGACGTGGATCCGCTGGGCCATGTTTGGGAGTGCTTGGTCAAGCCGGGCAAGCGCCTGAAGCCCGGTGCTCATATTGAGTATCGCGCCGGTGGCGCCCATGCGCCCGAGGGGGCTCCCGTGGTGCTGACGGCCGAGGTTGTCGACTTTGTCACCGATAGCCGCGGCGGCCGCCTGGTACGCTTTGAGCCGGCCGGTTGCAATGCCGCCGGCGAGCCGCGCACGCTCGACGAGGCCATCCATGCTGCCGGCCACGTGCCGCTGCCGCCCTACATTACCGATTACGAGGGCGATCCCGAGAAGTACCAGACCGTCTACGCCATGAAGGAGGAGCACTCGGCTGCCGCTCCTACGGCGGGTCTTCATTTTACTCCCGAGCTCATGGCTGCCATCGAGGCCAAGGGTGCCAAGTTTGCCGCCGTCGAGCTCGAGGTGGGTATCGATACCTTCCGTCTGGTGGAGGAGGACGACCCCGCGCAGCACGTGATGCACACCGAGCGCTACCACGTGTCGCAGGAGGTTGTCGACGCCGTGCATAAGGCGAAGGCCGAGGGCCATCGTGTGATCGCCGTCGGCACTACCGCAGTGCGCTCGCTCGAGAGCGCGTTTGACGCGGACGCGCCGGTGTCCGATCCGGCTGTGACGGCGCGCTATTTTGAGGGCCGCGAGGACGGGGCCGACACGCTCGGCCGCGGCGACATCGTGGTGCGCGAGAACGCGACAACGCAGCTCTACCTTATGCCCGGCTCGACCTATCACGTGGTCGACGCGCTGATCACGAACTTCCACGTGCCGCGCTCCACGCTCATGATGCTCGTAAGCGCACTTGCCACCCGCGACCAGATCATGGATGCCTACGCCGCTGCTATCGAAGAACGCTACCGCTTCTTCAGCTTTGGTGACGCCATGCTCATCTTGTAGGTTACGGCGTTTTACAAACGCCGTAACCGGTCGACGCTGCGCGGGCCGCATTTGGACAATCTGACGTTC
>URWC01000006.1 GCA_900551555.1 uncultured Collinsella sp. | reverse complement strand
GTCCCACGTACGGGACGGCCGTCGCTTTTTGCTATTTACCGACCGGTGCCGCGGGGTCAGCCCCATGCACCAAGGGGTTGACTAGAGCTCGCAGGCAACCTTATAGCCATCGCCGATGGCGTCGCGGATGTTGCCACACTTCTGGGCATCGCCCAGCACGTGGGTGGCAACGCCGGCAGCGGCAAGGTCATCGGCCAGCTTGGTATTGGGACGATAGCCCATGGCAAGCACCAGCGTATCGGCACCGGTGATGGTGTGGACCTCGCCGTCCTTTTCGTAGCTGATAGTGTCCTCGGTGATCTCGGTCACCTTGGCCTCGGTCAGCACGTGAACGCCCTTGGAGAGCATACGCGTGATGAGCACTGCGCGACCGGCACCGCCCTCGTTGGCGGCGAGCGTCTTGGTCATCTCGATGACGGTGACATCGCGATTGGCCGGCGACAGGTCGTTGACCAACGGGGCCAGGTAATCGGCCGTCTCGCAGCCAACGGTGCCGCCGCCCACGATGACGATCTTCTTGCCCGGGAAAGCCTTGCCGCCCAGCAGGTCGTCAGCTGTCATAACCTGCTTAAAGCCCTGCATGAAGGCCGGAGCGATGGGCTCGGCGCCATAAGCCAGGACAACCTCGTAACCTGCGTAGTCGCGCTGAATGTCCTCGGCCGAAAGCTCGGTGCCAAATACGCACTTCACGCCGGCCTCGGCCAGGCGACGGTACTGATACTTGATCACGCGGGTGAGCTCCTGCTTTGCCGGCGGAACGGCTGCGATGCGCATCTCGCCGCCCGGCTCGTCCTGCTTATCCACGAGCACCACGTTATGACCACGCTTGGCAGCAATGTAGGCTGCCTCCATGCCCGCAGGACCAGCGCCCACAACGAGCACGTTCTTGGCCTCGGCGGCAGGCTCGTAGCCGGCCTCGTCACGCTCAACATCTGGGTTGACGGTGCAGGAGATGCGCTTGCCAAACATAATGCCGTTCAGGCAGCGCAGGCAGCCAATGCAGGGGCGGATGTCGTCGGCGTTGCCGGCAGCGGCCTTGTTGCAGAACTCGGCATCGCACAGATTGGCGCGGCCCATCATGCAGATGTCGGCAGCGCCGTCCTCGATCAGCTCCTCGGCGATCCAGGCCTCGTTAATGCGGCCGACCGTGGCAACGGGAATGTTCACGTGCTTCTTAATCTCACGCGAGCAGGCGGCGTGCGAGGCCTGCTGCGTGCCGGCAGCGGGAATGGCGGAGCCGCGCTTGATGGTGGTGCCGCCCGACACGTGGATCATGTCGACGCCGGCCTTCTCCAGGCGACGCGAGACGTAGATCATGTCATTGAGGGTCAGACCACCATCGGTGTACTCGTCGCCCGAGATACGGACGTCGATGATGAAGTCCTTGCCGCAGCGCTCGCGAATCTCGGCGATGACCTCGAGCAAGAAGCGCATGCGGGCGTCGAGCGAGCCGCCGTACTCATCGGTACGCTTGTTATAGAGCGGGGTCAAAAAACCGCCGAGCATGCCGTGGGCGTGTGCCGCATGGACCTCGACGCCATCGACACCGGCCTTCTGCATGCGCACGGCAGCGTCGCCAAACTGATGCGTGAGCTCGTGGATCTCGTCGACCGTGATGGGGCGCGGTGCCTCGCGGGCATAGGACGGGCCCACAAAGGACGGAGCGATCAGGCGCGGCGTACCCGGAATGTTAAAGGCCATGTAGGCGGGGTGGAAGAGCTGCGGCATGATCTTGCAGCCATACTCGTGGACGGCCGCGGCGAGCTTTTCCCAGCCAGGGATAAACGTGTCGTCGTAGCAGCACATGTCACCCGGCAGATAGGTATAGATAGGCTCGACCGTCACGACCTCGGTGATGATGAGGCCCACGCCGCCCTTGGCGCGGGCACGGTAATGATCGACCAAGTCGTCGGTCACATAACCATGATCGGCCAGGTTGGTGGACACCGGCGGCATAAAGACGCGGTTCTTGACCTCGGTCGTACCGACCTTGATCGGGCTAAAGAGCATTGGATAGGCAGAGGACTCCATACAGGGTTCCTTTCATTTGAGCCGCTCGGCGGCAGTTGCTGACGTACCTATCGTACCAGCAACCGTGCAGCACCCGACCGCACGCGCTCCCCCAGTCTCTGCTCAACCCCCAAAAAGTTGCGGTGGAATACGGAGTAGATAAGGCTTTTGACAGCCAAAACAGTCCGTATTTCACCGCAACTGATGGGCGGGATGGAATTGAGGGCTCAGATAGCCAGTCATGCCCTCATCCGCCACTCCCTCACCTACAGCGCGCCGTCCAGCATAAGGTTCACCTTGAGCACGTTGACCGTGGGCTCGCCGAACACGCCGAGGAAACGGCCCTTGGTGCACGCGGCGATGATGTCGCGCACCTCGTCTTCACTTTTGCCCGTGGCTTTGGCAAGGCGCGGGACCTGGTACTCGGCGGCATCCGGAGAGATCTCCGGGTCGAGGCCGGACCCCGAACACGTCACCAAGTCGACGGGCACAGCGTCCATATCGGCATCGGGGTTGGCGGCGCGGATCTTCTTCACGCGCGCATCTATCAGCTGCCGATACTCCTCACTCGCCGGGGACAGGTTGGACGGGGCACCATACGCCATGAGCTCGCCGTCTACGCCTTCGACAATTGACACGTTCTGGATACGACCCCACATATGGGCTTCGTCATCGAAGTTCTGGCCGATGAGCTCGGAACCCACAACCTTGCCGTCGACCGTAATAAGCGATCCGTTCGCCTGGTACGGAAACGCAAGCTGCGCGACGCCGGTCACCACGAGCGTGTATCCCAGGCCGCAGACGATGGTAAACAGCGCGAACACGCCAAGTGCGCGCGATGCGATACCTTTGAACATACAAACCTCCACTTACATAATGCCGCAGAACGCGAGCAGCATGTCGATGAGCTTGATAAATGCGAACGGGGCAACGATGCCGCCCAGACCCCATACGAGCAGGTTGTGGGTCAGCAGCTGTCCGGACGGTACCTCGCGGTACTTAACGCCCTTCAGCGCGGCCGGGATCAGCGCGACGATAACGAGCGCGTTATAGATGATGGCCGAAAGAACCGCGGACAGCGGGCTTGCCAGACCGAGGATGTTGAGTGCGCCAAGGCCCGGGTAGATCGGCGAGAACAGGGCCGGGATGATAGCGAAGTACTTCGCCATGTCGTTGGCGACCGAGAAGGTCGTAAGCGAACCGCGGGTCATGAGCAGCTGCTTGCCGATACGCACGACCTCGATGAGCTTGGTGGGGCTGGAGTCGAGGTCGACCATGTTGCCGGCCTCCTTGGCAGCCTGGGTGCCCGTGTTCATGGCCACGGCGACATCCGCCTGCGCCAGCGCCGGCGCGTCGTTGGTGCCGTCGCCGGTCATGGCGACCAGGTGGCCCTCACGCTGGAACTCGCGGATCTTCTCGAGCTTGCCCTCAGGGGTGGCCTCGGCCAGGAAGTCGTCAACGCCGGCCTCGGCGGCGATTGCCGCGGCGGTGAGTGGGTTGTCGCCCGTCACCATGATGGTCTTGATGCCCATCTTGCGCAGGTCGGCGAACTTCTCCTTCACGCCGGACTTGATGATGTCCTTAAGGTAGACGACGCCCAGCACGCGGCAGTTCTTGGTCACGACCAGCGGGGTGCCGCCGGCCTTGGCGATGCGCTCGACGGCCTCGTCGCACTCCTGGGAGAACACGCCACCGGCTGCCTCCACATAGGTGCGCACGGAATCGGCAGCGCCCTTGCGGATCTCATTGCCCTCGTAGTTCACACCGGACATGCGGGTCGCCGCGGTGAAGGGGATGAACTCCATACCCTTATCCTCGAGTGTGCGGCCGCGCAGACCGAACTGCTCCTTGGCGAGCACGACGATGGAACGGCCTTCGGGGGTCTCGTCGGCCAGCGAGGAAAGCTGGGCGGCATCGGCCAGCTCCGCGGGATCGATGCCGTCGACCGGGATGAACTCGGCGGCTTGGCGGTTACCCAGGGTGATGGTGCCGGTCTTGTCGAGCATGAGGATGTCGACGTCGCCGGCGGCCTCGATGGCGCGGCCGGACATGGCCAGCACGTTGGCCTCGTTCAGACGGCTCATGCCGGCGATGCCGATGGCGGAAAGAAGGGCGCCGATGGTAGTAGGAGCCAGGCACACGAGCAGCGCCACGAGCGTGGTCACGGCCGTGGGGTTGTCCATGTCGTTAAGACCGACCGAGAAGCAGGAGTAACAATACAGGGCCAGCGTGACCAGGATAAAGACGATGGAGAGGGCCACCAGGAAGATCTCCAGAGCGATCTCGTTAGGGGTCTTCTTGCGGGCGGCGCCCTCGACCATGGCGATCATCTTATCCAGGAAGCTCTGGCCAGGCTCGCTGGTAATTTTCACCACAATCCAATCGGAAAGCACGGTAGTGCCGCCAGTGACGGCAGAACGGTCGCCGCCAGCCTCACGAACCACGGGCGCAGACTCGCCGGTGATGGCCGACTCATCAACCGAGGCGGCACCCTCGATGACATCGCCGTCTCCCGGAATCTGCTCGCCGGCGCGCACGACCACCAGATCCCCGCGTGAGAGCTCGGTACCGGGAACGACCGTGAAGCGGTCCTTATCCTCGACGGACTCGATGAGATGGGCCTCGACGTCCTTTTTCGCCGCGCGCAGGGAATCTGCCTGCGCCTTACCGCGGCCCTCGGCAAGCGCCTCGGCAAAATTTGAAAAGAGGTCGGTCAGCCAGAGAATGACGGCAATGGCGATCACATAGTACGTGGGGACGTCGGCGTCCTGTACCCCAATAATTGAGGCGATAGCCAGAATGGAGGTCATGGCGGCCGACAGCCACACCAGGAACATGACCGGGTTTTGGACCTGGACACGGGGGTCAAGCTTGGCAAATGAATCGCGCACCGCACGGCTCATCATGTCTTTTTGCATAGCCATAAATCTGCGACTCCTTTACGCAACCATCTGGAAGAATTCGGCAACGGGACCAAGCGCCAACGCCGGGAAGAAGCTCAGGGCGCCAATCAGCAGAACGACGAATACCAGCAGGAACACGAACATGGCATTGGTGGTGGAAAGCGTGCCGGCGCCCTCGGCGACCTTGCCCTTCCCGGCCAGCGAGCCCGCGATGGCGAGCGTGCCCGCAATCGGCAGGAACCGCGCGAACAGCATCTCGATACCCAGCAGCACGTTGATCCACGGGATGTTGCAGTTCATGCCGGCGAATGAGGAGCCGTTGTTGCCGCCAGCCGAAGTAAGGGTGTACAGCACCTCGGAGAAGCCGTGCGCGCCACCGTTGTTGAGCTGGTCGGCAAGACCGGGCACCATGCAGGCGATGGCCGAGCACACCAGAATGGCAAACGGAGTTGCCAAGCACAGGACAACCGCCCAGCGCATCTCGCCCGGCTCGATCTTCTTGCCCAGGAACTCAGGCGTGCGTCCGACCATGAGGCCGGCGATGAACACTGTGAGGATGGCGAAGCCGATCATGCCGTACAGGCCGCAGCCCACGCCGCCGAAGACGACCTCGCCCAGAGCAATCTGGAGCATCTGGACAAAACCGCCCAGCGGGGTGTAGGAGTCGTGCATGGAGTTAACCGAGCCGTTGGAAGCAGCCGTCGTGAAAGCGGACCAGGTGGAAGAGGAGGCGATACCGAAACGGCTCTCCTTGCCCTCCATGTTGCCGCCGGCCTGGCCGTCGGTCATCTCGATATTGACCGCTCCGCCATCGGCCAGCTGCGGGGCGCCCGCATGCTCGTTGACGGCGATGATGCCGGTGAAGATCACCAGCAGGATGAACATGGCGGCAAAGATGGCCTTGCCCTGCTTGGTGTTCTTGACGCCGATACCGAAGGTGAAGCAACAGGCGGCCGGGATCAGCAGCAGGCTGGTCATCTCGATGATGTTGGTGAAGGCACTGGGGTTCTCATACGGATGGGCGGAGTTCACGCCGAAGAAGCCGCCTCCGTTGGTGCCGGACTGCTTGATGGCAACCTGGGGAGCCGCGGGACCCTGGGGCAGGAACTGCTCGGTGACCACGCGCGCGCCCTCGACAACCTTGCCGTCGACCTTGACCGTGTCGCCCTCGATCTGGGCGCCGTCGATGACGCTCCAGCCGCCGTCTGCATTAGGCTGAACAGCGACGGGCTCTACGAGCTCAGCCTTCTGAGCCGGCTGGAAGTTGGAGATGACGCCACCGGCGGCCAGGCAGATGCCGAACACGAGGTTCAGCGGGATGAGCACATACAGGACGGTGCGGGTGAGGTCGACCCAGAAGGAACCCAGACCCTGCTGCTTGACCTGACGGAAACCGCGGATGAGCGCGAACATGACCGCTATACCGGTGCCGGCGGACAAGAAGTTTTGCACGGTGAGACCCATGAACTGCACAAAGTAGGACAGGGTGGTCTCACCGGAATAGGATTGCCAGTTGGTGTTGGTTATGAAGGAAGCAGCCGTATTGAACGACAGGTCCCATGACACACCCGGCAGGTGCTGAGGATTGCCCGGCAAGAAGGACTGAAGCGCCTGGAGCGCCACAAGAGCCACGAGGCCGATCCCCGAAAAGACCAGCACGCTTGCCAGATAGCGCCTACACCCCATCTGCTCTGCCGCGTCGATGCGAAGCAGACGATAGACGCCACGCTCCGCAGGAGCAATCACAGGCGACAGGAACGTATGCTCACCATCCATGATATGGGCCATGAACCGACCGAGCGGAACGGCCAGGACGACGAGCACGGCAAAGTACAAGATGTACTGAATCGCAGCCTCCATAGTTTACGAATCACTCCTCATCAGAATGTAGATGTAATAGATAAAGAGTCCAATGCAGACGACTCCGATGATGGGAATGAGGATGTCCATTTACCGCCCCTTTCACACGCGGTCCGATGTCTCGGACGCCTGCTCTCGCAAGCGCCTGGGGACAGTAAACGCTTCTAGGGATTAAAGAGGCGTGAGGGCCGGGGCTCACGTCCTTAAGATGCCGTAAAGATGCAGGTAGAAAGCACTATTGCGGCTGCAGTGCGCCTATACTCGACCTCGCGAGCATACAGTGGCGTCCTCACCGCGTATGCACGCATGGACAACGCTTCAGAAAGGCTACGCTATGCAGCGCGACGCATCGGACACTCGCGTCAATCCAGACCTCATCCTCAAGGCAATTGAGAAAGACGAGGTCGCCGATGACGCTCGAACCAGCCGGGGACACCTCAAGATTTTCTTTGGCTACGCTGCTGGCGCAGGCAAAACCTATGCGATGCTTCAAGCCGCCCACGCCGCCAAGCGGCGAGGTGTCGACGTCGTCGCGGGATACATCGAGCCGCACGAACGTCCGGCAACTGCCCGTCTTGCACAAGGGCTTGAGAACGTGCCCTGTAAACTCATCGAGCACAACGGCATTGCGCTCAGCGAGTTCGATCTAGATGCAGCTATCGAACGCGCCCCTCAGCTCATCCTTGTCGACGAGCTCGCCCATACGAATGCGCCGGGGTCTCGCCACGACAAACGCTATCGAGACGTCGAGGAACTTCTACATGCGGGCATCGACGTCTATACGACCGTGAACGTTCAGCATATCGAGAGCCTAAACGACATGGTTGCATCCATCACCGGCATTGTCGTGAGCGAACGAATCCCCGACCGTATCTTCGATGATGCCGACCAGGTCGAGCTCGTCGACATAGAGCCCGAAGACCTACTTGAGCGCCTTCGCGCCGGCCTCGTCTACCGTCCCGCACAAGCCGACCGAGCGCAACAGCATTTTTTTACCGTCGAGAACCTCACCGCACTCCGAGAAATCGCGCTGCGCCGCTGCGCCGATCGCACCGGCCACCTCACAGACGCCGCACGCGTGCTGGGAAACCGTGACTACTACACCAGGGAGCGTATCTTAGTCTGTGTCTCCCCGGCGCCGACCAATCCCCGCATCGTCCGTGCCGCCGCGCGCATGGCGAAAGCGTTTCGCAGCGAGCTCGTCGCCCTGTTCGTAGAGAGCCCGCACACGCAAGCCATGAGCGATAATGAGCGCACCAAGCTTGCAGCCAATATCGCCCTAGCCGAGCAGCTCGGAGCACATATGGAGACCGTCTATGGCGACGACATCGCGTTTCAGATCTCCGAGTTCGCGCGCCTGTCGGGTATTTCGAAGATCGTCATGGGGCGCACGGGCGAGCGCAGCAGCGTCCGTCAGGCCCTCTTTGGCCGCAAATCTCTCGTAGAACAGCTCATAACATTCGCCCCGAACCTCGACATTTACATCATTCCAGACCAGTCGACTCCGCCCTCCCGGCCCAAAGGACACCGCCGTGCGCTCGCCCTGCAACCGCCCAGCAGCCGAAACGTGCTTCGCACGCTGGCCCTCTCTCTTGTCGCCACGGCGATCGGCACGGCTTTCCGCCATCTGGGATTTGCCGATTCCAGCATCATATCCCTCTATATCCTCACGGCCCTGCTGACCGCCGTCACCACGACGGGGCGTATCTGCACGATCGTATCGAGCGTGCTCTCTGTAGTGCTTTACAACTTCTGCTTCGTCACGCCTCTGTTTTCGCTCGCCAGCTACGACCGAAGCTATCTGGTCACGTTCGGCATCATGTTCGCTACCGCTATGGTCGCCGGCGAGTTAACTGCGCGCATCGCCGACAACGCCCGTACATCCGCCGAGAACGCATTCAAAACGCGCGTACTCCTCGAAACGAATCAGCTCTTGCAGCAAGCCCACAGCGCGGAGGAGTGCGCCCGCGTCGCCATGAACCAACTCGTCAAACTGCTAAAACTCGACGTGGTCTTCTACCCCGCCGAACACGGCACGCTCGGCAAGGCGCTCTATGAGTCCGCTGGCACCGAAAACCGATCCGCGTCGCTGCTCACCGACTACGAGCGCGCCGTTGCAACCTGGACCTACACCAACAACAAGCGCGCGGGCGCAAGCACGCGGACCCTGCCTGAGGCGCGCTGTCTCTACCTCGCGGTTCGCACCGGCGACAAGGTATTCGGTGTCATCGGTATCGCCCTGGAGGGGCGCGAGATCGAAGCCTTCGAGCATTCGATCGTCCTATCTATCGTAGGTGAATGCGCCTTGGCGCTCGAAAGCGACCGGGCGGCGCAAGAGCGCGAAGAGGCTGCGGTCTTGGCGAAAAACGAGCAGCTGCGCGCCAACCTTTTGCGCTCCATCGGCCACGATTTGAGGACACCTCTCACGGCTATATCCGGATCTGCGGCAATCCTTCGGAAGAGCGACGAGAAGCTCAGCCTCGAACAACGCTGCGATCTTGCCGATGCCATCTACGACGACTCCCTCTGGCTTATCGATACCGTGGAGAACCTCCTCGCCATCACACGCGTCGAGGACGGCACCATTCGCCTCAACTTAACATCCGAGCTCATCGACGAAGTCATCGAGGCCGCCCTCAGCCATGTCGCCCAAGCATCGCATGGACGTACCGTCACCATCGAGCACACTGACGACATCCTGCTGGTACGTATCGACGTTCATCTCATCATGCAGGTACTTACGAATCTCATCATGAACGCCTTCAAATACACGCCCGAGGACTCGACTGTCACCATCAGTGCACGTCGCGAGGGTGCGTTCGTCGTGGTGGACGTCGCAGACGATGGGCCGGGTGTGGCAGACTGCGACAAGCCTCATATCTTTGAGCGTTTCTTCACCTCAAGCAATACGCAGCCCGTGGATTCGCGTCGAAGCATCGGCCTTGGGCTGTCGCTCTGCCGCTCCATCGTGGAGGCGCATGGCGGCGTCATCGAAGTTCGCGACAACCACCCCCATGGGGCCGTCTTCCGTTTTACCCTGCCCGCCGAGGAGATCGAGATTCATGAATAATGCCGCTAAGTCACGCATCCTCCTGGTCGAAGATGACCTGACCGTTCAAAACCTCGTTTCGACCGCGCTTGACCTCCACGGCTATGTCGTGAGCAAGGTTTGCAACGGCCAGGCCGCCATCATGGATGCGGTGTCGCACGGCCCCAGCCTCATCATGCTCGACCTCGGCCTTCCCGACATTGACGGTATCGAGGTCATCACGAAAATCCGAAGCTGGTCGGCAGTCCCCATTATCGTCATTTCGGCGCGCACCGAAGATTCCGACAAGATTGCAGCACTTGACGCAGGGGCAGACGACTACCTCACCAAGCCCTTTTCTGTGGATGAGTTGCTCGCGCGCGTCCGTGCGAATTTGAGGCGCTCCTCGATGACGTCGAGCGAGTCGACAGAAGCGAGCACGTTCGACAACGGTCCGCTGCATATCGACTACGCCGCGGGATACGCGACGAAAGACGGACGCGAGCTCTCGCTCACCCCAACCGAGTACAAATTGCTCGTCCTTCTGGCAAAAAACGTCGACAAGGTGCTCACCCACACCTTCATCACCCGCGAGATATGGGGCACGAGCTGGGACAGCGATCTGGCGAGCTTGCGCGTGTTCATGCGCACCCTGCGCAAGAAGATCGAGGCAGACCCCTCTCACCCCAAGATGATTCAGACGCACATGGGTGTCGGGTACCGCATGCAGCGTCTCTAGCCCACCTCACAAAAAAAGTTGCGGTGGAATACGGAGTAGATGAGGCTTTTGACAGCCAAAACAGTCCGTATTTCACCGCAACTAATGAATGGGATGTGTTAGAGACCCAAATAGCCAGTCATGCCTTCGACGGCGAGCTTGGCGCCTGCCACGGCATGAACCACGGTGAGCGGGCCGTTAACCACGTCGCCGGCGGCAAAGACGCCAGGCACGGTGGTCATACCGTACTCGTCGACCGAAAGAAGGCCGCGATGATCGGTCTCCAGACCGCCCGTCGTAAGCACAAGCTTGTCCTTGGGCACCTGCGAAGCCGCGATCACAACTGTGTCGGCGGACACATGGTCGAGCTCTTCCTCATAGCCCACCACGTTGTTGTCCTCGTCAAAGATAGCCGTCTCGAACACCGGACCGTTATCATCGATGGCGCAGATCGCCTTGCCGCGCACAATCTCGGCACCGTCAAGCTCGGTCAGCTCCACCTCGTCATCGATGGCAGAGATATGGCGCGATCGGGCATACACAGTGACCTTGCGGGCACCCGAGCGCAGGGCCGTGCGGGCAACATCCATGGCCACATTGCCGGCGCCGATAACCGCCACGTTCTGCCCGATTGCCACGCTCGTGGGATCGACCAGATAATCGATACCAAACAGCACGTTGCCGCGCGACTCGCCGGGAATACCCAGCTTTCGAGCTCGCCAGGTACCAGTACCGACAAAGACCGCATCGTAGCCGTCGCGCAGCAGGTCGTCGATATGCAGCGCGCCACCGATGGTGGTCGAGGGGCGCACGCGCACGCCAAGCGAGCACATCACGTGGCGATACTTTTGCACGAGCGCACGGGGCAGGCGGAACTCGGGGATACCGTACTCCAGCACACCGCCGATCTCGGGCCGCTGCTCAAAAACAGTGACGGCGCAACCCAGCTGCGCCATCTTAATTGCCACGGTAATGCCGGCTGGGCCGGAGCCGACCACAGCGACCTGCTTGCCACACGACGGCGCGGGCGTCCACTCCTTACGATCCAAATACGCTGTCGAGATATAGTTCTCGATGCTCGAGAAATGCACCGGCGCGCCCTTGCGGCCCTGGATGCAAGCGCCCTCGCACTGGCCCGAATGATTGCACACCATGGAGCAGACCGCGCTCATGGGATTGTTCTGGAACAATAGCTCGCCCGCCTCTTCTAGACGACGCTGTTTGAACAGGTCGATGACCTGCGGAATAGGCGTCTGAACCGGGCAGCCCTTAATCTGACAGAACGCCCTTTTACAACCTAGGCAACGATTCGCCTCTTCGACAATGTGGATAGCCACGCAACTCCCCTTTTTGATTCAATCCAATGGGGCGACGATAAAGATCCTTCACCGCTGCCCCAGTCAGGCAAATTTAATCGACCGCCACGGCAAAAGCCGATGCTACAACTCGCAATGCGGAGCCCCGCAGCGAGCGGACATGTGCTCGAGTGTCGCTAGGCAGTCAGCCGCCGTCGACGGCACGCTGTTCTCGACCACACAGGGAATCCCAGGGCAGGCGGCAGCCGCCCAGGCCACCACGGGCTCAAAGTCATAGCGCCCCGTCTCGCCCACGCCGTGACACACCAGGCGCGAACCCGTACCGTCGCACCAACCGGCTTTGTCCTCGTTGTCGACGACCTCAAAATCCTTGGCGTGCAGCACGCGAATCTTGCTGCCGCATAAGTAGAGCATGCGCGCTGTGATTTCCTGCGCTTCGTCAACGACACTGGGGTGCAGCAGCGACACTGGGTCATAGATCACGCCGAGCGACGGGCTCGAGACGCGCTCCAGCACCTCACGGCAGCGATCTGGCGTATTAACCGTCTCGTTCCAACCGGGCTCGATCAGTATTTGCCCACCCACGGCCTCGGCCCGATCGCAGACGCGTGCAAGCCCGTCTGCAAACGTATCGAGTGCCTCGTCGGTCATGCGGTCGTCCGCGACGCGGTTCTGCGCATTGGGGCGACCGGTCTCGGTGCCAACCGGGCATCCGCCGAGCATCTGGGCAAAGTTCAAGCATGCCTCGTACTCGGCAAAGTTATCCATGAGCTGTTGGCGATCGGGCGTCGCCAGATTCTTATAGCAGCCGAGCACGGCGACCGAAACGCCCGCCTCGTCGAGCACCGCACGCAAATGGTCGGCAAGCTCGCGGGTCAGGCCGCCTCGATCGATTCCCATCGATGCGTAGAGCACCTTGCTCGGCAGCTGAATGCACGAAAAGCCCAGCTCTCCCGCCATGCGAATGCGTTCCTCGACGGTTCCCTGCGGAAGGTCGTGCAAACGTACGCCCGGAGTAATAGCCCCCACGTTATTCACATCCCTTATGAGCGTTGATGCCCGGGGTGTATCCGCCAAACGGGTCCTCGATGGAGCACACGCCCGAGGGGGCGAGCGGATCGCGCTTACCGGCCAGCTTGTCGTGATGCATGGTCTCGATATAGGCAAGCACCAGCGGCGCCACACCCTTTGCATCATTTTTGACCACGGGCTCGCTCATGTAGTAATCAAACGTGCCCTCGCGGTGCGCGGTGTTGCCCAGGCCCGCAACCAGGCAGATGTTGTCGAGCGCCAGCTGCCCGTCATACTCGGACAGGCAGGTCTCGCAGATGCCGTCGAAGGCGCGACGGCCGTACTGGTAGTAACGCTCGCCCAGCACGCCCAGACGCACGCCCTTCATGATGGCGTTGGCAAAGATGGCGCTGCCCGACTCCTCCAGGTAGTTGGGGGCGATATTGGGCAGGTTGATGACCTGGTGCCACATGCCGGTCTTCTCGTCCTGATACGGCAGCATGGCGTCGATCAGATCGTGGAACATCTTGCGGATCTCGTCCTTCTCGGCCGACATCG
This sequence comes from uncultured Collinsella sp., assembly GCA_900551555.1. GTDB lineage: Bacteria > Actinomycetota > Coriobacteriia > Coriobacteriales > Coriobacteriaceae > Collinsella. The sequence goes on along the minus strand of URWC01000006.1, from coordinate 13,216 downwards.
AAGGCGGCATAAGCTCCCAGGTGTCGATGAGCGCCATGGCAAACCAGCCCTCGGCGCGCAGCCAGAAGTTAGCCGAAAGGCCGGTGACCGGGTCGCACCAGAACTGTTTGCGGCTCGCGTCGTAAGCGTGATAGTACAGACCGTTGAGGGGGTTGCGCATCAGGTCATGCACAACCTGGAACATATGGAAGCTGTCCGAGCAGGCACGACGGTTGTGGAAGCTCAGCTCATACTGCATGTAGAACGGCTGCGCCATATACATGCCGTCGAGCCAGATCTGGTTGGGATAGACGGCCTTGTGCCAAAACACGCCCTCTTTGGTACGCGGCTGGGTTTCGAGCTGACGATAGATGGTATCCATGGCGGCGCGATACTTGGGCTTGCCCACCAGGTCATAGAGCTTGTAGAGGGTCTTGCCCGCATTGACGTTATCGAGGTTGTACTCCTGCGGGTTGTAATGCTTGATGGTGCCGTCGTCCTGGACAAAGAAATCGATATAGTCGTCGGCAAAGGTCAGGTAGCGCTGCTCGCCCGTGATCTCGTACAGTTCGATGAGCGCCTTGATCATGCAGCCGTCGATATAGTTCCAGGTGTTCTCCTTACCGGCACGAATCTTTTCGATATTCCAAGCCGGCGCCTGCGGCGTAGAGGTTTCGATCAACTGCTCGATATAACGGTCCAGGATTTGATTGCAACCCATTGCTGTCCCCTCTGACGTTAATGATAGGTGAACGTTACCCCTAGTGTAACGCGAACGGGGAATATAGGGTGAACGTTAACCCTATATTCCCCGCAAACGGCAGACTTTTAGCGGCAAACGGCGGTGAGACCCGCGGCGATGCGATGCGCCAGGCGCTCATAGCCGGCAGGACTGTAATGCAGACCGTCCGGCATATAGAGCTCGCGGTGCTCCGGCAAAAACGGGCTGATGCCGCTTTGCGCATACAGGTCAATCACCGGCACGGAGTAGCGGTCGCAGACTTCAAGCATCGCTCGCACGTAGGCGGCCTGCGTCAACCCCAGGTGGTTGAGCTCGTCGCTTGCCGGGATATCCTTCTCGTGCTTACCACTCGTCTTGCATGGCGTCATAAACACGAGCTTTGCCTGAGGTGAGCGCGCCGTGATGGTTCGGATCAGATAGTCGACCGCACCATAGAACTCATGCACATCGGTGCTGCCCAACTCGCCAAGCGGCACGTTGCGGCTAAAGTCGTTAACGCCGCCAAAGACAACATAGACATCGGCCGCATCGTCGATGCCGTCCAAGCGCTCGACAAATGAATCGCTGCGGTCGGCCTTGATGGCGATACGCGAACCCTTGATGCCAAAGTTCTCGACGACTGCACCTCCCAGCAACGCGCCCAGATGCGAAGTCCAAGAGATGTCGTTGCCGCCTGCGCCGCATCCGTTATCCCCCCATGTGGTCGAATCGCCAAAGCAGCAAATGGTCGATTCACTCAAGTTCTTCGTTTCCATAATCTTCTCCTCATCCGCCCATTGGCGGCCATACAGGTACGTACCGTTTATTTGCAGCATGCCGAGGGGCTATGCACGGTCGCATTTCGCAACGTGCGAATCGAGCCATTCGATATCCTCGACAAGATGTGTCACTCCCAGATGGTGTTCACCCGGACACACCTCGTGCCGCAGGCCATCTCTGCGACTCAGCAACTTGTAGGCATCGAGCACGATCTCGAGCTGTTCATCGACATTTTTCAGCCCGCGCGAACCGTTCAGATGATCTTCTTCGCAGCTCTGCACTAACAACGGGCGCGGCGCAATAAGCGAGGCAATATCGCCCATGTCGAGCAAGCGCCAAAGTCCGGGTGTGTAGTTGCAGCTGCAATTGCCGTTGAGGTGCAGCAGCGAATCATCGACACCGTACAGGTAGCCCGAGACAAACGTCTTACATACGCGTGGGTCGAGCGCCGCCAGATACAGCGTCATGTATCCGCCGCCCGAAAAGCCAAAACAGCCCAGGTCGTCCATGGCAATGTCGCCGCGCGCCTCTAGGTAATCGATCAGACGCATGTTGTCCCAGACGTTGAGGCCCGCGACCGTAAGACCCAGTGGCTCGGCCATACGTGCCTGGTTTAGGCACGTCCCTCGCAAGTAACTGTTCTCGTCATCGCCCTGACCCTTCCAGTCACGACGGTATCCCCAACCGCGTGCGTCGGGGCAGACGGTCACGTAACCCATACGCGCCAAACGTAGACCGTAGTCGTAATTGAACTTACGCACGGCATCATCGACCGCCGGCACGCCCGTCACGCCCGCAACACTTGCGGCGCCTGCTCCCTGATGGCCATGCGGGCAGATATAGCAACACTTGCGGCCGCGCGCATCGAGCTTAGGCGACTGCGGCTCGAGCAGGTAGAACGGCATCCAAACGTCGCGCTCCACCTGCAGCATCGCATGGGTGCGCACGATGCCGCCGGCAACCCGCACACGGCTGAGTTCACGAATCTCAATCGGGGCGCGGTCCATAAGCGAAAGGCCCAAAACATCGCACAGGCGAGTCCTGGTCGCAATCTTCCATGCCTCAAAATCTGCAGGAGTCTGGCCCGCAAATGCGGCAGAGCGCCCCTCGCGCTTCAGCCGGGCACGCAGCGCAGGCTCGTCTTCGCAGTACGTCTCGATGTGCACGGTGCGACCATTGGCAGATAGCCCAGCCGTCTCAACCGCATCACCGTCGCCGCCCTCGGGATCCCAGCCATCCCCACCGGCAAGCACCTGCTCGCGAGCGTACCCGGCGGTAGCCATCACATCGAGTTCATTCGCCCACGGCACCCAGCCGGTAGTATCACCCGCCGGCCCATGCAGAATCGCGCCAGCATACTGCACGCAGTTGTGTGCCGCCGGCTTATTCCAATCCCACCAGCCTTCGCGCTTGATATGTCGCCCCAGCCAGCAATCGATCAGCACAGTTTGCGCCCATTCGCGCCAAGGACGACCCAGGTAGACCGAATCCGGCGCCACGCCATCCGGAGCTGTAAACGAACAGCCGTGGAACACAAAGCCGTGCGGCTCGCCTTCGGGCGTCGACGCCGCCGTCACGTAGCCGTTCACGTCCATATCGCGGTTGAGCGAGCGAATCTCGCACCCCTCAAAGTAGGCACGCGCGCCGCCAAAGATAAAGTCGACATCGCCCTCGATCCGGCAACGTCGAAAATACTGGCGCCCCACCCGGCGCGGCGCATACTGTTTGGGTCCTATAAACCCGCCCGGTTTGGCCTCATGCGGCGGCAGCGGACCCAAAAACAGCGTGTCTTGGTGTCCCTTAATGCAGCAGGCATCGACAACCAGACGGTCGCCATCAGCATACAGGGCAATCGCTTGACCGACCTCGCGCCCATCGCCCGCATCGTTTTCGATCGTGAGGTTCTCGAGCCGTACGTCGTCGGCATCGACAAAAACGGTATAGGTCCTAAACGTGCCGAGCGTGCCGTCGACGCCCGAGCCGTCCTCCGAAGGCATCTTGGCACCCAGACTGCCCACGATACGCACGCTGTCGGCCGTCTCTCCCTCAATCGTCACATGCGAGCGATGAATCTCGACCCGCTCGCAATACTCGCCCGGATCGACGCGAATCATCACCGGTTGCTCGGCATCCGGATAGAGCTGATCGGCTGCCGCCAAGGCATCGGAAATCGTTGGATACGCTCCTGCCGCAGCCCTCGAAACGCGCAGCGTATAGATACTTTCGCTCATCGTCCATCACGCTCCCATGCAACGAACTGTTCAGGCCAGCCCTGAACCTGTGGCTGAATATGCTCGGCGCAGCCCTTAAATGCCGTTTGGGCCGTGGCGAGCGATGCCCCATGCTTTCCATGCGGAAAGACATGTAGGCTAAAGCCAATCCCGTGGTCGGCAAGAGTCTGCGCAAGAAGGAGGCTATTTTGAACTGGTACCGATGCATCCTCGGCGGTATGCCACAAGAACGTACGGGGGAAGCCATCGCCCACCATATTCTCGATCGACAACTTTTGAGCCAAAGCGCCATCGGCACCCGTTAGGTGTTCAAACGAACCACGATGAGCATAGGCCCCCGAGCTTACGACCGGATAGCCCAAGCAAAGTGTGTCAGGCCGAATCGACTCAGGCGATGCCGAAATCGACTCTGCAAGCCAGGGTTGGTCCCAAAGCGCCCCGAGCAAGCCAACTAGATGCCCACCGGCCGAAAAACCCATGACCGTAATCCGATCAGGATCGACACAGTACTCTGCCGCATGGCTTCGGACGGTATCGACCGCCCGCGCGAGTTCTTGCAATGCCAGCGGATAGACAGCCGGAGCAACCGAATAGTTCAGTACAAACGCTTGGTAGCCCATCGCCAACAAACGGAGCGCTACCGGCTCGCCTTCGCGCGGCGAAACGTGATCGTAGCCGCCTCCTGGCACGACCACAACTGCAGGCAGCGGTTTTAAAGCATAAGCATCTTCGGTCGGGGCAAAAACATAAGACGTAATCGTGGCAGACGAGCCATCGACCCCGACAGGAATCGTTTTATTGAGCATGTATTCCCTTTCACCATGATGCGTAGCGCAGCGCACACGGCCGTATCGCACAAGGGCTGCATTGCCGATTTATCCGACAATGCAGCCCTGGTCATCAACCCGAGTTAGGAACGGACAACCTTGTCGACGTTCTGGAGCTGCAGTTCCTCGCCGTCCTGGCCCTCGATCACCACATTTTGCAGGTCGAGTACCTTGACGTTTTGCGCGATGATGCCCTGGCGCACCATGGGCTCAACGCCGCAGGCCATGGCCGGGACAAAGGGCTCGGCATCGTCGGCAAAGGTAACGTGAACGTCTTGGAACGTCAGACGCGTCACCTTGCTCTCGGGCAGACCCGTGATATAGGCCGCGGCAGCATGGCAGTTGGTGGCCTCGATATCGCAAAACGTCGTGGCACCAAAGCCGGGCGTGCGGTCGTCGACGGGCAGCGCCTCGCGAGACTGCACGTAATCGGTCTTGCCGTCCTTGTCACAGAAGTAGAAGGAGTTGACCACGAAGGGCGTGAGCACCTCGTCCATGCGAATGTGCTCAAAGGTAATGCCCTCGTTGACGGCATCCTTGCCGCGCCCGCGGCGGGTCTTGACGCGCAGGCCGCGGTCGGTGCGCTCAAAGAGGCACTTGCTCACGGTAAGGTCCTTGATGCCGCCGGCAGCCTCTGAACCCAGGACCACGGCGCCGTGACCATCGTGCATGTAGCAGTGAGAGATCAGCACGTCGTGCGTAGCGGGACGAAGCTCGGGCTCAATGCCCAGTTTGCCGCTCTTGATGGCGATGCAGTCGTCGCCCACCGAGAACTGGCAACCCAGGATGCGAACAAAGCCACAGCTCTCGGGATCGAAGCCGTCGGTGTTGTGGGAGTTCTTGGGACCCTCGATGGACAGGCACAGGGCATCGACGTGTTCGCACAGAACGGGATGGATGTTCCATGCTGGGCTGTTGCGGACGGTAAAGCCGGCAAGGCTCACGTTTTGGCACTCGGACAGGAAGATCATGCGCGGGCGGGCGATCTCGCGGCCCTCCTCGGGGCGGAAGATATTCTTAAAGTCCTTGTTCCACCAGTTATCCTCGGCAAAATCGGTCTGGCCGTCGATGGCGCCTCGGCCATAGATGCACACGTCGTGCACGCTCAGACCCGTAAAGGTCGAGCAATAGGTCGAAAAGCTCTCGCCCTCCCAGCGGCCCAGGGGCAGCATATCGGTGCCGGCATACCCGGTGCCCTTGTCACCCGTGACCGTGCCCGGAATGTAGGCAAGCGCCGCGCGGTCGTGACGGGCCAGCAGCACCGCGCCCTCGGCGAGCTCGATGTTGATATTGCTCTTAAGGAAGAGGGACTTGATGCGGTAGTTGCCAGCGGGAATCAGCACGCGCCCGCCCTTGGGACAAGCCATGATGGCAGCCTGAATATTGGTGGTGTCATCGTGCTCGGCATCGCCTTTGGCGCCGCAGTCGCGAACGTTGATGGTAAAGGGCTCCGCGGGCGTGGTGACGCCCACACTCAGCTCACGCTCGCCGCAGACAAAGCGGACGAGGTTGCGCTTGCCGGGAACCAGGCCGTCAACATAGGTCTCGACCGTATTCGTGGTACCGACGGGCTCATCGTTGACAAAGATCTCCCACGTATCGGCACAGGTAAAGTAGCCACCGTCGTCGAGCTCAATAACGGCCGCGCGGGCGTTGCGCCAGATAACGTTCGTCTCCATGGGTCTCTCCCTCAAATGTAATCAGAAGTTCATACTACTCGTTTTTAAAAAAGGGCCGCACCCGCCGGTGGATCTCCGGTGGCACGGCCCTGTGGTTTGGACGATGCGCCTGCCCTACTCGGCGGGAATTACGCTGCCGTCCTGGAAGCCAACGTTGTTGTGAGCGAAGCAGTCCTCGTACTTGAAGCCGGAGAGCTCCTCGCAAAGAGCCTTGACCTCGGGCTGGACGTCGGCCATCTTGCCGCCCTCCTTGACGCGCTTGATCTCGTCGCAGAGGATGTCGCACTGCTCCTTGTCGATCTTGATGCCGCGGGCAAGGACAGCCGCGAGCAGGAAGAAGCCGGCGCAGCCGATGAGCATGTAGCCGCAGATGTACAGAGGCACGGTGGCGGGCTGGGTTACGGCGTCGCTGTTGCCGGCGGTCTGAATGAAGCCGGAGGCAGCAAGGACAATAGCCCATGCGTTGACGGCGATAGCCTGGGCGATCTGCTGGCAGAGCTGCTGAGCGGAGCTGTAGATGCCCTCGCGACGACGCAGGGTGATGAGTTCATCGACATCGGGGATGTAGTTGAGCAGAACGTCGGGCAGGTACTGGAAACCAACGTAGAAGAACTTCCAGATGGCGAAGATAATGGGGTAGGCAATCATGGCGATGGCGACCGTGGAGGTGCCGTTAATCTGACCAAAGGCGAAGTAGTTGTAGGCGATGATGCACGCAGCGCAACCGACGTTGGCCAGGTACCAAGACTTGTGGAAGCCCTTCTTGGCCATGAGGGCAACCCAGATGGCGGTGCAGACGATAGCGACGACCTTGCCGGGCATCTCCATCACGGACTCATAGGACTTAGGAATCTGCAGGCAGTAGACGATGAAGAAGGACAGGCAGGCAGACCAGCAGGCAGCAGCGAGCTTCGTGGAGACCTGTGCATACAGGACCTTGCGGAAGGACTTGTTGCGGAAGGTAGAGACAACGTCGATGAAGAACTTCTTGATACCCTCGCCGACGCTCTCGATCTTCTCCTGAGCCACCTCCTCGGGGGTGTGCTCCCACGTGGACAGGTACACGCACAGCAGCGAGATTGCCATGACCGAAGCGTTGACCGTAGCGATGATGAAGTAGCTGAACGGGTTGGTCTCGCCGAAGGTGCCAAAGCCAAAGCCGACGAGTGCTGCCATCAGGAAGCCGGCGGCGTTACCAAAGAGGTGCTTGTAGCCGGTGAGGTACGTACGCTCCTTGAAGTCGTCGGTCATCTCGATGGTAAGCGGCGACAGGTTGGCGGTGCAGAACGTATACGCGACGTTGTAGATCAGGTACAGCACAAAGTAGTACGGGAAACCGAACGGCGTAGCCACAAAGATGAGCGGCTCGGCGACCATCATCGGGATTGCCAGCAAGATCCAGAAACGGCGGCGGCCAAAGATACGGCCGATCTTGGTAGCGTAGAAGTTATCGGCCACAAAGCCCATAAGCGGGCACAGAATGGCGTTGAGATAGATGGCGAACGAGCTGATCAGCGCAGCCTCGCCTGCGGACAGGCCGCACTCCGTGGACAGGAACAGCACCATGTAGCTGTGCGTAAAGGTCAGGGCACCGGAGTTGAGCATGCCGCCCATACCAAAGCCCAAGCGCGTCCAGAATGTGATCTTGCGCTTTTTACCGATCTTGTTAGTCATCGAGCTCCCTCTCTTTTCTCGATTGTCTTGGAACAAGACATTGGAGTCCATACCGACGTCTGTCTGCATGCCGTTCAGGGTGAACGTTTAGCTAGATTATGCGCGATTGCTTATGATAGGTGAACGTTCACTTGTATATTATCCTTGAACGGTCGTTTTTTGCCGTTGAACGGGCCTGAAAATGAAAAAATCCCTGCATTTTTGATTATCAAGTCGATTCAGCACCACGCAACAACTAGGTGAACGTTCATTGTTCTCTGGAGATGAGGGAGGTGCCGGGCACCCTTCCCAAAAAAGCCGTGCACGACAACGCAACGAGAAACGAAAAACGACCCCGCCGAGATTGTCCTCGGCGGGGTCGCTCAGTCTTTGCAGCAGCTTATTCAATCACGCGCTCAACGTGTCATCGCTACAGGCAGACTCCGTCCTTCCAGATGCTGATCTCGTGACAGCCGCGACGCTCGGCGCTGGTAAGCTTGCCGCTCGCCGTGTCCAGCACCAGCTGATACAGATCGCCGGCAGCCTCATCGAGCGTACGCTCGCCCGTAGCCACCACACCGGCGTTAAAGTCCATCCAGTTGGCCTTGTGGTCGCACAGGCGCTGGTTGGTGAACACCTTGAGCGTAGGCGCCGGCGCACCAAACGGCGTGCCGCGGCCGGTCGAGAACAGGATCACGTGGCAGCCGGCAGCCGTCAGGGCCGTGGTGGATACCATGTCGTTGCCCGGACCGCACAACATGTTCAGACCATGCTTGGTAGCCTGACCGGCGTACGGCAGCACGTCGACGATGGGGGCAGATCCGCCCTTTTGCACGCAGCCGCAGCTCTTGTCCTCGAGTGTGGTGATGCCGCCATCCTTGTTGCCGGGGCTCGGGTTCTCGTAGACGACCTCGCCATGGCTAATAAAGTAATCCTTAAAGCCGTTGAGCATGTCGGAGGCGGCGTTAAACACCTGCTCGTCCTCGCAGCGATCGAGCAGAATGCTCTCGGCGCCAAACATCTCGGGGACCTCGGTGAGCACCGACGTGCCACCGCGGGCGACGAGCATATCGCTCACGCGACCGATCGTGGGGTTGGCGGTAATGCCCGAAAGACCGTCAGAGCCACCGCACTTAAGGCCAATGACCAGCTCGGAGGCCGGAATGGGCTCACGCTTGGCCTGCTTGGCCAGGTCGGCCAGCTCAGACAGAATCTTGTGGCCTTCGACCTGCTCGTCGGCAACATCTTGGCAGGTAAGGAAGCGAACGCGCTCGTGATCGTACTCGCCCAGCTCGTCGAGCACCTGCTGATGCGTGCAGTTCTCGCAGCCGAGCGACAGGAACAGCACGCCCGCAGCGTTTGCGTGACGCGAGAGCGCTACCAGCAGGCGACGGGTCTGGGCATGGTCGGCGCCGGTCTGCGAGCAGCCAAACGGATGCGGAAAGTAATAGACGCCCTCCAGCGAACCCTCGACCAGATCCTGAGCCTGCTCGCACATGGCACGTGCGACCTCGTTGACGCAGCCGACCGTGGGGATGATCCACAGCTCGTTGCGCGTGGCGGCACGACCGTCGGCGCGGCGGAAGCCCATAAAGGTCTCAGGCTCAACGGGATCCACGACCGGATGCGTGGGGTTGTAGGCGTACTCGACCTCGCCCGAAAGGTTGGTCTTCACATTGTGCGTGTGGAGCCACTGACCGGGCTGGACATCGCCCGTCACATGGCCGATAGGAAGGCCGTACTTGATGACGTCCTCCCCTGCGGCAATCGCGCGCACCGCCATCTTATGGCCCTGCGGAATATCCTCCACGGCCACGACCTCGCCCACCCCGGGAACCGCGACGGCAGTGCCCTTGGCAAGCGGCGACAGCGCAACGATCACGTTATCGGCCGGATTGATCTGGATAGTATTCATTACAAATGGTCCTAACCCTACAGGTTGAGCAGAAGTCGAGACGCGGGCACGCCGTCCCGCGCCCGCGTCTGCGCCGGAAATTTACGCCTGAGCGTTGGCGAAGGCCTGCTTGGCGCCCTCGGCACGCACGACAGCGAGCGCGCTGACGACAAACTCCTCAAGACCTGCGATCTGCGTAAGGTCCTCGCCCCACATCTGCTCGTTGGTGAGCACGTCGTGCACCAGCTGGGCATCGTCGGCGCCGGCATGGGCGGCGTAGAAGTCGAGCACGAAGGCGTCGTCCTGAGCGGTGTACTCGGTGCCGTCGGAGCGACGCAGGTGCAGGCCGTCGCCCTCGCGGGACACGAGCTCCTGCGTGTAGAAGGAGATGAGCGTAGCGAGGCTCGTCGCCAGGCACTTGGGCAGGTTGCCGGTCTCGGCAACGTAGTCCTTGAGTGTGGGCAGGTCGCGAGCGCGCCACTTAGCCGTGGAGTTGAGGCAGATGGAGAGCAGCGCATGATCAATAAACGGGTTGTCGAAGCGGTTTTCGACGGCGGCGGCAAAGGCCTTGCAGTCCTCGACATCCAAGTCGGCGGCAAGCGTCGGAATGACCTCGTCGTAGAGCATGGTGTTCATGAAGCCGCGAATGGTCTCGTCATGCATGCAGTCGCGCACGATATCAAAGCCGGCAACCCAGGAACCCGGAACGAAGGCGGTGTGGGCACCGTTGAGGATGCGGACCTTGCGCTTTTTGTACGGGGTGACGTCGGGAGTCACAAAGACACCCGGAAGACCAGCCTTCACAAAGGGAAGCTTCTCGGCAAGCGACTCGTCACCCTGGATGCCCCACATCTGAAAGGGCTCGCGCACGGCCAGGAAGGGATCCTCGTAGCCCAGACGCTCAGCCACCGCGGCGGCCTCGGATGCGTCGCGGATACGGCCCGGTACGATGGTGTCGACGAGCGTGGTGCAGACGGTGCAGTCGTTGGCCATCCACTGCGCAAACTCGTCCTCCCAGCCCCAGTCGCTCACATACTGGTTCATGATGCGCAGCAACTCCTCGCCGTTGTGATCGATGAGCTCGCAGGCGAGGACGATGACGCCCGGCTTACCGGCAGCCCAGCGGGTGTGGAGCACCTGGGCAAGCTTGGCGGGGAAGCTCGCAGGTGGCATGTCGTCGGCCTTGCAGGACGGGTCATAGGCGATACCGGCCTCGGTGGTGTTGGAGACGATGATCTCTAGGTCGTCGGAGACAGCGACCTCCATCATGGCGCGGTAGTCGTCCTCACGATACGGGTTAAGGCAGCGGCTGCAGGCGCTGATCACGCGGGACTCGTCAACCGTGTTGCCGTTCTCCTTGCCGCGCACCAGCACGGTGTACAGGTCGTCCTGGGCATTGATGCCGTCGGCAAAGCCAAAGGCACCGCTGATGGGCTGCACCATGACGACCTTGCCGTTCCAGCCGGTGGCCTCGTTGCCCATGTCAAAGAAACGGTCGACGAAGGCGCGCAGGAAATTGCCCTCGCCAAACTGTAGAACCTTCTCGGGAGCGTCCTTGGGCAGCAGATAGCCCTTGTAGCCGATCTTCTCGAGCGCATCGTAGCTGATGTTCTCCATCTGTGTCTCTCCTTAGATAGCTGTTAGCGTGCAAGCAAAACGGGGGCGCCGTGTGTGGCAACGGCGCTCCCGTGTTCGATGTGATTCGATGCGGGCTTAGGCCTCGACGGTGTCCAGGTCAAAGCCAAAGTAGCGGACCGCATTGTTGTAGCTGATGTCGCGCACAACCTCGCCCAGCAGCTCCATGTCGGCCGGGTACTTGCCCTGCTCGACCCACTCGCCGATCACGCTGCACAGCACGCGACGGAAGTACTCGTGGCGCGGATAGGACAGGAAGGAGCGGGAATCGGTAAGCATGCCCACAAAGTTGCCCAACACGCCCTCGTTAGCCAGAGCCGTAAGCTGCTCGCGCATGCCGACCTCGTTGTCGTTGAACCACCAGGCGGAGCCGTTCTGGATCTTACCGGCAGTCGGAGCCTCCTGGAAGCAGCCCATGACGGTATCGATCATGGTGTTATCGATGGGGTTCAGGCTGTACAGGATGGTCTTGGGCAGGCCGCAGGTCTCCTGGATGGAGTTGAGGAAATCGGCGAGCTGGTCGGACGGCGTGTAGTTGGAGATGCAGTCGTAGCCGGTGTCGGGACCGAGTTTGGCGAACATGGCGCGGTTGTTGTCGCGCTTGCAGCCAAAGTGCAGCTGCATGGCCCAGCCCAGACGGACATACTCGCCGGCAACGAACTGCATAAAGGCAGTCTTGTACTTGAGGACCTCTTCCTCGGTAAGCGGCTCGGCAGCCAGACCCTTGGCAAAGATAGCCTCGATCTCGTCGGCGGTAGCCGGGACGTACATAACGTAGTCGAGTGCGTGGTCGGAGGCGCGGCAGCCCAGCTCGTGAGCAACGTCGTAGCGCTTGGAAATGGCAGCCTTCATGCCCTCAAAGTCGCTGACCTCAACGCCGGCAACCTCGGAAAGGTGCTTGCAGTAGTCGGCAAACTCCTGGCCGCGCTCGATGCGCAAAGCGGCATCGGGGCGCATGGCGGGAACGATCTGAACGTCAAAGCTGTCGTCGGCGGCAATCTTCTTGTGCCACTCAAAGCTGTCGGCGGGGTCGTCGGTAGTGCAGATCATGCGGACGTTGGACTGCTTGATCAGGTTGCGGCAGGTAAAGCTAGCCTCAGCGAGCTTGGCGTTGGCAAGGTCCCAGACCTCCTGGGCAGTCTTGCCGTTGAGGACGCCCTCGTAGCCAAAGTAGCGCTTAAGCTCCAGGTGGCTCCACTCAAAGACGGGGTTGCCAACGCAGCGACCCAGGGTCTCGGCCCACTTTTGGAACTTCTCGCGAGCAGGGGCGTCGCCAGTGATAAAACGCTCGTCGACGCCGTTGGCACGCATCAGGCGCCACTTGTAGTGGTCGCCGCCCAGCCAAACCTCGGTGATGTTCTCGAAACGCTTGTCCTCCCAAATCTCCTTAGGAGAAATGTGGCAGTGATAGTCGACGATGGGCATGCCCTCGGCAAAGTTGTGGAACAGCTCCTCGCCGGTCTTAGTGCTCAGCAGGAAATCCTGATCGTCCATAAAGTTTTTCATCAAACAGCCCCTTTGCTGGCAACGCGGGCGCACGGCGCGCTCGTTATCCTTTAGGTGAACGTTCACTATACTAATCCATTGCACCTCAAAAGGTGAACGTTCACCTAACCACCACGGGGTGAACGGTAGATTTTGCCCGTTCAACGGTTGCTGGAGATGTGACTTGCATGTATTGCGGACTGTTTGGCGTCCCCGAACACCGAACTTGAGCGCTTTTGCTCAGGTGGGTCATGTCCCGACGTGCATTTTTGGGAGTATTCAGCATTGGAGCGCGCCGTGCGCGGTAGCGCGCAGAGATGTGGTGTAAGAGG
>URWC01000005.1 GCA_900551555.1 uncultured Collinsella sp. | reverse complement strand
CACGCCAATCTGACGTTCAATTTCAAGGGCGCGACCAGAAGGTCAGCGCCCTTTCATTTCACGTCACCTTGGCGCAAATGCGGCTCGCTCGCTGGCATTAGTGCTACATCAGCGTTAACGTTGCCGCACTAAATTAGCTTTGTCGACTCCAGCTTTTCGATGATCCAGTCGTTGGCTTTGATGACCGGACGGCGGAAGATGACGCCCAGGGCCAGCGACGGAATCAGATAGCTCGCCAAGATGCCCAGCTCAATCCAGTACTCCATATGGTAGGCACCGGCCATGGCGGCATGCATGGCGTTAATGCCATGGGTAAACGGCAGGAACGGATAGATCGCCTGGAACACAGGGCCGGTCATCTCGATGGGGAACGTACCGCCCGAACCGCCGACCTGCATGACCAGCAGCACAACGGCCAAAGCCTTGCCGATATCGCCAAACGACACCGTAAGCGTGTAGACGATATTGGAGAACACGAGACTCGCGATCCAGCCTGCCAGCACAAATTGCAACGGATCGTCGCACTGGATGCCAAAGAACAGGATGTCGCCCGCACACACGAGCGTTGCCTGCAGCAGTGCCAGACCGCCAAAGAACAGGTAACGGCCCAGGTAGATCTCGTGCAGGCGCACGGGGATGAGCTCGTTGATGAGCTCATCGTCAACCGACACCTTCATCATGGCCGCCAGCACGATCGAACCGACCCAGAGCGACAGAATCGTGTAGAACGGCGCCATGGCAGAGCCGTAATTGCGAATCGGATAGACCGGCTTACGGTCGAGTGCGACGGGGCCGGAAAGCGACGCGGCCAAACCCTCGGGGTCGTTGCCGATCATTGTCTTGATCGTGGCCAGATCGTCCGACATAAGGGCACCGTCAAGCTCGTCCTTAAACGCGCTGATCTTGTCCGATGCCTCACCCAGCTGATCGGAAGCTTTGTTGACCAGCTTTGCGGCCTTAGAGAGGCCCTTCGCCAACGAGCCGGATGCGTCGGTCAAGCCGTCTACGGCGCTATCCAGGTCGCCCGAGATGCTGTTCAGCGAATCCAGAACGCCCGAAATGGTCTTCTTGAGCTCCTTGGCCTTAACCGAAAACGTGGAATCGTAGTCGGACTTGGCGCCCGAGATACCAGCCTTGGCATCCGCGATTGCCTGATCGACCTCGGCACGCGAGCTGTTGACCTCGGCCATGCTGTCGGAGAGAGAATTCGCGGTCGCCTTCAGGTCCTTCTCATTATTGCGGTACTCAACGGCGATTCTGCCCAGCGACGTCGCAGCGGACTTGAGGCCGTCCTTCAAATTCTCATCCCTCACCTGGTCGGCAAAGCTGCGGAGCTGATCGGCCATCGCATCGATATCCTTGGCGCGCGCATTGAGGGCCGCAGCGGCATCCTTGAGTTGGGACACCGTAAGGTCGACATGCTGGTTCGCGGCATCGAACGCCTTCGCGAGCTCGGCAGACACATTGTCGAACGAACCCGCACTTCCATCAATCACGGCATCGATGGCATCGTTTGCCGCCTTAAGCGCTTCTTTGGAATCATCGATACCGCTCTTGGCATGCTCCATCAGCTGCTTAGTCGACTCATCGGCCGTACCCGTCTGCTTGAGCATACCGCCCGCCGACGTCAGCGAATCGGACGTGGAACTCAAAATGCCCGCCAGCGACGTTGCGCTGGCCTGAACGTCTTGCAGGTCCTGGACCGAATCGCCCAGCGTCGAGGACAGGTTGGCGATAAAGTTGCTCACTTGGTCGGTGCTCATGTAATCGAGCAGGCTGGACACGGTTTTAAGACCGATGGTCGTGATGGTCTCGGTAAAGGTTTCGTTAACCTGGCTCTGGACGGCGCTCGACCCTTTCTCGGTCACGATCTGTGCGATAGCGTTGGCCTTCTGGTTCTCGTAGAACTCGATATCGGCATGCTTCACATCGGTCGAGAAGAGCGTCATCATATCAGCACTAAACGTCTTGGGGATAACGACAGCCGCATAGTATGCGCCCGATTTGACGCCCTCGATGGCCTTTTCTCGATTGTTGAGTACAACCCAATCGAAGCTCTCGTTGCCGCGCAGGGTAGCGGTCACGTTTTCGCCCACGTTAACCTCGACGGGGATCAGATCGCTCTCGTAACCCTCATCGGTGTTGACCACGGCGATCTTAAGATTGCCGGTGTTGCCGTACGGATCCCAGCTGCCGGCGATATTAAACCACGCGTACAGGCACGGTACGATAACGAGGCCCATCACGACAACCAAGCCGATTACGGAGCGAGACACGTTTTGGACATCGCGCTTAAACAGATGCAGGATGTTCTTCATTTATGCCTCACCTCCTTTGGAGTGCTTGCCGAGCGGGGTGGTGTCCCCGTCGTTTCCGCTTACGTTGTCAACGCCGTCGGCATCTTGAGCCTTACGATGCGCACCGATATGCGGCAGACGGCTCGTGGGCTGTTCGCTGTCCTTGGTGCCCCGCTCGCTGGCGTTGAGACCAAACATGCGACGGGCGGCAGGGATGGCGGCCGTGTGCTCGCGCATCTCGCGGCGAAGGTCCTCGTCCGAAAGCGCCGAGATACGCATCTGGGTATTGAGGCTCGCACGGATGTACTCGATGTTGATGAGCCAGCCACAGATGGCGATAACCGAAATGATCCAGATAACGAGCAGGATGATCTTGCCGTTATTGTCGATATCGAGCACCGTCGAAAGTACAAAGAGCAGGACCTGGACGCCTACCACGGCGGCAAAACCGCCCTTGATGTAGTACGGGTAGCGATGCTCAAACGCCACGGCATGATCGAGCAGCTCGCGACGGTACGAATCCGAATCGAGCATGACGCGCATGGCCGTGCGCAGCGAATAGCGCTGGCGCGGCAGGTCGTTGGACTCGCAGATCATGAGGCCCGTCGTGGAAAGCTGCTTATCAAAGAGCAGATTGAGGTTGAGCAGCAACGGGCGCAGCTGCAGACCGATAAAGAGCGCCACGATCAGGAACACGCCCAGGATGCACAGGTTGAACAGGTAGTTGAACGAATACATGCCACCGACGGTCTCGCGCAGCAGGTTGATGCCATAGGTGAAGGGCAGCAGCGGATGCAGCCATTGGAAGAAGCCGGGCATCATCTCGATGGGATACATGCCCGACGAACCGGGGATCTGCACAATGACGAGGATGACGCCGATTGCCTTGCCGATATGCTTAAAGGTGGTGGACAGCGCATAGATGATGTTGACGTAAGTGAACGAGATAGCGATGCCGCCCAGCACAAAGAGCAGCGGATTGACGCACTGAACGCCAATGACCAGGTCGCCCACCGTAACGATAATGGCCTGGAACGCACCCAGGATCACCATCAGCAGCCAGCGGCCAAAGTAGCCCTGACGCGCCGTAAAGCTACCGATGCCCTCGCGGTCGACCTCGAGCTTGTAGATAGCGATGAGCACATAGCCGCCTACCCACAGCGCCAGATTGGTGTAGAAGGGCGCGATGCCCGAGCCAAAGCTCTTGACCGGATAGATTGACTTGGACGTCAGCTCAACCGGAGATGCCATGAAATCTGCCACGTCATTGACGTCGACGTCCATGAGGTCGGCTAACTCGCCCATAGACTCAGAGGTCTGCAGCGCCGCAATGTCATTAGCGGCGGTCGCGAGCTTGTCCTGAACCTTGGCAAGGGAGGCATCGGTTTGGGATAGCGCGGTCTTTGCCTGCTTGAGCGTGGCGTCGAGCTGCGCCAGCGTGCCGCGCGCGCTCGCTATCGTGGGGGTCATACCCGATACAATGCCGGTCAAATCGCCCGAAACGGCGGCAAAGGAGTCAAGCGCGCTCGAAGCCTTCGGCAGCGCGTTCTGCCCCAGATCGGTCTGAGCCTGACCGAGGTTAGCCGTACCGGTCTGAATTGCCGCGTTGAGTGGTTTACTCGCGTTCGAGATTGCCGTAGCGTCGTTTGCCATGGCCCTCGACTGTGCAGAAAGGCCATCCTTAATGCTCTGCAGCTTCTGGTTTTGCTCGCGAAGCGAATTGATGGTCGACGCGATGAGCGCATCGGCGTTCTCCGATCCCGTCGACGTATCGTTAACGAGAATCTGCAGGCGCTCGATGACAGCGCTGTTGTGGTCAATCGTCGCCTGAAGGGATTCGAGCGAGTTGTCGATTCGAGTGGTCGTGGACGTAACCGTACCGGTAAGCCTGCCAATCGCGGCGTTCGCAGAAGCCGATGTCTTACTCAGCACGATGCTGCCCTCCGAAAGTGCCTTGGAGAGCGAGGTGATGGACTTGCCAGCCGTGGTGCGAGCTTCGCCCAGCAGATCATTACCCTGAGCGATTGCCTGCGTTAGCGAAGGCGCCTGTCCCTGCAGGACCGCCAACGCAGCATCGGCCGAAGCAATCGAGCTGCTTGTCTTGTCGATGGCGGTGTTCATGTCGCCGATGGAATCACGTACTTCGCCCAGGGTATCAGACGCCTCGGACACCGAGCCCGCCAGCGAATCCTGGGTCTGGGTTGCCTTGTCTTTAAGGTCGATGCCAGCATCTTTGGCAATGCCCGCGACGGTCTCGCCCACCGTGGAGACAAACTCCGAGTTGATCTGCTCCTCGATGGTGTTGGCACCGGTATCGGTGACCTTGGGCGCAATGGCGCTCTTTTTCTCGTTGACGTAATAGGTGAGCTTCGGCTGATGGTAATTGCCGTCGAGCATCGAGACGAGATTGTCGGAGAAGTTCTTGGGAATCACGATGGCAGCATAGTATTCGCCACTTTCGACGCCCTCTTTGGCATCTGCCGCCGAGTCGACGAAGGTCCAGCCAAGCTGGTCGTTCTCCTTGAGCTGGTCGACCACCTTATCGCCTGCGTTGAGCTCTCCCACTAGGTCGTTCTGGGTGCCCTGATCGTTGTTGGCGATGGCGATTTTAATGCCCTGGGTATTTCCGTACGGATCCCAGTTTGCAACGATGTTGTACCAGGCATACAGCGAGGGAATGACGCACACGCCCAGGGTGACCACCAGGGCGACGGGGTTCATAAGCAGTCGCTTAATGTCGCGCTTAAATATCGCAAAGGAGACCTTTGCGTTGGATAGTTTGCTGCCGAGACTCACGCTTGGACCATCCATCCTGTCGTTAAATCGAATCGTACTATCGACAACCATTGTACGTAGGCGCTTTAGCGTCTCAGAGCACAATGGTATTGAGTTTTGCGGGTAGCAATATACTACGAAGACAAATTAACGTACAGTTGTACAGTATCTTTAATTTCAGCAGGTCACAAAACCACAACCCGCACAAATTAGCAATTCAAATAGTCATCGGGGACGTTCTTAAACGACTAGTCAAACAAGAACGTCCCCGATGACTAGTTTGGGCCACGAAAGCGTCGCTGGTTGAGCATAAGTCAGCGAAAACGCCCCTAAGCGAGCAAGGTGACGTGAAAGAGGAGGGAAGCGTACTTCGGTACGCGACCGACGATTGAACGTCAGATTGCCGCTTAGGGGCGTTTGCAGCGTCGAGCTGTTACGCGGTTTGGTAAAACCGCGTAACTACCTAACTACATCAAGTTGCAAACAGCTGCCGCGAAGGCCACGGGGTCCTCGGGCAGAATGCCCTCGACCAGCAGGGCCTGGTCATAGAGCAGACCGGAGTACTGCTTGATCTTGTCGGTATCGCCCGCCTTCTGGGCAGCGACGAGCTTGGCAAAGACCGGGTGCTTGGCGTTGAGCTCGAGCACGCGCTGGCTCTTGGGCATACCGTCGGGCGCGCCCTCGGGACCCTTCTGGAGCACCTTCTCCATCTCGAGCGAAAGCGGACCCTCGGTGGTGATGCACGCGGGAGCATCGGTCAGGCGCGCAGAGACGGCGACCTTCTCGACCTTGTCGCCGAGCGCCTCCTTCATAGCGCTAAAGAGGTCCTCGTTCTCCTTGGTGGCGTCCTCAGCCTCCTTCTTCTCGTCATCGGTTGCCAAGTCAAGGTCGCCGGTCGCGACGTTCTTAAGCTCCAGGTGACGATCCTCGACCTCAGGCTCGGCACCATCGGCAACTGCCTTCTCGGCAGCCTCGCGAGCAGCGTCATCCTCGTAGACCTTGGGCATATCGGCAGCCACATACTCACGCATGGCCTGGAAGGTGAACTCATCCACGTCCTGCGTCAGCAGCAGTACATCGTAGCCGCGGTCGAGCACGCCCTTTACCACGGGCATCTTGGCCAAGCGCTCACGCGAATCGCCGGCGGCGTAGTAGATGGCCTTCTGATCCTCGGGCATGCCCTTGGCATACTCGGCCAGGGTAATCATCTTCTGTTCCTTGGCAGACCAGAACAGCAGCAGGTCGGCAAGCTCATCGGCCTTCATGCCATAGCTCGAGTAGATGCCGTACTTAAGGCCGCGGCCAAAGTTCTCAAAGAACTTCTCGTAGGCCTCGCGGTCGTTGTCGCGCATATCCTCAAGGTCGGCGGTAATCTTCTTTTCCACACGCTTGGCGATGGCCTTGAGCTGACGGTTCTGCTGCAGCGTCTCGCGCGAGATGTTGAGCGACACGTCGGCGGAATCCACGACGCCGCGGACAAAGTTGTAGTAGTCGGGCAGCAGGTCGTCGCACTTCTCCATAATCAGGACGTTGGAGCTGTAGAGCGACAGGCCCTTCTCGTAATCTTTGCTGTACAGATCGAACGGCGCGCGACCTGGCACAAACAGCAGTGCGTCGTACTCGAGCGTACCCTCGGCGTGGAAGCTGATGGTGCGCGCCGGATCGTCAAAGTCGTGGAACGTGGACTTGTAGAACTCGTCGTAGTCCTTCTGCTCGACATCGGAGCTGCGCTTTTTCCAGATCGGCGTCATGGAGTTGACGGTCTCAAGCTCCTGGTAGTCCTCGTACTCGGGCTTGTAATCGTCGCCAGCGTCCTCGGGCTTGGGTTTCTGGCGGCTCTTGCTCACCATCATCTGAATCGGGTAGCGCACATAGTTGCTGTACTGCTGAATCAGGCTCTTGAGGCCCCACTCGGTCAGGAAGCGATCGTAGGTCTCGGCCTCGCCGTCGGCGTCGAGCTTCTCGTTCTCGCGCAGCGTCAGGATGACATCGGTACCGTGCTCGGCGCGCTCGCCGTCCTCGATGGTGTAGCCCTCAAGACCGTCGGATTCCCACACATGGGCGACATCCTCGCCGTAGGCGCGGCTGACGACCTTCACATGGCTGGCGACCATAAAAGCCGAGTAGAAGCCTACGCCAAACTGGCCGATGATGTCGACATCCGAACCCTGCTGCTCGGCGTTCTCGGTCTTAAACTCCTCGGAGCCGGAATGAGCGATAGTGCCTAGGTTGCGCTCGAGCTCCTCGGCGGTCATGCCAATGCCGTTATCCGAGATGGTAATGGTGCGGGCGTCTTTATCAAAGGAGACGCGAATGGCCAGGTCGCCCTGGTCGATCTTGACGCTCGGGTCCTGCAGACTCTTAAAGTTGAGCTTGTCGACGGCGTCGCTCGCGTTAGAGATAAGCTCGCGCAGGAAGATTTCCTTATTGGTGTAGATGGAGTTGATCATGAGGTCGAGCAGTTTTTTGCTCTCGGTCTTAAATTGACGCATGTGCAGTCCTTTCGCGCTACCCCCGTCCGCAAAAACGGCCCGGTCGCCCGAGCCGAATCGCAGACCTGCTATGTTCAGACTTAGATTTTATAACCCATTAGCGCGCATATATACATACGGAATCGAAAAACTGTATGTCTAAGCGCTCCGATGCGCCAATTGCCAAGGAGCGTCCCCAACTGCCGGCAGAAAAGGAACGTCCCTATCTGCCATCTACGCGCTTGGCCATCCAGACATGGGGCTGGCCCTCGTCTTCGTAATCTACCGGGGCGATTTGCGTGTAGCCCGCCTTTGCATAGAGCGGCAACACGTATTCCTGCGCATGCAGCTTAATAAGCTTAGCGCCGGCATCGCGTGCACACGAAGCACTGGCCTCGACGATCGCACTCGCCAGTCCGCGACGACGCATAGCCGGCAGCACGGCGACGCGCCCCATAATGTAGGTCTCCCCCGCCGCAACGCCTTCGTCCATGTCGCATGCCGGCAACACCGGGGCCTCTGCGTCAGCCACGCGCTCAAGCTCTTCGGGAAACACGCGCGAGCAACCGGCAAGCTCGCCGTCTGCATAGAGCGTCACATGAATGCAGTTCGGATCCTCGTCGATAGCGTCGAACTCATTCTCGTAGCCCTGCTCGTCCATAAAAACGACGCGGCGCACCAGCGCCGCGTCATCAAAGCATCCCGTCTTAAGTTGGATATCCATGGCTGCCCCTTCATTCAATGCGAACGTTAGGGACAGATTTTAGCGAAAATGGGCTCCACGCACGCTAAACTTCGCGCGAGCCTTCGCCAGGCAGTCGTAATGACCCACGTTATGGGCATCGCTCGCGATGAAGCTGTACAGGTTCTGATCGAACAGGCGCTGTGCCGGCTTTTTCTCGCGACCAAAGCGACCGCCGGCAATAAAGTCCGCCGAAGCCTGCAGCTTGCAGCCCATATCGACCAGGCGCTCCGCCACGCTTACATCCTTTTGAACCGCACGATAGCGCTCAGGATGAGCGATAATCACCTGGTAACCACGGCACTGCAAATCGTAAATCGTGTTCTCGTACTCTCTAAACGCATACGCATCGGCATGCGTCGAAAGCTCGAGCAGAAACTCGTTGGTTCCATCGAAATGCAAGTGCTCCGCAGCATCGATACCAAGCTCAACAAGCTTTCGATGGTTGACCTCGAAGCCCATCTGGAGCGGAAAACCGTCAGCGTTATCACGCAGCAGCTCAAAGGCATCCCACATCTTGTCGTAATCAAAATAGGGATCACGGCAGTGAGGAGTGCAAACGATTCTGGTTACACCGGCCCGCTTGGCAGCCTCGAGCATCGCCAAGCTCTCATCGAGATCGGCGGCGCCGTCGTCTACACCCGGCAAGATATGGCAATGAATGTCACGCATAGGTCAGCCTTAATCAACTAAACGTTTGCTCGGTTGGTGAAGATGCCCTTTTTGGAAGTCCCCTGATCGTCGGAGCCCTTCTTCACCTTCTTACCGTCCTTGGTGTAGTAGGAGTAGTAGTACTCGCTGGTCTCGGTCTCGCAGTAGTTCATAACGGTACCGATGAGCTTGACCTTCTCGGACTTCTTAAGCTGACCGATGGCGTTGAGCGCCTCCTCGCGCTTGGTGAAATCCTCACGCACGACAAAAAGCGCACCGTCGGTCAGACTTGCGATCTCGGCAGCATCGATGAAAGTGCCGACCGGGGGAGCATCAAAGATGACGTACTGGAACTTGGCGGACAGTGCCTTTACCAGCTTGGCAAAGCGGTGAGAGACGATGATGTCGGCAGGATTGGGAATATGCGGCTCGGCATCGAGGAAGTAGAAGTTCTTCTGACCCGTCTCGACAATTGCCTGGTCAATGGAGATCTGCTCGGAAAGAACCGCATAGAGTCCGCCGCGCGAACGAACGCCGAGCATATCGGAAAGGGACCTGCGGCGCATATCGGCCTCGACCAGGAGCACGGACTTGCCGCTCGTGGCGATTGCCTGAGCAAGGTTAATGGAAACCGTAGACTTGCCCTCGTTGGGAATCGAGGAGGTAACGGTGATGGTGCGAATGGGGTCGTCCACACTCGCAAAGCGGATGTTGGCCAGAAGGGTCTTGGCGGCATTCTGTACAACGAGCTTATCGGTGTTCTTTGCCTTAGCCATGCCTATTTACCACCTTTCATAGCCGGAATTCGGCCAACAACGGGAATACCCAGGAGCTCTTCTGCCTCTTCTGCACCGCGGATGCGGGTGTTGAGCATGTCTGCCAAAACGACATAGGCAACTGCGATAAAGATGCCCGCGAGGAACGCGACAGCAACGTACAGCATACGCTTGGGACCGCTGGGGGCTTCGGGGGTCTTAGCCTCGTCGATAACGTTGATGCTCTGGGCAGCGCCGACGTTCTGAGCGACCGTACTCACCGAGCTGGCCATGGCCTTTGCGACCTTAGCCGTCTCCTTGGCATCGGTGCCGGTAACCGAAAGCGTAATGACACGCGTGGTGGTCTCGGAGGAAACAGACACCTTGTAGTCATCCAGATCGGTGAGGCCCAGTTCATTGGCTGCGCCGCTCTTAACGCTATCGCTATCCAGCAGCGTGGCGATATCGTTGGAAAGCATCTGACTCGCCGAGAGATCGTTGTAGCTCATCTGGCCGCTATCGTCGGTCTTGGCGAGAATGTACATGCTCGTCGTCGCGGTATAGGTGTTGTCCATCGCGGCGAAGGACACGATGCCCATGGCGATCGCGCAGACCACCGGAAGGGTGATGACCAGCTTGAGGTGCTTCTTCAGCAGCTGGAACAGTTCGAGAAGGGTCATGCAGCTTGCCTTTCATTTCCCCAGTTCGGATTGACAAAACTGTCCGTATGTTATCGCATCTTTTTACCGAGACCAAACTCTATACATAAGAAACAGGCTCTCCTGTAAAAATGTCGGAAGCAATCGTAAAATTGCACAACAACGCCGCACCCGAAAGTCAAATGCGGCGTCTACATCAATACCTATGTTGTATCGCTATGCGAATGGCTCGTCCTGCTGTATGGGAAACGTCACCGTAATGGTGGTTCCCACGCCCAACTCGCTCGACAGATCGAGCGTGGCGTGATGATACAGGGCCGCATGCTTGACAATGGCAAGCCCCAGACCGGTTCCGCCGCGCGCCTTGGACCTACTCTTGTCCACGCGATAGAACCGCTCAAATACCTTGCCCTGTTCTTCAGGCGCGATACCGATTCCCGTGTCGGCGACCGCAAGGAACGGATGGCCTTCGTCGTTGGTGTCGCACTGCAGCGTAACCGTACCGCCGGGTCGATTGTAGCGGATGGCGTTGCTCGCCAGATTATAGATGAGCTCGTCAATCAAGCGCGACACGCCTTCGATGACCACAGGCTTGGTCTCATGACTTATCGTCACATTCGCCTGACGGGCGACCTGTTCAAGACGCTGCTCAACCGCGTAGATGGCACGCGAGAGCTCAATAGGCTCCGTGGAACCAATGGGCACCGCCTCGCCCTCAGTTGCACGCTCGGCCTCGTCCAAGTTAGACAGCGTAAGGATATCGTTGACAAGCGCTGCCAAGCGGCCCGCCTCACGATAGATGCGACCGCCAAAGTTGCGCAGGTCGCCCTCGCCCTCGACCATGCCGTTTGCGATGAGCTCGGCATAGCCCGAAATCGCCGTAAGCGGCGTCTTGAGCTCATGGGTGATATTCGCCGTGAACTCGCGGCGCATACGGTCGTTGTCCGCTAGCACCGCCATTTGGCGCTTGAGTTCCTGGCGCTGCGACTCGATACGCTCAAGCATGGGGACCATCTCGGCATAGGCGTGCTCATAGCTACGGCGTGGGTGGTCCAAATCCACCTCTTGCAACGGCGCGATGATGGCACGGGACTCGCGGCGCGCCATAAAAAACGAGAGTACCGCACCCGCTGCTGCGATAAGCAGCATCGGCGCCACCATCGACAGCAAAATCGCCGCAACGCCAGGCTGGGCCTGCGCCAAGCGGACAACCTGGCCGTTATCAAGGGCGACGGCGCGATACAGCATAATCTCGTCGAGCGTAGAGCTTGCGCGCTCCGCGGAACCCGAACCACTCTCAAAGGCCTCGATGACCTCGGGGCGATCGCCATGGTTGGGCAGTGTGGAAGGCGACGCCTCGTTGTCGTAGGCAACCGATCCATCCTTGTTAATCAGCGTGATGCGCAAGTCCTCTCGATCGAGGCTACGCAAGAACGGGATGGGCTCCTGCTGCTCGTCGAGGGCGGCAGCAATGAGCTCGGTTTCTTGCGCCAGGTTGGCACTCGTGGCATCCGCCAAGGTGTTTTGCACAAAGAACGCACCCAGCACCGTAAACGCCACGATAACCGCCATGGCGCAGACAAAGATCGTCACAAAAACGCGGTGCGACAGCGTATGTTTTCCCTGGGGGGCGAAGACCACGGGTTACTCCTCCGATGCGGTGGCCGCGGTGTCGTCACCTTCGGCACCATCACCGGCAGAAGGCTCGGCCAAGCGGTAGCCCACGCCGCGCACGGTCTCGATGGCGCTGGCATGCTCGCCCAGTTTTTGGCGAAGCGTCTGCACGTGCACGTCAACGGTGCGCGAACCGCCGTCGAAGTCCCAGCCCCACACGCTCTGCAGCAACGACTCGCGGGTAAAGACCACGCCGGGCTTGCGCATGAGGTACTCGAGCAGGTCGAACTCGCGCAGGGTGAGCTTAAGCGGCTCGCCGGCAACGGTCACCTCGCGATGGCTGGGCGAGAGCACGATGTCGCCCACGCTGAGCACATCGCTCGCCTGCTTGACCATGCCGCCGCGACGCAGCAGTGCGCGGCAGCGGCTCGCAAGCTCCATGAGCGAAAACGGCTTAGTCAGGTAATCGTCGGCACCGCCATCGAGCGCCATCACCTTGTCGAGCTCGGTATCCTTGGCGGTAAGCATCATGATGGGCACCGTCGCCGTCAGGCGATCGGCACGCAGTCGACGCATAATCGCCAAGCCATCGGTATCGGGCAGCATGATGTCGAGCAGGACGGCATCGGGTACCCGTCGCGCCACGGCAGCCTTAAACTCACCGTCGCACGAAAAGCCTTCGGCCTCAATCCCCTGCTTGCGCAGTGCATAGACCGTCAAATCCCTGATGTTGTCATCGTCCTCGACGTAATAGATCATGTTGAACCCCTTTGCGGCCGGCATGACCGCATCTTAACCCTAAAGGTACCTTTACTAGATGGTATCAGCCAAAACGTCCCGTCAAATAATCCGCCGTGCGCGGATCGGTCGGATTCTTGAAGAGTTGCGCGGTGGGCGCGTGCTCCACCAGCTCACCCAGCAAAAAGAATGCGACCGAATCGGAGATACGCGCCGCCTGCTGCATATTGTGCGTAACGACCACGAGCGTGCAGGTCTCTTTGAGCTCGCAGGCCAGCTGCTCCACCACCAGCGTCGACACAGGGTCGAGTGCCGAGGTCGGCTCGTCCATCAGCAGAATGTCGGGCTGCACGGCAAGTGCGCGGGCGATGCACAGACGCTGCTGCTGGCCGCCCGAAAGACCCAGACCCGACTCTTTGAGCTTGTCCTTGACCTCATCCCATAGCGCAGCGCGACGAAGGGAGTCCTCGACCAGCTCATCCAGCGCAGCGCGATCGCGCACACCCATACCGCGCGGACCATACGCGACGTTGTCGTAGATGCTCATGGGAAACGGGTTGGGGCGCTGGAACACCATGCCCACGCGCTGGCGAAGGCGGCAGATGTCGTAGTCGCCCAGGATATCTTGACCATCGAGCGCAATCTTGCCCTCGATGCGGCAATCCTTGATGCCGTCGTTCATGCGGTTAAAGCAGCGCAGCAACGTGGACTTTCCGCAGCCCGAAGGCCCGATGAACGAGGTGATCTGCTTGTCGCGGATCTTGATATTCACGTCCTTGAGCGCATGGTGGTCGCCATAGAACAGGTCGAGGCCCTCGACATCGATACGCGTCGGCGAGGCGGCAAGATCCTCTGCCGTGGGGCGAGTCGCATCCCCAACCTCGCGCTCGCGCGCGGCCTCGGCCTGCGCTTTCATGAGTTCTTCAAGCTCCGTGGGCTCCACAGCCGCAGCAGCCGTCATACCGCATACCTCCACATCGATATCAATTCAGCAGTATCGATAGTAGGAATCGCGGCTCATATGCACGTGAGCGCATTGTCAAGTGTTTGTAAGGGCACACTGGCTATGCGGCGGGCAGCTCGATGGTGAATATCGTGTGTTCGGGCGTCGATTCACATGCAACGGTACCGCCGTGCGCGCATACGATCTCCTTGGCGATGGCAAGCCCCAGTCCAGCGCCGCCGCGATTGGTCGCACGCGCCGCATCCAGGCGATAGAACTTCTCAAAGATCACCTTGAGCTTTGCCTCAGGGATGGGATCGCCCTGATTGATAAAGCGCACGCGCACGCCACCGCCGTCCCGGCGTCTGGCCTCGATCGTGATGGTCGAGCCCTCATAGCTATAGGCAATAGCGTTTTTCATGATGTTGTTGAACACGCGAGCCATTTTGTCGCCATCCACGAGCACCGTCAGGTCCTCGCGAATATCAACTTGGACTTCCTTATGCTGCTCGTTGAGGATGGGATAGAACTCGTCAGCCACCTGAGCCAGCAGCAACCCCAGATCAACATAGCCGCGCGTGAGCACGATATCGTGGAAGTCAAAGCGCGTGATATCGAAGAACTCTTCGATGAGCGCATCGAGCCGGTGCGCCTTGTCGAGAGCCACGCCCGTAAAGTGCGCACGTTGCTCAACCGGCAGCTCAGGAGCCTCTTGCAGCAGCGAAAGATAGCCCACTACGCTCGCAAGCGGGGTGCGTAGGTCATGTGCCAAGTACGTAACCAGATCGTCCTTGCGATGCGACTCGTCACGCAGAGCTTGCTGCACCTTGCGCTCACGGTCACGCACGCGGTTAAGGGCGCCCTCGGCCTCCAAGAAGTCGCCGTCGATGTTGTCCCAGGTGTCGGGGTGATCGATCAGGCGATCTTGAATACGAGCGGCCAGCACACAATCGGCATGCTGCTCGCCCTGTTCGTAGCCCTGGTAGTACAGGGCACGGCCGCACAAGAACAGCACGCACGCGGCAAGCGCCAGCACAAAGCCAAGCATGTTGAATACAAAGCCGGCATCGAACAGCACCGGCCCTTCGATGCCGCCGAGCGCCATGGCGCCAATCGCCAACGTCATGGCCCACGCGGCGCCGCCAATCACCACGCAGCGGCGCACGATCTCAAATCGATCGATCAGCAAAAAGCCAACAAGCAGCACCGCCAAGATTCCGACGATGTTGTCGATGCCAATCAGCAGCAGGCTCAGCAAAAAGAGCAGCACCGTTGCAAGCGCGCGGTTGTCGACGACCGACCTCACGTATTCAAAGAGCCGATCGGGCACCTCGAACGCTTGTCTATCGTCTTTTGTCATATCAAGATCCTCACAAGCGAAAAGCGTTATTCGATGATGTAGCCGACGCCCCAGACGTTTTTGATAAAGCGTGGCTTTTGTGCGTCGTCGCCGATCTTTTCGCGCAAGTGGCGAATGTGCACCATCACCGTATTGTTGGAGCCGGGCATAAAATCCTCGTTCCACACCGCGCGGAACAGGTCCTCCACGGCCACCACGCTGCCGCGATGCTCGACCAGATACAGCAAGATTGAATACTCGGTGGGTGTGAGGCGTACCGGTGCACCGTCCACCGTCACGGAACGAGCGTCGCGGTTGATCTCCAAGCCGTCGAGCTGAATGGTCGGCGACTCGGCCGCCTGTGCACGGCTACCGTAGCTGGTGTAGCGGCGAAGCTGAGCGTGCACGCGCGCGATGAGCTCCAGCGGGCGGAACGGCTTGACCACGTAATCGTCCGCGCCAAGCGAAAGGCCTCCGATCTTGTCTTGCTGGGCATCGCGCGCCGTCAGCATGATCACGGGATAGGTATGGCTGGAACGGATCGTACGCAGCAGCTCAAACCCATCGATATCGGGCAGCATGACATCCAGCAGCGCCAGATCGAACTCCTGCTCCAAGATTGCCTTGGCGGCATCGGCCCCGCTATAGGCAATCTGGACATCAAAGCCCTCTTTTGTAAGGTAGATACCAACCAAGTCGGCGATGGCCTTCTCGTCATCAACTACCAGTATGCGCTCGTTCATGCGTGCTCCTCTCGCGCTCCATTATGCCCGAGGCGACGCACGCCACACACAACAAGCGTGGGTGATTAAGTCGGCCTTAAGCACCCTTGTGCCCGTTCGGGAGCGGATGTGGGCCACGCACGCACGCGATGATCGCCGACGCCGGCAAACGATATACTCTAGTTCCAGAAGAGACCATCCCGTCGAAAGCGAAATCCGTGAAGCCCCTCACCTCTTTTGCAAAGTGCTCAGCCCAGCTTGCCGCCGGCTTTGTCTGCGCTATCGCCCTTGCCGCTGGCGCGCCCACCGTCGCCGGCGCCCAAGTGCTCACGACCGACAATGTTTGCGGCAAAACCGCCGATGTGCGCGGCATCACGGCCGAAAACCTGCCCGATATCGATGCGACCAATGCCCTCGTCATGGGCAAAGACGGCACCGTCTACTATGCCCGCGGCGCCGATGAGCAGGTCAAGATTGCCTCGATCACCAAGGTCATGACCGCAATCCTAACCATCGAGAATTGCAAGATGGACGAGAAGGTCACGGTGAGCAACGCCGCAGCCACCGTGGGTAATTCGACCGCTGGCTTGCTCGAAGGCGACGAGCTTACCGTGGAGCAGGCACTGCGCGGCCTGATGATTCCCTCGGGCAACGACGCCGCCATCGTTCTCGCCGAATATGTGGGCAAGAAGATCGACCCTAAGACCAAAGACGCCGAGGCCACATTTGTGAAGGCCATGAACGAGCGCGCTAAGAAGCTCGGCTGCACCGGTACGCTTTTTGAAAACCCGCATGGTCTGGACTTTGATGAGTGGGCTGGCGATATGCACTCAACCGCACACGACGTAGCGCTGATGATGCAGGAGGCCATGAAAAACGACACGATTCGCGAGGTCGTAGCGAGCGAGGATTCCTGGATCGAGGTCACGGGCGCCGACGGCACCGACCATTCGCATTCCATGGACACGCATAACTATTTGCTGGGTCAAGATGGCAACATCGGTGGCAAGACTGGCACCACCGACGATGCAGGCTATTGCTTTACGGGTGCCTACAACCGCGATGGCGACGAGATCTACACCGTTATTTTGAACTCCACCACCACCGATCAGCGCTTTACCGATACCGCCACCCTTGCCAACTGGTACTACGACCACAAGGTGACGGTCGCAATCGCCAACACGCAAGAAAAGACCGCCAACGGCAACCCGCTTATGGCGCGCATTAGTCAAACCGACTGGACGGATAAGACAATCGACGCCACGCTCGCCGATCCCACGGCGCAAGCGACCGTGTTTTCTCTTGCCGGCGAGGTGACCGAAAAGGTTAGCTACGACGATCTTTCGGGCACGGTGCATGTGGGCGACAAGGTGGGCAGCGTTACACTCAAGCAGGACGGCACCAAGATCGCCGTCATGGACCTGGTTGCCGACGAGGAAGGCGCAGGGCCGAATCCCATTGAATGGCTGCTCGTGAAGCTCGATCGCTTGGGCCGCCGCATCGACAACCGCCCACTTGCGGCAGAGAGCGAGACCGTAGCCAAGGCTCCTGAGATGTAGGGCGCAAGAATAATAAGTCCACTGAAAGGAGGCGTCCGAAAGGATGCCTCCTTTTTGAGGGTTCGAATCCCCAGCCGCCATTCTTGATAATAAAAAAGGACCCCAAATGGGACCCTTCTTCAAATTCGTACTGGCGGAGAGCTGGGGATGTCCGGGCACGCTGCGCATGCCCTCCGGCTTCAAAGCCTGGCAGCTTTTCTCCCACGGGCTACAAACGCTTTCGCGTTTGCTTAACGCCCGTGCCCTCTCGGGTTCGAATCCCCAGCTAACGTGGTTCAACTAAAAAAGGGCCCCTTTCGGAACCCTTCTTTAAAGTCTTACTGGCGGAGAGCTGGGGATTCGAACCCCAGATGCCCTTTTGGGGCATACTCGCTTAGCAGGCGAGCACCTTCGGCCTCTCGGTCAGCTCTCCGTAACAGCCGTTCTATAGTAACCAAACAGCCAAGGATGGGCAAGGGGGAATTTTGGAGCGATTCCGATTTGCCAGTAGACGTCTCAGCCAATCATCTCAATTTGTAACAGTTACAGGCCGAATCTTCGTCCAGATGTTACAGATTTAGACAAACAGTCAGCGCCATCCGCAAATGTCTCAATCTGAAACACCTGCATGCCGTAATCCCCTCTAGATGTTACAGATTGAGACAAAGATGCGGGGGCAACCACAGCGGCGGCGTCGATGCCTCCAGTCTTTATTAGTCCGCTCGAATGGTCTCCAACAGATAATCGCGCATGTACGGAATTGCAAACGAAACACAGCCGTAGCCGGCAGGCTCAATCAGTCCCGTATCGATCAGACGTTTGCGATACGACCCGACTTTATTCGCCGGCAATCCCATCTTTTTGGCAATATCACCGTTCGTAATCTCGCCGCCTTCGCATTGCGCCATCGCCGCGAGATATTGAAACTGCCGCTCCGACACCCTGCGCAGCGCGGGGGCAATCACCATGGCATTGAAACTATCAAGAGCCGCCTGGACACCCTTGCGAGCCGCCTCTTCACTCACGCTCTCCGACCCGCTGCGCGCAGCAACCTGCCAAGCGTAATATCCGACCAACTGGACCATAAAGGGATAGCCTGCCGAAGCCTTTGTTAAAAGCTCAGCAACGCCTTCGTCGAGTTCCTTGCCCGCACGCCTCATCGTATCCTCAAACGATCCGCCGACTTCAAAATCTGAAAGCCGCGTGAGCTCGATATGCTTCGCCCTCTGAAGGAACGTCAACGTATCATCCACCACCACGCCATCCACCGAGGTTGGCAAACCAGCGAATGCAAAGGCGACATTCGCCCCTTGGCGAATCAAGAGCTGCATTTCATTACCCAGCTCGCGCATTTCCTCAGTTGAGGCGTCCTGAATCTCATCGAGTGTGATGAGCAAACCACCTCGCTTCGCGGCATCGTACATCGCCTCCCCCAGATGAGAGGCTGACTTCGACAGCTCTACGGAGCCAAGGCTGACTCCTAAAATCGATGGGGAAATCGACATTGATGCAAGACGAACATTTCGCAGCAGAGCCTCGAGAATTCTGTCGCAAAAACCGGCATTTGAGGCGACGTCGACAACCTCGAATCCTTTTTTGCGCGCAAGATCGCCCAATGCGTTGAGGAGCACCGTTTTACCCGTGCCTCGGACACCCGAGATGCGCATGAGTCGATCGGGGGCACCAGGGCCATTCTCAAGAGCTTCGGCAAAGTCATCCAAAACAGCGTCGCGTCCGATAAGCTCAGGTGGATTCATGCCCGCTGTTGGCTTAAAGGGATTAATAGCTTTTGACATTCGACCTCCTCTGCCAGTTTTAACAACTTTAACAAAGTTTAGCAACTTTAGCAGAGTTTAACAGTTTTAGCAGGCTCGGCGGCTTTATGCCTTACCGATTCTGTCGGGCCCTCCCGCCCGCGCCGATACAAATAGCGCGGTGCGGCCCCTCTATATCGCCCCTACCCCAGCGAGCGGTTGAGGGAGCCGAGCTCGTCGTTGCCCATAGTGCGCCACATTTGGTAGATGCAACCGCGTGCCAGGAAAAAGAAGCCGTTGTCGACCAGTTGAACAGCGGCATCTGCCAGCTGATTCGTCACGGCGGACACTGGCGGCAGCTCGAGTCCAGCCTTGTGGATGGTCTCAACCGCTTCTTCGAACGTCGGAGGCTCGCTGACGCCCATCTCGTTCATAAGGCCCTGCATTTCTTCCAGCGCGCTGCTGCCCGACTCCTCGCCGCGCGGCACTAGACGGTAACAAGCCAGCGCCAGGTCGAGCTGATCGCAATTCCAATAGGCAAACGCCAAGCGATAGAACAGGTAGCCAATTGCAGAACGATCGCTGGCAATACGTAGGCCGTGGCGCGCCACCTCGATAATCTCGTCAAAGCGCTCCAGACGCGCAAGCACGTTGATGAGTGCAAAGTGCGATTGCATGGACGAGCGCGCCAGATCGTAAAGATGGCGCACCTCGGGCAGTGCTCGTTCAAAGTCCTCTTGCTCGGCGTAAAAGCTGCAGATCTCGTGCTGGGCAAAGTACAGCGCATCGGGCGCACGAAGGATTCGCACAGAGTCGTCTTCTTCCAACACCGGTAGCACCATGCGCACCAGCTGGTTATCGCAAAACTGCGTTTGAACCGGACCTGTCGCTAAAAGCTCGGCGACGGCGCACTTAGCCTCCAACTCCTCGACAAGACGGGAAAAGCCTTCAAAAGCACCTGTACGGTCGACTTTTGCCTGCTCGCGCAATTCAACAACACGGGCCACGTATGGGTCGTCGTCCTCTTCCATGACCTCCAACTCGTCAGCCGTATCGGCAAGCAGCAGATTGCGCAGCGCCGGCGGCAGCGTGCGATGGTCATCACGCGGACGAGCATGAACCTCCGCAGGCTCAATCGTCTCCGGAGCGGTTGACTCATACGCCTCAAGCACACGCTTGCACGGCATATCGTCCATGTCCATGTTCTCAAGATCCTTGGCGACAGGCACGCAATCGGCCAGATAGGCCGCACGCCCAAAGAAATACGTTGCGACAACGCGCTCGCCCTGCTCACTGTCGGTAGCAGCAATCTGCACATAGCAGCGCGTGATGCAGGTGCCCGCGGCAAAACACGCTGCCGCAAGCGTGAGTGCCACGCGCGCATCGTGCTCCGCGGCCCAGATCGCCCGCGTGTCCTCGTCCAGCTCGCGCCAGGCGTCATCCTGAGCGTCGTATTCACGTTGCGGCATGGCATCAACGACAGACTGCCCAAACCGAACGAGCATAATCCCCTCGGCAACGTTTGCCCGATAGGTATAGTCGAGCCGCGTGACCACGTTGAGCGCCTCAACGATTCGCGCAAAACGGGTGCGCACGTCCCACTCGCCGCCCGGCTGGCAAGCCACCGTACCCGGCTTGCCCCACGGGTTATCGCTCGAAGCCGTATCGAGCAGTCGGGGAACATCGTTGGTCGTCTTGGCGATATGCCACGCATCAAAGAGCGCGCAGCCCTCAAGGCTCGGCGAGGATGCCGCAGGGACCAATCCGGCCCCGATGCGCTCAAGGATGCCGGAGAGGCGGTTGAGACGGCACTCGATGGCAAGCAGCATGTCAATCTCGTCCTGGTCCAACAGGCTACGATCAAAATTGAGATAGAAAATCTTTGAGCGATCAATGCGAGCCAGGCTCATCTCGGACTTGGCAGCGATGGTGCGCAGGCGGGGCAAGTCAATTTCGCTCATAAGGGCGGCGGCATAGCGCTCGATACCGCTCGGATTCTCGGCATGGTCAACGCGGTAAAGCAGCGTCTCGATAGCATCGGGGAGCGGTGCCGTGTTAAAGCCCAAAAACACCTCGACCGGCTCGGACAACTTTACGAGCTTGATCTTGTCGACAACGTTTTGCATACCCTCGTCGAGTCCGCCGGCGTCCGCCGTGTTCACAATAGCGCTTTCGGAGTTGGCAAATATCACGTAACGCAAGAACATCGAGGCCATGAACTCGCCGTAAGGAAGGGCGCGGGTCGAATTCCATGTCTCGTGGTCGGACTGCTCGCGCATGGGGCCTTCGGGAGAGCCGGCAGTTTGCGCACACGCGCGCATTGCACCGTTGGCTTCCCTTACCATGATCTCACCAATACCGGAATCCGACTCGTCAAGGACCAGTTCCATGTCGGGATCGTTGGGCAGCGGAGCCTCGCTGACGGGGCGGTCCACCTTGTACACCTCACCCGAAACGCTTACGTAGCCCAAAAGCGACACATGACTTTTGCCAACGAATTCGACGACATAACAAGATTCATGCTGATCCTCGCCAAAGAGTTTCCAGACCACGCCATATGAGCGCCCCGCAGGCTGCTCGGGCATCGCCGGAAAGCGCTTTTTGGGATCGAGAAACCTGAGCCTGTATGTCGGACGCTCTGCCACGAAATATCACCCTGATCGGTCGTTGAGAGAAGGAGTGGTCGCGGATGGGCCGCGACACCTACTCGGAATCTTACACGAGTCGACAGGAAATCGTCCCTTTGGACGAAAGCACTCAAGCTGGCGTAAAAGAAAAGCCCCCGTTGCCGGAGGCTTCAAGTTCGATTGGTGCGGCGTATAGGATTCGAACCTATGACGTTCTGATTCGTAGTCAGACCCTCTATCCAGCTGAGGTAACGCCGCAGCGCAAGACATATAAAACCACTTTAGCTTATTGGAGTCAAGCTCAATCTCAAACTTTTTTGTGAAACGCAGTTTTGTCATGCTGCTCCGCATATACCGCCGTTCCCCGTACGATCGATTGGCTTTTCGATCACGTCAAACTTGGCATCAAGTTCCCTCAGGAGCGATCTCACCCGCTGGGCACAATCATAATCGGCAAACGAGATGCTCAGCATGCGCGCGACCTGGTTGGAAGTCCCAACTCCATAGAAGTGCTCCAGCGCCACAAGCCCCACGTGCGTCACAAAGGTCTCGACCACATGCGGCGACTCCTCAAAACACCATTGTGTCAACGGACCCTCACTCGTCTGTCGAACCACCAGGCCACCCATGCCAGACGGCTCACACGTTACAAGCAGGTACTCCCCACCCTCGTCGCTCTCAAACAAAACCACCCGATCATCAAACAGCTCCATCGCGTCCCCTTTCTCTCGCTCTTATTTAGCAAAAGCATAACAGGTAGATAGCTGTATACAGAACAGTTGTTCGTGTGTTTTCTATTGAGCTGTCCGCACGGCATGATATGGACCTGCGCACGAAATAGGGCGCCCCCGAAGGAGCGCCCTTGCATATCCCCTATGCAGCCAAGTTACGCGACCGGCTCGATCTTCTCGAGGCCGCCCATGTAGGGACGCAGAACCTCGGGGATCGTGATGGTGCCGTCGGCGTTCTGGTAGTTCTCCAGAATGGCGGCCATCGTGCGGCCAGCCGGCAGACCGGAGCCGTTGAGGGTATGCAGGTAGCGCGAACCCTTGAAGTTCTCGGGGTCGCGATACTTGATATTGGCGCGGCGAGCCTGGAAGTCGCCGCAGTTGGAGCAGGAGCTGATCTCCTTGTAGGCGTTGTAGCTCGGCAGCCAAACCTCGACGTCGTAGGTCTGACGGGCAGAGAAGCCCAGATCGCCGGTGCACAGGCTAATCACACGATACGGAAGGCCCAGCTGCTGCAGCAGGTACTCGGCCTCGGCGGTCATGCTCTCGAGCTCCTCGTCGGACTCCTCCGGCTTGGCGAACTTGACCATCTCGACCTTGTCGAACTCGTGCTGGCGGATGATGCCGCGGGTGTCGCGACCAGCGGAACCGGCTTCCTCACGGAAGCAAGGAGTGAAGGCGGTGTAGCGGCGCGGCAGGGTGTCGGCGTCCAGAACCTCGCCGGCGTGCAAGTTGGTGAGCACGACCTCGGCGGTGGGGATCAGGAAGTTGTCGCCCGAGACGTGATAGGCGTCGTCCTCGAACTTGGGGAGCTGGCCCGTGCCAAACATGGTCTGACGCTTGACGACGATGGGCGGCCACCACTCCTTAAAGCCACGGCTGGTGTGCGTGTCCAGGAAGAAGTTGATGAGAGCGCGCTCCAGGCGAGCGCCGGCGCCACCGAGAACGGTGAAGCGGCTGCCGGAGAGCTTGTTGCCGCGCTCGAAATCGAGGATGTCGAGGTCGGTACCCAGATCCCAGTGCGGCTTAAAGTCGAAGTCGAACTCGCGCGGGGTGCCCCAGCGGCGACGCTCGATGTTCTCGTCCTCGTCCTTGCCGTACGGGGTGGCCTCGCACGGAATGTTGGGCAGGTGAGCCATGAAGTCGTACTGCTCCTGCTCGAGGGCAGTGCGGCGCTCGGCCAGACCGTCGATCTTCTCGTTGACGGCGCGCACGGCCTCCTTGGCGGCCTCGGCCTCGTCCTTCTTGCCCTCCTTCATCAGGGCGCCGATCTTCTTGGACTCGGCGTTGCGCGTGGCCTGGAGCTCCTCGACCTCGGTGATGACGGCACGGCGCTCATCGTCGAGCTCAAAAAACTTCTCGCGATTCCAAGACGTCTGGCGGTTAGCCATGGCGGTGTCGATGGCATCAGGGTTCTCGCGAACAAACTTGATATCAAGCATTAGATCCTCCGGCGATATACATTCCATTTAGGTTGCAACCTTGTACATGTATGGGCAAGTATATACTTATGAGCGTTTACGACCCAACTCAACTACGCAAGAAGGCACCCAATGGACGCAGTTTTTTCCTTTTTGTTTGGCACCCGCACCGGTTTTGCCATCCTTTTCGCCGGCGGCATCCTGCTGTTTGCGATTCTTGCCTTTGTGATGGAGAAGCGCACCCATAAGATGTACGTCGACCGCGGTCCCAAATCCGAGGACGAGGAAGACAGCTTCTGGGACTAACCTGCCAAAAAGGGACAGGTTTATTTTGGTCGGTTTTATCTGGGCAAATGCAAGCGCCCCGCAACTGGAATTGAGCCAGTTGCGGGGCGCTTTTCGCTCAAGGGACAAAACCGCAGGAAAAAACCTGCCAAAATAAACCTGTCCCTTTTTGGTCGGCTTACTGGAGAGTGGCGTCGATGGCCTTGACCAGGGCGCTGCGCATGCCAGCGTCCTCGAGTGCGACGACGCCCTTGATGGTGGCGCCACCAGGCGAGCACACGGCGTCCTTCATCGCCGCAGGATGCTGACCGGTTGCAAGCTGCAGTTTTGCCGTACCCAACACCATCTGGCTCACGATGCGATAGGCATCGGCGCGCGGAATACCGTGCTTAACGGCTGCATCGCCCAGGGCCTCGATTGCCATGGCAACAAATGCCGGGGCACAACCGCCCACGGTGCCGCCCACAAACAGCAGACTCGAATCGAGCTCGACCACCGTGCCGAGCTTTCCGAGCAGGCCGAGCACCGTGTCGCGCTGCTCGCCGCTAAGCGTAGAGGCCTTCTCGCAGGCAATGACACCCTCGCCCACCGATACCGGCGTGTTGGGTACCGTCGAGATGTGAGCGATGCCCGGCAGGACCTGCTCCCACTTGGCGCTATCCCAGGTCCAAGCGACCGAAAGGACGACCTTGTCGGCAAGCACGTCCTTCAGCGGAGCGAAAACCTTCTCGATCATGTACGGCTTGACAGCAGCAACCACGATATCGGATGCGGCGACAACCTCTGCCGCATCATGGCAGGCGGCCATGCCGCGTGCCTCACAACGCTCGACGAGAGCGTCATAGCGGCCCGCGCAGGCGCACATGTCGCCCGCAGACACACCGGCGGCAATCCAGCCATCGGCCATAGCGCTCGCCATATTGCCAAAACCGACAAATCCGATCTTCATATCACATAGTCCTCTCAGACACGTTCTTCAAAACGAAAGCTATTGTCCCACGCCATTGTTTCGTATTGCCGACCTATTTGTGATACGGCTCGCCACGGCTGATTTTGCAGGCACGGTAAATCTGCTCCAGCAGCACCACGCGCGCCAGGTTGTGCGGCAAGGTAATGCGTCCAAAGCTGAGCATCTCGTCGGCGCGTGCACGCACGGCATCGCTCACGCCATCCGAGCCGCCAATCACAAAGGCGATATCGCTATTTCCTCGCAGCATAAGGTCATCGAGGCGCGCCGAGAGCTCCTCGCTCGAGCGCTCCTTGCCCTCGATGGCAAGCAGAATCACATGTGCCCTCGGCGGCAAGGCGGCAAGAATCGCCGCCCCCTCCTTGTCGCGCGCGGCATCCACGCCGCCCGCCTTAGCCGGATCGATATCGGCCACCTCGCGCATATCCACCTTGGCATAGGCGCCCAGGCGCTTGGTGTACTCGGCGCAGGCATCCTTCCAAAAGCGCTCCTTGAGCTTGCCGACGCAAACTACGGTGTACTTCACGCGTGCCTACTCCTTCGAATCGCCCTGGACCTTGCCTGCGGCCAGCATCTGCTCGAACATCGAGGCTGACTGCGAAAAGTCGCTCGGCAGCACGACCGTCGAGTTTTTACCCGTACGAGCGAACTCCGTCATCATCTCGGTCCACTGCGTAAACATGAACAGTTGGTTGGCCTCGTCGTTGCCAACGCCCGTCTCCTGGATAATCTCGAGCGAGTCCTTGATACCCAGCGCGATTGCCTTGCGCTGGTTGGCGATTCCCTCGCCGGCCTTTTCCATAGCCTCGGCCTCGGCGGTCGCCTCGGTAACGCGCTTGATGCGGTCGGCCTCGGCGAGCTCCTGTGCCGCGGCGCGCTTGCGCTGGGCTGCGTTGATGTCGTTCATGGAGTTCTCGACCTCGGTCGGCAGTGCGATTTTAGTGATGAGTGTCGACACGAGGGTGAAGCCGTAGGCGGCCATCTGCTCGGAAACGGTAGCGTTGACGTCCTTGGCGATGTCGTCCTTCTTGGCAAAGACCTCGTCGAGCGTATAGACGGGAATCGAGGAGCGCAGGGCATCGGTGATGAAGTCGCGCATCTGATCGACGGGCTCCTGCAGCATGTAGTAGCTCTTGTAAATGCCCGAATCCGCCGGGCCGGCACCCATGTCGTAGCTCACGTGATACTGCGCGGAGACCTCGAGACCAATGGTCACGTTGTCCTGGGTCTTAACGTCGATGCCAAAACCGTTTTTCATGGTGCGCAGGCTCACCGTGGCGGCCTTGCGGTCGATCACGGGCACCTTCAGGTGGAAACCCGCGTTGACGATACGGTTGAACTTGCCCAGGCGCTCGATAATCACGGCATGTTGCTGCTCGACGACATAGCAGGCGTTGGGAAGCAGCAGCAACAGGATGATGATGGGGATCAAAAGACTGGTAAGGGCAGCGATGATACCGGAAAACAGCATGGTTTCTCCTCTGATAGGCACACGTTGGCATTAGGATACCCGCACGAAGCAGCTGTGTGACACCAACAAGAGGACCCGTGGTCAAAAAAGGCCAAATATGAGTACTGTTACCAGTTTAGTAACAGCGTATTTGGGTCAAAATCGCCTCGTTGAACCGGTCTAGGTAGCGCGCAGAGATGTGGTGTAAGAGGCGGGGCATGCCCCGCCTCTTCCCTTTCTTGAAAGGGAGGGGACACCGCCTAGAATTCGTCGTTGGAGTAATGAAGGTGACGAATGGAAGGAAAGGCGATGCCCCAAGAAGAGAGTGTACTGCGCCTCGGCCGCGACGAGGCCCTCGAGGCGGCGAGGCTTTGGCAGGAGTGCGGCGACGCGCGCGAGTTCGCGTGCAGGGTGCTGGGCGGCGTGATGAACGCGCTGATGGACTCCGAGGCCCAGCAGATGTGCGGCGCGAGCCGCAACGAGCGCAGCGACGGCAGGGAGAACAGCCGCAACGGCTACCGCCCCAGGTCGCTCAAGACCGCCGTGGGCGACGTGGAGCTCGAGATACCCAAGCTCAGGCACGGCACCTACTACCCCGAGGGCATGCTCGCGCGATGGTCGCGCGTCGACACCTCGGTGGCCTCCATCGTGCAGGAGATGTACGTGTGCGGCGTGTCCACCCGCAAGGTCGAGCGCGTGGCGTCCAAGCTGGGCATATCCTCGCTGTCGAGCTCGGAGGTCTCGAGCCTCTGCTCCGACCTCGACGCCGAGGTGGAGGAGTTCCGCAGCCGCGACCTTTCGGGCACGCCGTGCTGCTACCTGTGGCTCGACGCCACCTACATGAGCTGCAGGGTCGGCTCGTCGGTCGTCTCGCAGGGCGTCGTGACCGCGATCGGGCTGGGCGCCGACGGGCGCAAGCACTTCCTGGGCTGCGACGTAGTCGACACCGAGAGCGAGGACTCCTGGGCGGCATTCCTCGGCGGGCTGCGCGAGCGCGGGCTGGCCGGCGTTCGCCTCGTGGTCTCCGACAGCCACGCCGGGCTCGTGGCCG
>URWC01000004.1 GCA_900551555.1 uncultured Collinsella sp. | reverse complement strand
CACTGCCAGCTGCCCTCGCAGACCTTGCTGCTCGCGTGGATAACCGTCTCGAACTGCTCGCCCGGGAAGAACCCGTCGAGCACGGCCGCGCCTGTGGCCTCGGCGTTGGTCATGCGGCCGGGAACGCAGGTGCGCAGTATCTTCCAGCGGGGCGTGGGCATGCGCAGCGCGTCGGCGATGGAGCGCGTCGCCTCCACGGTGAGCGCCGTGCCGCGCATCACGGTGGAGTCGAGCTTCACGGGGATGACGACCATGCCGCCCTCCGCGGCGGCGAGGTAGGCGTTAAAGGCGAGTCTGCGCATCACGGGGCTGCAGTCGATGAGGCAGACGTCGTAGGAGTCCGAGGCGTCGTCGAGGGCGAACTTGAGGCGCTGCTCGCGCAGGAGCATCTCGTTCTGGTCGACGAGGTCGATGGTCGAGGCCACCACGTCGAGGTCCTCCCCGGCGGCGTAGGCGACCTCCTCCACGGGGGCGCCGCCGTAGAGCAGCTCGACCGAGGTGCGCCGCTCGGAGGCGGCCCGGTCGTAGAGGGCGAAGAAGTCTGTGGCAGACGCCTGCGGGTCGAGGTCGACGAGCAGGGTCCGAAGGCCCCGGGCGGCGAAGATGGCCGCCAGGTTCACGGCGGTCGTCGTCTTGCCGACGCCGCCCTTGTAGTTGGAAATTGCTATCGTGCGCATGGGTCGCGTCCTCTCTAGCGTGGGGCGCGCCTCGCCGCATCCGGTCCGGCGCGCCCCGAGTCTCGGAGCGTCGGGACAAAACCGTACAGATTTGTCCGACAAGCGGAGTGTACCACGAAAACGTACGGATATGTACGCTTTCGTGGTACATCACCATGCTATAATCCTAGATATCAATCATCCAGCGGGGCCTTTGGCAAGCGCCGCTTCGAGTTAGGTCAGGTTAGATGAAGAACTAGCGATGCCCGTTTCGGGTACCCCATACGACCACTCTGTACATCCGGTCGCGCTTCAGGGTGCCGCATCGCTTCAGTGTCTTCTCGTTCCGAATCCATACATCGCGTGCCTGACCCTGCGCGACCTCCTCTCAAAGGAGCTCGCCATGCAACTGAATCTCACTCACATCAGCTATACCTACCCCGGTACGGCATCGCCTGCCATCGAAGACGTCAGCGCCACGTTCCCATCGGGATGGACGGGCATCATCGGCGACAACGGATGCGGGAAGAGCACGCTCGCCCGTATCGCCGCCCGCGCTATTACACCCGATTCCGGGACAGTGAGCCCGAGTCTGTTCGCGTCGTATTGCCAGCAAGACTCGACGCAGGAACCGGACGATCTCTTCGATCTCGCATCGGATTGGGGCAAGGAGGCGCAACGGGCAAGGGCACTGCTCCGCATCGAAGACGACTGGTTCTGGCGCTACGACACGCTCTCGGGCGGTCAACAGAAGCGGATCCAAATCGCATGCGCCCTCTATGCACAACCAGATATCCTCATCATGGACGAGCCGACCAACGACCTCGATGCCGCCACGCGCGACATCGTGAAGGAGGCGCTGGCCTCCTTCAGCGGCATCGGCATCCTCATCTCGCACGATAGAGACCTGCTCGATAGCCTTGTGGGCCAGAGCCTCATGTGCGAGGGCGCGCGTTGGACCATGCGCCCCGGCGGGTACTCAAAGGCAAGCGACCAAGCGGCGAGCGAACGCGCCTCTGCGATGAGGGATCGCGAGCAAGCCTCTCGTGAAGCGAAGCGCCTGAAGGCAGAAGCCCAGCGCAGGAGCGAAGAGGCGGCACGTCAGAAGGGCAAGCGAAGCAAGCGCGGTTTGAGCAAAAAAGACAGCGACGCTCGCGAGAAGATCGGACGCGCCATAGTCTCTGGCAAGGACGGCGTTGCAGGGAGGCTCTCGTCCAAAATGAGCGGACGGCTCGCAAAGGCCGAGGCAGAGCTTTCCAAGAAAACCGTCTCGAAAAGATACGACCATCGTATCGGCGAGTTCGGCGTCACTGCACGCTCAAGTTGCGTGGCGCACTTGGAGGCATCGCGACTGTCTGCTGGCGAGTTCTCGATAGATGTGCCGGAGCTCTGGATCTCACCAACGGATCACGTGGTGCTGACCGGTGCGAACGGAACGGGAAAGAGCCTGGTGGTACGAAGCATCATCGAATCTGTTCCTGATAATGTCAAAGTTGCGTACGTTCCCCAGGACGTCGGGCCAGAGGAACGCGAGCGAGCCCTGAGGCATCTCCGAGACCAGGACCAGGAGACGAAAGGTCGCATCCTCTCCATCGTGGCGCGGTTGAACTCCGACCCTGACAGACTGCTCGATGGCGACGATTTGAGTCCTGGCGAACTCCGCAAACTCATGCTTGCTGAACAGCTTGTTACGAATCCCAACTTCCTCGTACTCGACGAGCCTACGAATCATCTTGATGTGGGCTCTATTGAGGCGCTGCAGGAAATGCTGAGCGGTTTCTCTGGCGCGTTACTGTTGGTTACGCATGATAGACAGCTGTCGGAGGCAGTCACGCAGATTGGCTGGGAAACTATTCAAGGTGAAAGCCTGATGAGATTGCTGGTCGTCTAAACAATGGGTTTTATAAAAGAGCCTTGTCGGGCGGATTTGCAGCTTCAGTTTGCAATTATTGTTTAACTCCGCGTGGGAAGTCGCAAGCGGCTTGCTCGTGACGACAGCGACTATTGCCAAAGGGTGGAACAAATAAGGACTCATAGAAATCCTTGGTCGGTGTGCTAACATGATTACAGTGAGTAAGTAAGTCTTCAATAACACTAAGCCATTACATAATAAAAAGGCGGTGAAGGCTTAGGATGTCGAAGCTGCCCGGAAAGATGACGCGAAAGCAGCACTGGGTGCCGCGGTTCTACCTGCGCCATTTCGCGGATTCCTCCGGGCAGCTTCATGCCTACAGCAGACAGAAGGGCTCCTTCTTCCGCACGAATTGCGAGAACCTTTGCAGCATGCGCGATCTTTATGAGGTCGAGCATGCCGATGCGACAGGCGATGCGACAGACAGATTCTATGCGCAGAACCTCATCGAGGTTAAGCTATCTGAGCTCGAGAGCCGCATCGCGCCGCTTTACGATCGCTTTTTGGAACGCCAGAAAGAAGACCAGTGCGAAGACGAAGGGTATTCTGATGGGAAAGCCGCCGTTTGCGAGCTGGCAGCAAATATCATCGTCCGGCACCCTATCAGTATGCGCGTCGACAAGAAATGGTCACGCGAGACTGCCGAAGAGCTGCTCAGAAACGTTCATCTGACACCCTATGAGCTCGGCTTGCTCGATTGGTCGGATTGGCGCGGGGATTCCCAAGCGGTGGTCGAGCTTGCCGCCGCCGCAACCATGCTCTTCTCCAACGATGATATTGTGCCAGTTAACCGTATTCGAAAGGCTTTTTTTGAGAAGAGCTTCTCCATCCTTAGGGCACCCGTCGGCTCAGGGTTCGTTACGACGTCGATGCCTATGTTCATCATCGGGCCCGAGGACGACTCGTACGATTTTCATCTCGCGTATATGCCGTTGAGCAGTGAGTATGCTGCGGTCTTTTCAGATGACCCTCTATTTCCGCCGTTTGCGAGACTCGGTTTTTCGGGCGTCGAGTTCATGAACCGACTTCTTCTGCTTAACTGCGAGCATTGGGATGTCGCCATATCGAGGGGAAGCGGCCCGCTCGAGCACGCGGTACGCGATTGGAGTCAAGCGAACAGTGCCGAATTCATGCACGAGATGTTCACGCGCGACGGCAGGGAGCTATCCCTCGACACAGTGATCTACGACCGCTCGAAGAAGAAGGGGCAGACGATGATCGATACCATCGACCGTGGCTGCCTCGAGGGCGGCTGCCTTGATGACGAGGACCTGCGCATCATCTTCGAGCACCTTCTGGGGAGAAGACGGCAAGGACCGGGAACATTAAAGGGTCAAGCAGCGTATTGATAAAATTGACCCCGCCAGCAATAACCGCAAAGGATAGATAGGGCTTTAAGGATGGATGCAGGAAAAGCAACGATAAGCGGCGTGTTCAACGGATCGCGCCTGCTCGAAATACCTTTCTACCAAAGGGCGTACGTCTGGGGAGAAGAGCAATGGGAGCGTTTCCTCGGCGACATGGAGTTCGTCACGGCCTCGAAGCGGCCCTATTTCCTGGGCTCCATCATCCTGAAGCAGGCCTCCTCCGGCAACACCTGGTCCGAGGTCTCCGAGGTTCGCACCGTCATCGACGGCCAGCAGCGACTCACGACCATGGTCATCTTC
This sequence comes from uncultured Collinsella sp., assembly GCA_900551555.1. Classification (GTDB taxonomy): domain Bacteria; phylum Actinomycetota; class Coriobacteriia; order Coriobacteriales; family Coriobacteriaceae; genus Collinsella. Next base: position 25,742 of record URWC01000004.1, on the reverse strand, counting down.
TTCAAGGCACTCTGTGCAAAAAACGGCACCAACAATTTGTTCGAGCGAGATTTCGTCCTGGAGACCGGCGATGTCGCCTTGCGGCACGGCAAGTACGACCGGCAGGATTTCGAAAAGGTCGTCAGCGCCACGGGCTGCGAACCCCTCGAGGGCTCCTCGGCCATCGTCCTTGCCTACAACTACTTCCTCAAGAATATCGACCCGGAGAAGGTCGACAGGAACACGATCAAGTCGAACGTCCAGTTCGTCTGCATCGACCTTACCGAGGGCGAGGACGAGCAGCAGATATTCGACACCATCAACTCGCTCGGGGTGCGCCTGACGACGGCGGAGCTCCTCAAGAACTACTTCTTCAACCGCGAGAACGAGCAGGCGTTCAAGGAGTGCTGGGAAGACGTCTTCGAGCCCACGGCTGAGAAGAGGGAGTATTGGGAGCAGGAGGTCGTTACCGGGCGCATCAAGCGCACGCTCGTCGACCTCTTCTTCGACGCGTTCCTCCAGATCCTGGTCCAGGACAAGAGGCGTGGCGTCACGACCGAGGACAAGCTCTTCTATTCGCGCACGTCCAACCTCTTCCAGTCCTACAAGGACTTCATCGGCAGGTACTGCAACGGCGACAAGGTCGAGATCCTCGACAACATGAAGGCGTATGCCGAGGCGTTCGAGTCCACGTTCGACCCTGGCTACTGCGACGCGGACATCCCCTCCGCTTCCGGCGTCGAGCGCCTGAACGTGCTGATATTCGGCCTCAAGAACTCGACGCTCATCCCGTACGTGCTCTACGTTCGAAAGAACGCGGAGTCTTCGAGCGAGGAATCTAAGATCTACGCCCTGCTTGAGAGCTACATCGTCCGCCGAATGCTGGTTCAGGCGACCACGAAGAACTACAACAGGCTGTTCACCTCGCTGATCTTGAACGAGGTGAAGGACGCGGAGGCGCTGAGGAAGGCTCTCGAAGCCAATGACGAGGCGACGACGTACATGCCCGGCGACGCCGAGGTTCGAGCGGCATTCGAGGAATCGTGTCTGTACAACCTCCAGTCCAAGGGCGTCCTCTATCTGCTGGAAAGCGCCATTCGTCCGGGCATGAGCAGCACGGCCCTGCTCGGGTTCAACCAGTACACCCTCGAGCACATGATGCCCAAGAAGTGGCGCAACAAATGGGGAGCCCTCGACGATGAGGCTGCCACGCGAAGGGACCGGAAGCTCCTCACGCTCGGCAACCTCGCCATCATCACGCATTCGCTCAACGCCTCCATCCGCGATGCCGATTGGCCCACCAAGAAGCAGGGAAAGGGATACAAGGACGGCCTTGCCCTCTGCGCCGCCGGCCTTGCGACCATGGCCGGCGCCCTAGAGAAGGAGTCTTGGAACGAGGGCGATATCGCCGATCGCGCCGAATGGCTTGCGGACAAGGCGTTGGAGGTCTGGCGCTAAGCCCTACCTGCGTCCCATCTCGAAGATGCTTGCGGTGTCGGAACCCGCATCGATGACGGATGGAACCGGCTCTTCCAAAAACGTAGTTCGTGGCGATGTCTCTTCCGTCGGCGCGTCAACAGGCTCGCCGAGCGCTAGGAAGAACCTCATCACGTGCTCAATTCTCTGTTGCAGGGACTCGCTCAGCTCGCCGTAGGAGGCCGCCAGCCGCACCTCCTTGGCCAATTCCGCCATCGAGTCCCTCAGTGCCTTCTGCACGCTCACGGAGGGCCTCACCTCGACCTGGGTATCGGTGAGCTTGGCGATGATGTAGTCCTGCCTGTTCATGCCGCTCCAGGCTGCCATCTCGCATATGAGCTTGCGCTCCTCGGGCGTGCAGCGGAACGCCATCGTCTTGCTGCGCTTGCGGGCGCTGTTCTCGCACGGCATCCTTCTTACCCCCTCGCCCCGTCGAGCGCGGCGGCCATCTCGTCCTGCTTCGTGGGGAACAGGTGCGCGTAGCGGTAGGTGATGTCCACCGCCTCGTGGCCCATGCGCTCGGCGATGGCCAGCGCGGAGAAGCCCATCTCTATCAGCAGGCTCACATGGCTGTGGCGTATGTCGTGTATGCGGATGCGCTTCACGCCCGACGCCTTGCACCCGCGCTCCATCTCGTGGGCCAGGAAGTGCTTGGTCACGGCGAACAGGCGCTCGTCGGGGGCGACGTCGTCGCGCATCTCGATGAAGTCCGCCATCTCGTCGCGCAGGAAGGCGGGCATGACGATCGTGCGCACGGACTTGGGCGTCTTGGGGTCGGTCACGGTGTCAACGCCGTTGAGGCTCTGGTACGACTTGTTGATGCGCAGCCGCGAGCTCTCCAGCATGAAGTCGGACGGCGTGAGCGCCAGGAGCTCGCCGCAGCGTATGCCCGTCCAGTAAAGCAGCTCGAAGGCGTGGAATGAGAGAGGCTTGTCCATGACGGCCTCGCTGAACCTCAGGTACTCGTCCTTGGTCCAGAACTGCATCTCGCCGCCCTTCTTCGAGCCTATCTTGTCGACCCTGCGCACCGGGTTGTCGCTGAGGCCGTAGTAGCGCTCGGCGTGGTTGAAGATGGCGTTGAGCTGGTTGTTCACTGTGCGCAGGTACGTCGGTGCCCAGGGCTTCCCGTCGGCGTCCCGGTGCTCGGTGAGCTCGTTTTGCCACCTGATGACGTCGATCGGCCTCACGTCGCACATGCGCATGTCCCCGAAGAACGGCACGAGCTTGTCGTTGATGATGTACTCCTTGGTGATCCACGTGTGCTCGCGTATGCGCGGCTTCACCTCGGAGGCGTACACCTCGACGAACTCGGAGAACGTCATGTCCATGGCCCCGCCGTTAAGGCTCTTGAACTGGCTCTCCCACACTGCGGCCTCCACCTCGGAGGAGAAGCCGCGCTTCGTCTTGTGGCGCTTCGAGCCGCGGGCGTCGCGGTAGTAGCACTGCACGTAGAACGTGCCGTTGCCGTCGTCCTTGTACACGGGCATGTCAGTCCACCTCCGGGAAGTACAGGGCGTCGAAGACGTCGCTTCGAACGCGCCCGCGGATGACCACGCGCCCGCGCGCCTCCTGCTCGGCGTTTATCTTCCTGATCACCTCGTAGGCGCTGCCTTTCTTGATCCTCAGCAGCTCCGCGACCTCGTCGGCGTCCAGCATGTGCGGCCTCGGCGTCTTCGCCACCTTCTCGTCCATGGCTCCTCCAATCAATGGCGTACGGATACGTACGGTTCACAGATTCAGAGTAAACGTACATATCTGTACTGTCAATAGAATTGCGTACATTTGCGTACGCTGATAAGATGTGCTGGTACGTAATTCCAGGAGGAGGGCTCATGTCCGTAGGCGAGAACATAAGGCGGTACCGCAAGTCGCGCGGCATGACGCAGGCGCAGCTCGCCGAGGCGGTCGGCCTGACCGAGGGGGCCGTGCGCCACTACGAGAGCGGCATCCGCGCCGTGAAGCCCGAGCTGCTCGAGTCCATCTCCGCGGCGCTCGGCGTGTCCGTCAACGCCCTCAAGGATTACGGCGTCGAGACTGCGGGCGACCTCATGTCGCTGCTCGTGCGGCTCGAGGACTCCTTCGGCATCGTGCCCGCAGCCGACGGCACGGGCCTCTCCCTGAACCCCAAGGCGCCGCACGCGCCCAAAGCCGCGATGGCGATCGAACTGTGGGCAGAGAAGCGCGCGCAGCTCGAAAACGGCAAGATCGACGCCGACGAATACGAGGACTGGAAAGCCTCGCTGTAGCGGCTCTCCGCATTTCGCGATCAACGCAACCGAATCAGGACGGTGGACCAGGCGGCGAGCGCCGCTCGGGCCTGCGTAAGCTGAGTTTTTACTCCCCATTGCATGCCAAGGCATTTCCGGCGCACCTGGGGAGTAAATGACGCGGTGGCTTACACGGCGGCACGCGGCAGTACGCCGCGGCATTTCCCCTGGTTACTCCCGTTTTCATTGAGGCGGCGAGATTCTTTACTCCCCATTAACCACCTGGGAAAACGCTGTGAGAAGACCGCCGAAAAGCCTATTGAGTTCGATTTGAGTTTCACAGGCCCCGAAACGGCCCCGTTTGGCTCTCGGAGACAAAAATCGCGCGTCTACTCACTTGGGATGAATCCTTACTCCCGTTCCTCCGAATGCCGCACCGTGCCTTGCCGTCTTGAAACACGGGGGAGTAAATTGCGAAATCGCAGGTGAAAGGGAGTAAAACGACAAAGAAAAAGCCTCCGTCCCAACGCGGGAACGGAGGCTCGGTTATCGTATTTACTCACCAACATCGCTGGCGGCTTTGCCATGACTCTCGTACGAAACGAAACTCAGCGGCACAGTGCGGCACTCAAAAATGCAGGTCAGAACCCTATCAGCCTACTCCCACTCGATGGTCGCGGGCGGCTTGGACGTGATGTCGTAGCACACGCGGTTGGCTCCGGGAACCTCGGCAACGATGCGGCCGGAGATGCGGGCCAGCACGTCGTAGGGCAGCTTGGCCCAGTCGGCGGTCATGGCATCACTGGACTCGACGGCGCGCAGGATGATCGGGCGCTGATAGGTGCGCTCGTCGCCCATAACGCCAACGGACTTGATGTCGGGCAGAACCGCGAAGTACTGCCAGCAGCTGTGCTCGGAGTTGCGCTCGCCGGTCTGCTCAAACAGACGCTGGTTGTAGGCGTCGAGTTCCTCGCGCACGATGGCGTCGGCGTTCTTGAGGATCTCGAGCTTCTCCTTGTCGACCGCACCGATGATGCGGATGGCCAGACCCGGGCCCGGGAAAGGCTGACGGAACACGATGTGACCCGGCAGGCCGAGCGCCAGACCAAGCGCGCGGACCTCGTCCTTAAAGAAGTGGTCGAGCGGCTCAATGAGGTCGAAGTGCACGCCCTCGGGGAACGGAATCAGGTTGTGGTGGCTCTTGATGGTGGCCGTCTTGCCGCCCGTCTTGCGAGCGCCGGACTCAATGATGTCAGGGTAGATGGTGCCCTGAGCCAGGTACTTGACCGGCTTGCCATCGGTCTCGAGCTGCTGCGCTACGGCGAAGAACTCTTTCCAGAACTGCGTACCGATGATGCGGCGCTTCTCCTCGGGTTCGGTCACGCCGGCCAGAAGCTCGGCATAACGGTCCTCGGCGTGGACGTGGATAAAGTCGACATCGAACTGCTTGGTGAAGACCTCCTCCACCTGCTCGGGCTCGCCCTTGCGCAGCAGGCCGTGGTTGATGAACACGCAGGTCATCTGCTTACCCACGGCGCGAGCGCCCAGCGCAGCCACAACGGAGGAGTCGACGCCACCGGACAGAGCCAGAATCACGCGGTCGTCACCGACCTTCTTGCGGAACTCGGCCGTCATGGTCTCGACCAGGTTGTCCATGCTCCAGTTGGGCTCCAGGCCGCAGATTTCAAACAGGAAGTTGCTCAGCAGCTGCTGACCGTACTCGGAGTGCTTGACCTCGGGGTGGAACTGCGTGGTGAAAATCTTGCGCTCGACGCACTCCATGGCGGCAACCGGGCACACGTCGGTGCTGGCGGTAACGGTAAAGCCCTCGGGCACCTCGGAAACGGCGTCGCGATGGCTCATCCACACGGTCTGCTCCATGGGCGTGGAGTTAAAGAGCTTGGCGCCGGCCGTGCGCGTGATGGTGGCGCGGCCGTACTCGCCCACCTCGGAGTGACCGACCTTGCCGCCGAGCGTCACGGCCGTGATCTGATGACCGTAGCAAAAGCCCAGGACGGGAAGGCCCAGGTCAAAGATGGCAGGATCGATGGACGGAGCGTCCTCGGCATACACAGAAGCCGGGCCGCCGGAAAGGATGAGCGCAGAGGCGTTCATCTCGCGAATCTCGTCGGCCGAGATGTCGCAGGGGACAATCTCGGAATACACGTTGAGGTCGCGGACGCGACGGGCAATGAGCTGACCGTACTGCGCACCAAAGTCGAGTACGAGGACCTTTGCGGAAGCCTTTTGATCCATGGTTCCCCCTCTTGTTGGCGGGGAGCCGGTGCCCACCCGCGTGAATGAACGAAAATAACTTCCATAGTGTACACGTTATATGGGGTTTCTCGTCCCTCGCAGCCATCAGCGCACGGCAAACGCACGACCTGGGCCCCTATTTGACGGCAATTGAAGTGTTACCAGACGTTACAGATGATGTAATACGTTTGAACATTGAACGCTCTGTGCCACAATACTGCCGAACGACTCCGCCTCTGCGGCGGCAAATACGATAGGAATACCAGCATGAAGCGCATCCTTCTCATCGCCACGGGCGGCACCATCGCATCGACCGAGGACGGCAACGGCCTCTCCCCCGCCCTGACCGGTGAGGAGCTCGCCCAGAGCGTCCCCGAGATCTCGGGCCTCTGCGAGCTCGACGTGGTGCAGCCCATGAACATCGACAGCACCAATATGCGCCCAAGCGACTGGATGCGCATCCGCGACGTCATCGTCGAGGGCTATGCCGACCACGACGGCTTCGTGATTCTGCACGGCACCGACACCATGAGCTACACCGCGGCAGCGCTTTCCTACCTGATTCAGGACAGCCCCAAGCCCATCGTGCTCACCGGCTCGCAAAAGCCCATGGGCAACCCATTTACTGACGCCAAACTCAACCTGTACCAGAGCCTGCTCTATGCGCTCGACGAGCATTCGCACGACGTCTCGATCGTGTTTGGCGGCGTCGCCATTGCCGGCACGCGCGCCCGCAAACAGCGCACCATGAGCTTTAATGCGTTCATTAGCGTCAACTATCCGCCCATTGCCTACATCCGCAACGACCGCATCGTGCGCAACGGGCTCCACGGCACTCATCAGGGCGAAAACCCGGTGCGTTTCTACGACAGCATCGACCCGCGCGTGTTTGTCCTTAAGCTGACGCCCGGCGTGAACCCGGGTATCCTGGACGCCCTAGCCGATAGCTACGATGCTGTAATTCTTGAGACCTTTGGCATTGGCGGTATCCCCGAGTTTGGTGAGTCGGGCGAGTCATTCCAAGAGGCAATTTTCCGCTGGGTCGATTCGGGCCGCACCGTCGTTATGACCACGCAGGTCCCCGAAGAGGGCCTCGATCTGGGCGTTTATGAGGTCGGCCGTGCTTACGCCGATCATCCGGGCATTCTGCGTGGCGATGACATGACCACCGAGACGCTCGTGGCCAAGACCATGTGGGCACTCGGCCAGTCACGCGATGCCGCCGAAATCCAGCGCCTGTTCTACAGCCAAGTCAACCACGACCGTATCCCGATGGAGTAATTCAGTTGTCGACGGGTATCCCCTATTCGATACCCTCGAGAAGCTCTGACACCGTCATGCCAAGGGCGGGCGCGATCTTAAATAGAACCTTGAGCGTGAAATTTGCCGTCCCATCTTCGATTCGGTCGAGGTAGGGTCGGCTGATTCCTGTCGCCACACAAAAATCAACCTTGGAGATACCAAGGTCCCTGCGTGTCTCTTCGACCCGCCTGCCAAGAATCTGTTTCGCACGTTCGTCCATGCAGCCGAGTTTGAAATGGAGCCGAACATAAACGTAAACTATAGTTTACGTTTTGCCGAATACACAGGAGTTTTCTATGTCGGGTTCTTCGGTCCGCACGTACCGAGCCACGCTTCGCACAAACAGCGCACCGCCCAAGCTCGTCGTCGTTGAAGCAGAATGTCTCTCGCCCGATGAGCGCACAGCATTTGCATTGCTATCAAGTCGCGTCGCCGCCGTTCTGGTCCCTTGCCCGGCGCAAGGTGAACTTGCCATCCAATGCCAAGCGCACAGCTGCTCGCTCAATCAGGCTGCCGTAATCGCAACCAGCCAGCGTGGCCTGCCCCTTCTCCTGGAAGCCGGTATCGCACTCGCCCTTCGCGGCGCCGGATACGAAAACGAGGCCGCCGCCGACATGGTCTTTAAACCACGATCGAGCGGCGGCCTCGCAGCAGCCATTGAATATGCGTGCAGGCTCGTTGCTTAAAAGGACAAGCTAGAAACCAAAGCCAAAGCCCGTTCCGGTAATCGCCGAGTACATAAAGTAAACGTTGATCACGTTGAGGAACACACCCGTGATGCAACCGTTGCGCAGGTAGCGCTCGCACACGATGCGTGCCATGGCGGCGGAGTCATCATTGTTTTTAGCCTGGCGTCCTGCCGTAAAGTACGTCGCCACGCTCAGCAATAGGTTGAGCACCGGCAGTGCCAGCAACTCGTAGCTCTTGCCCCAACGCGTTACCTCGCCGGCGGCATTAAACTTCGTTGCCACCTCGGAGCCGATGTTAGGAAGGACACACGCCGCTACCACCAACGGAATCACCGCAAGCACCAGCAGCGCGATGCCCATGTAGCCGGCTTTTTTGCCATATTTAAACATGCACGTCGTCCTTACACGTTAAAGCGGAAGTGCACGACGTCGCCATCGGCCATGACATAGTCCTTGCCCTCAATACGCAGCTTGCCGGCGGCCTTGGCGCCCTGCTCGCCACCGAGCTCGATGTAGTCGTCATAGCCAATGACCTCGGCCTTAATAAAGCCGCGCTCAAAGTCGGTGTGGATGACGCCGGCGGCCTGCGGGGCGGTCGCACCCTGACGAACCGTCCAGGCCTTGACCTCCATCTCGCCGGCCGTAAAGAACGACTGCAGGCCGAGCAGCTTGTAGGCAGCCTGAGCGAGCACGTCCAGGCCGGGCTGCTCCAGGCCCAGGCTTTCCAGGTAGTCGGCGGCGTCCTCGGGATCGAGCTCGGAAAGCTCGGCCTCGATCTTGGCGCAGATAGGCAGCGGCTTGACGCCGTCGATGGGCGCCAGATCGTCGTTGAGCATATCCTCGTCCACGTTGGCCACATACAGGATGGGCTTCATGGTGAGCAGGAACAGGCCCTTGGCGGCGGCACGCTCCTCGTCGGTCATCTCCATGGATGCGGCGCGCTTGCCCTCGTTGAGCCAGGCGAGCAGACGCTTGGCCACCTCGAACTTGGGCATGAGCTCCTTGTCGCGCTTGGCCTCCTTCTCGAGCTTAGGCAGCTGCTTCTCGAGCGTGCCCATGTCGGCCAGGATAAGCTCGGTCATGATGGTGTCGGCGTCACCGGCGGGGTCGACAAACTCGCCCGTGCGACCCACCTCGCGCATAACGTTGGGATCCTTAAAGTAGCGCACGACCTCGCAAATAGCGTCGGTCTCGCGAATGTTGGCCAGGAACTGGTTGCCCAGACCCTCGCCTTCGTTAGCGCCCTTCACCAGACCTGCGATGTCAACGAACTCGACCGTCGCCGGCACAATGCGACCCGGGTTAACGATGTCGGCAAGCTTTTGCAAGCGGCTATCGGGCACGTCGACGATGCCCACGTTGGGGTCAATCGTGGCAAACGGGTAGTTGGCGGCAAGGCCAGTCTTTTTGGTAAGCGCGGTGAACAGCGTCGACTTGCCCACGTTAGGCAGGCCCACGATACCGATGGAAAGGGACACGACAGCTCCTTTTGGTACAGGTACTTCAAACTGCATAAGTATAGCGCCGCCGCAGCATCCGGGCGAATCCGGACGCCACGACGGCGCAAATGAAGCAGAGATGCGTGAGGGTTCGAGACAGTAGTCCTTACTTAAGCTCGGGCCAGAAATCCTTGTTGGCCTCGATGAGCTCGTCCAGGATCTGCTTAGCAACGCTCGCCGAAGGAATGGTCTTGGAGAGCGTGAGTGCCTGCCAGAGCTTCTGGTAGCTGCCCTCGACCCAAGCCTGGACAACGAGCTTCTCGACGGAAACCTGCTGCTCCATCAGGCCCTTCTGGAACTGCGGAATCGGGCCCTGGCAGATCTTCTCAAAGCCGTTGGAACCGACGATGCAAGGCACCTCGACCATGGCCGTCGGGTCGAAGTTGGGCACAGCACCATCGTTGGGGACGATCAGCAGGAAGCGCTCGAGCGTGTTCTCGGCCAGCGCGCAGGCAAGGTCGACGATGTAGTTGGCGTGTACGTCGGGCTCAAAGCCGCCGTCCTTGGCAGTACCCTTGGCGATGATGTCGCGGCAAGCGCCAAAGACCTTCTTCTCGCGGCCGTCCATAACCTCATTGGCGCGAGTGTAGTTGGGGTCAGACGTCTCGACAACATAGTCCGGGTACAGGTAGTACTTGAGGTAGGTGTTGGGAATCGTCTCGGGATCGACAGCATAGACATCCTTGGCCTTGCCGAAGGTGTGAATCCAGCTCTCCTCGACGTGCTGCTCCTTACCGGCCTCGTGCTCAATGCCGTCCAAGTAGCCGTTCTTTGCCATGTGCTCCTTGATCTGCGGCATGAGGTCGTTACCCTCCTTGTCGTAGATCTTGCTCCACCAACCAAAGTGGTTGAGGCCGTAGTAGCTGTACTGCAGCTCGCGACGATCCTTGATGCCGCACATACGGCTCATCTTATCCATGAGGTCGATCGGCATGTCGCAGATGTTGATGATGCGGCTGTTGGGGCGCAGCACGCGGCAAGCCTCTGCGACAATAGCCGCGGGGTTGGAGTAGTTGAGCATCCAGGCGTTGGGGCTGTACTTCTCCATGTAGTCGAGGATCTCGATGACGCCGCCGATGGAGCGCATGCCGTAGGCGATACCACCGGCACCGCAGGTCTCTTGACCAACGCAGCCGTACTTGAGAGGAATCTTCTCGTCGAGCTCACGCATAGCGTACAGGCCAACGCGGATGTGAGCGAGGACAAAGTCAGTACCGGTAAAAGCGGTCTCGGGGTCGGTGGTGTAGTTGAACTCAACCTCGGGGGCGTTCTCGTGGAAGTAGATCTCGCAGGCCTTTGCCACGATCTCCTGGCGCTCGGCGTTGTTGTCGTAGAAGGTCACCTTGTTGACCGGGAAGCGGTCGCGCTCCTCAAGCAGCATCAGGGCGATGCCCGGAGTGAAGGTAGAGCCACCGCCGGCAATGGTCACGGCATAGTTTTTCTTGGACATGATGTCCTCCTCATTCTGGCCGCTTGCTCAATCCATCCCCGCACGCGGCCTGTACGGTTTGGAATTGTTACCTAGAAGTGGAGTTTTTTATCTCCAGAATCGGCCTTGCGGTGCATACCGGCTCTGCAAGGCCGATTGTTTCGATGGACGATGGTTTACAGAAGACTCTCGAACTTCAGAAGACTCTCGAACTTCTCGCGAACCTGCGGGACGCTAAGGCCGACGATGACCTGGATTGACTGACCTTGGACCACCAAGCCATGCGTACCGATCGCCTTGAAGGAAGCCTCGGGTGCAACGACGCTCTTGTCCTTGACGTTAACGCGCAGACGGGTAGCGCAGTTCGTTACATCGATGATGTTATCCGTGCCACCGAGCAGATCGAGGATGTTCTCGGCAAGCACCAAGCGCTCATCATCTTTACTCTGGGCGGCCGATTTGCCAGCAGCACCGCCCTGCTTTTGCTTGTAGTCGGCCTTGGACTTGAGCTCGACCTCAACATCGTCATCCTCGCGACCGGGGGTCTTAAAGTCGAACTTGACGATCAGGAAACGGAAGACCACAACCCAAAGAGCGGTAAAGCACAGACCGACAAGGATGGAGATGGCGTACTGCAGACCGTGTGCGGCCCAAAGGGGCAGCCAGTCCCACGAGAGCATCGAGATGATGCCGCCGTCGAAGATACCCACGACGCCAAGGAGGTTTTGAGCCATGCAGCCAAGCGCTCCGAGCACGCAGTGGACGACGAACAGGCCGGGCGCGATGAACAGGAAGGTGAAGTCAAGCGGCTCGGTAATACCGCAAAGCATAGCGGTAAGGGTGACGGGAATGAGCAGAGCCTTGACGCGCTGCTTGCGCTCGGGTTTGGCGGTCATATAAAACGCAATGGCGACGCCAAGCGAGCCGAAGACCTTAGTCCAACCAGGGCAGGTATAGGCAGCCCAGGGTGCGGCATCCTTAAGAGCAATGCTCGGATCGGCAGCCAGTTGGGGAAGGATGTTGGCCCAAGCAGCAAAGATGCCGCCGTTGACCGCCGCGTTGTCGTAATAGAACGGCGTATAGATAAAGTGGTGCAGGCCTGTAGGGATCAGCACGCGCTCGAAGAAAGCAAAGACACCCACGCCAAACGTACCGGCGGAAAGGATGAATCCCTGGAAGGCAGAGATAGCAGCCTGAACATGCGGCCACACCAGGCAGGCGATAAGAGCGACCGGAACCATAACGAAGAAACCGATCATATAGATGAACACGGAACCCGAGAACACGCCCAGCCACTCAGGAAGTTCGGTGTCGAAGAACTTGTTATGCAGCATCGTGGCGATACCAGAGATAATGAGCGCGCCCATGATGCCCATGTCAAGCGTTTTGATGCTTGCGATAGTGGCAAGACCAGTACCGCTGCCCGCCTCGACAGAATAGTCGACACCAAAGACAGGGCCCCACTGCCCCAAGATTGTGCTTACAAAGTAGTTGAAGGTAAGGTAGATGGCCAAAGCCTCCATGCAGCAGCGAGCGTTCTGCTTGTTCGCGAGCGAGATTGGCAACGCTACGCAAAACAGCAACGGCATCTGGTTAAAGAGCGTCCAACCACCCTGGAGCAGCACATTCCAGCAATCAAACCAAAGATGGCCCGCAGTGGCCATCTCGCCAAAGATCGCCTCGGTGGTAAACAACGTACCCAGGCCGACGACGATTCCGGAAAATGCGAAAAGAATTGCAGGCGTGTACATTGCACCGCCGAAACGTTGTATCTTTTGCATCATGACGGGGAATCCCCCTCTCTTCATTCGGAGCGCTGCGGTTTTGGCTTCACTCGAGACCGCAGACGCGCCGTTTGCGTGTACCTCGTGCAATAGGACGGGTGGGCCCGCTTCCCTGACTTCTTGCACTTACGTTTTATCTCACTTATCTATACAAGTTAGCATTAATACTACGGTCGGTAAACGGTTGATTATTGGCCGTAAACGGTATATGTCCAGTATTTCGCCTGCTAAATCTGGCATAGCTGATGGCTGCATTTTAAATTTCTTTTCTACTTGTCTAGATGTGCTTGTCTATATCTATAGACATGCCTATACTTCATTACAACATCCACCGCCACGTTAAGGAGTCACCATGAAAAGCGCGGTCTTCTATGGAAAGCACGACCTCAGAGTCGAGGAATCGGCAAAGCCGGCCGTGGGCAGGCGCGACGTTCTGATCAACGTCAAAGCTTGCGGCGTCTGCGGTACCGACGTTCATATCTATGAAGGCGACAAGGGTGCAGCCGACGTTACCCCGCCCACGATCCTTGGTCATGAGTTTGCGGGCGTTGTCGAGGCCGTGGGCAGCGACGTCGCTGGCTTTAAACCGGGCGATCGCGTGTGCATCGACCCAAACCATCCCTGCGGCTGCTGCGAACCCTGCCGCGACGGAATCAACCACTACTGCGAGCATATGACCGGTTACGGCACCACTGTTAACGGCGGCTTTGCCGAGTACTGCTCCGTCGATATGCAGCAAGTCTACAAGTTGGGCGATCACACCAGCTTTGAGCAGGGTGCTATGACCGAGCCCGTCGCCTGCTGCCTGCACGGCATCGATATGTGCAACATCAAGCCCGGCAGCACAGTTGTCGTTATCGGCGGTGGCATGATCGGTCTGCTCATGATGCAGCTTGCTAAAAACGCCGGCGCCACCAAGGTTGTCTTGCTCGAGCCCGTCGAAGGCAAGCGCGAGGTTGCGCTCAAACTCGGCGCCGACCTGGCAATTGATTCCATCCACGAGGACGTCCCGGCCCGCCTGAAGCAGGAGGGCGTCGGCAACGTCGATGTCGTTATCGAGTGTGTTGGCAAGCCCGTCACCATCGAGCAGGCCATCCAGATCGCCGGCCACAAGGCTACGGTCATGATGTTCGGCCTCACCAAGCCCGATGAGACAATCACCGTCAAGCCCTTCGAGGTCTTCCAGAAGGAGCTTGTGCTTACCTCGTCCTACATCAACCCTTATACGCAGCGTCGCGCGCTCGAGCTCATCGACTCAGGCAGGCTCGACGTATCCTCGATGGTCGCCAAGGTGGCTTCCCTCGACGAACTCGGCGCCATCCTGTCAGACCCAGCTCTGCGTGCCATGGGTAAATATATAATCGACCCCAGCAAGTAAATCGATCGACACCTGCGCGAGCGGTCCTCATCCACCGCTCGCGCACTCAGCTCTAGGAGACCGTCATGGCGCGAGCCATCTTCCAAACTATTTATGACAACGTGAAGCAGTCGATTGACGACGGCACATACGCCTATCAGAGTTATCTGCCTTCGGAGACTGAGCTCACGCAGCTGTTTGACTGTTCGCGCATGACGGTCCGTCGCGCCATCTCGATGCTTGCGGCAGATGGTTACGTGCTCCCCCAGCAAGGCAAAGGCATGCGCGTCATTCGCAACATCAGTGACGAGAAGAGTCGTGATGGCGGCGGACTCGAGACCTTTAAGGAAATCGCGGTCAACCGAGGCTTTGAGCTCAAGACTGTCACCACCGTCTTTGAGCTCCTCATCTGCAGCAAGGCGCTCTCCAAGATTACCGGGTTTCCCGAAGGCTGTGAGCTCACACGCGCCAAACGCATCCGTTATGCAGACGGACAAGCCGTGTGCTCCGACGACTCCTATTATCTAAGCTCACAGGTACCGGGGCTGACACCCGAGATTGTCAACGACTCGATCTATCGTTACCTCGAAGAAGATCTTGGCATTAAGATTGCCACGGGCAAACGCGATGTGACGATCGAGCATCCCACGCCCGAGGATACGCGCGTGCTCGATCTCGACGACTTTAACGCACTCGCCGTTATACGCGGGCAGACCTACAACGCCGACGGCATCCTTATGGAATACACCGAGACCAAACAGGTCCCCGGGTTCTTTTTGCTCCATGAAACCGTGACGCGCAACGGTACCAGTCGAACCGGCCACCAAAGCAGCATGAACTAACCATTTATTAGTTGCGGTGGAATAGTTCCTAGAATGGCCAGCTTAAGGGCAAAACAGGAACTATTCCACCGCAACTTTTTTGGCCGGCGGGGCAGTACCTGTCCCACCGGCCATCATTTACGCTCTTTTAACTAGTCCGCGAGCTTTTCCACCTGGTCGAGCATCTTGTCCAGCTTGGCCTTTGCCTCGGCCTTGACCTTCTCAGCTTCTTCGTGAGCCTTCGCCTTCTGGGCGGCCTTTTCCTCGGCTTCGGGATCGACGACGACCAGATTGGACGCGTCGTGTTCAACAAGCTTGAGCGCATGCTCGGGACAAACCTTGACACAGGCGCCGCAGCCTAAACAATACGTAGACTCCAACGCAAAGCGGCCGCTTCCCACCAAATCGCAGGCGAACGTGGGGCACACGTTGACGCACTCGCCGCACGACGTGCACTTGTCAAAATCGCACTCCGGCGTGCTCACCTGTATGTTCTGGGCAAGCTCGGGATGGTTTTGCAGCGTCGAGAGTACCAGTTGGCGCCCGTGCGTGAGCGAACGGCGACGCTTGGTCGTCGTAGTGCCGCACATGGTGTTGAGCGTGCGCTC
The DNA here is from genome assembly GCA_900551555.1 of uncultured Collinsella sp. Taxonomy (GTDB): domain Bacteria; phylum Actinomycetota; class Coriobacteriia; order Coriobacteriales; family Coriobacteriaceae; genus Collinsella. The sequence goes on along the minus strand of URWC01000004.1, from coordinate 10,335 downwards.
CAGCTGGGTAATCTGATGGCGATGGGCCTTGAGCTTTTGCGTCACCGAGGCCAGCGCCGCCGTCGCCGGGTTGAGCTTGGTCACCGTCAGGCCCGTGGTGCGGGCAATCTTTTCCATGTACTCCTTGCGCTCGTACTCGCGGCGCTTATGGCACTTGAGGCTCTTGGGGTCGACCTCCAGGCCCATGCCCGTGCCAGTCCACTCTTCGGCCTTCGCAATCGCCTCGCCCAGAATGTCCTCACCGCCGGTGTTGCGGCATTTATCGCACACACCCAACGGCAGGTACACACTCACGTTGGGATAGTCGGCCAGTACCGAGAACCAGGTCTCGGCAGTAATATCGCCCACGCAGGCAACGACGACTTCGTTCTCACGCGGCATGCGCTTGAGGGCGCGCGTGCAGGTGACGTAGGCGGTCTCGTGGCTCGTAGCAGCAGAGACGATATCGTCATACAGGTTTTTGGGCGCCAGGCGCGGCGAGATGATCGCCTCGGTCGGACAGGCAGCGGCGCACAGGCCGCACTTGCGACAGGAGTCGAGGATCTCGATGGAGTCTTCCTCGACCTCGATAGCGTTGACCGGGCACACGTCCATGCACGCGGTGCAGCCGCTCTTTTCGTTTTTGCAGGTCAAGCACGGAATGGTGTTGCCGCGCGGGCGCTCCTTGTAGTCGGCAGGATTCCACTGCGGCGCCGACGGATCGAGTGCATCGGTCACGCCGCCAAGCGGATTTTTGAGAAAGTCGAAACCCTTGCTGATCTCGATAATGTCATCAAACAGATCGTGTTCCTGCGCCATGCGCGGCCCCTCCCTGAGCAGTGCAAACAAGCAAGAGATAATGATACGCTATCGGCCCACGCCTCGGGCAAATTACACGCGGAGCATCTTTGCGGCAAATAGCCCATGGCCTATCGCCGCCTCGATTGCACAAGGTCAATCAAGTGCCAAGCTATGCCTCGCACATGAGCTGCACGAGCTTTAGTTTGGTCACCTTGGCCTGCTCGTTGGCCATATTACGCTCGTTTCTAAAGACCGCATTTGCAACACCCTGCAGGTCGCCATCGGAAATCACGCTGCACGGACCGTCCATCGACGCCGCCGTGGGGCATACGCACAACGGCAACTCGGCATAAAACGCAACGGCCTTGGCGATATCGAGCATTTTGCCGCCGCCAATACCCACTACCATGTCGCAATACTCGGCCTGGGCTTCCTTAGCCATTTCGACAACGGCCTCTTCCGTACACGGACCATCATAAATCTTAAAGAACGGCTCGCTTAGATCTTCGTCCAGAAATCCATCGACGATCTGCCTGCACAGCCGATCCTCGGTGCCCTGGTCAAACAAGACATAGGCAGCGCAGCCCAACCATGACAAATACCTGCCCTGGCGCGAAAGCTCCCCCGGCCCCTGAACATACCGGCCGGGACCGCCGTAAACCATAGGAAGCGCCATACGAGAATCCGCCCTTCATCAAACAACAATTGGTGCAAAGAAACCTTGCCCCTTTGCACCATAGCAAAAAGGGGCAAAGCCATCTGTTGGCTTTGCCCCTTCCTTAGCTTGATTTACTCATCCATGAGATAGTAGTGGCCCAGCGCGTCGGCACCCAGGATGGCGTTTGCGACCATCTCGGGCGTCACCTCAAAGGGCATGTTGCACATGGTGTCATCGGGTGCGCAGGCGGCCTCGGCAACAATCATGGCCTGCTCGCGCGTAAGCTCGGCAACGCCAAGTTCCTTCATCGTGACCGGCAGGCCAAGCTCAATGCAGAAGCCCAAGACTTCCTCGAGCTTCTCGGTCGGGGCATCCTCGAGTACCAGCTGGACGATAGTGCCAAAGGCGACCTTCTCGCCGTGATACATGCCGTGGCACTCGGGCAGCATCGTCAGGCCATTGTGGATGGCATGAGCAGCGGCAAGGCCCGAGCTCTCAAAGCCAATGCCCGAAAGCAGCGTATTGGCCTCGATGATGTGCTCGACGGCAGGCGTGAGCGCACCCTTCTCCAGCGCAACCTTGGCCTTGACGCCATCGGCCATGAGCGTCTCATAGCAGAGCTTGGCGAGCGCCAGGCCGGCCATTCCGCCCTTGCCGCCGGCGCAGGTGCCGCCGTCGGCATCGTGCGTCGCCTGAGCCTCGAAATAGGTTGCGAGCGCATCGCCCATACCGGAAACCGTCAGGCGCACCGGGCTCGCCGCGATAACCGTCGTATCCATCAGGACAATGTTGGGGTTTGCCTTAAGGAAGAGGTACTTGTCGAACTGGCCGTCATCGGTGTAAAGCACCGAAAGTGCCGAGCACGGTGCATCGGTCGAGGCAATGGTGGGGCAAATGATAACCGGGGACTCCAGGTAATAGGCGACGGCCTTCGCGGTGTCGAGGATCTTGCCGCCACCGACGCCGACGATGATGTCGCAACCGTTGTCGCGAGCGAGCGCAACCAGGCGATCGACCTCGCCCTTGGAGCACTCGCCGTTAAAGTCCTCAAACAGCAGCTCGGCCTTGGCCTCGGCAAAGCCGCCCTCGATCTTGGCACCGACGCGCTTCTTGCCCGAAGGCGTCACGATGACGAGGGCCTTAGCGCCGAGCGGCTCGACATAGGAGCCGAGCTTGGCGAGCTCGTCCGGACCCTGGATGTACTTGCTGGGGCTATTGAAAATTGCAGCCATAACTATCCCATTCTCTAAAAAAGAAAGGGGCTCCGTACGGATACGTGCGGAGCCCCTCGTTACGATAACAAGAGTCGATTAGAAATCGATGTCGGTGTCGTAGTAGCAGGCCTTGAGGATCTTCTCGAAGTCGGCAGCCTTGGTCTCACGCGGGTTCTCGGGCGTGCAGGCGTCCTGCTCGGCGTTCGCGGCGATCTCGGGCAGCTTGGCGAGGAACTCCTCCTCGGAAACCATCTGCGGGTTCTCGGCGTCGACCTTCACGCCACCATTCGCGTAATCCTTGATGGACTGCGGAATGTTGAGCTGGTCGTTGAGGTCGCGGATCTTCTGGACGAGCGCAGCGATGAGCTCCTCGTTGGTCTCGCCGGGAAGGTGCAGGATCTCCTTGGCCACGTAAGCGTAACGCTCGGCAGCACGGGGATCCTTGGAGTTCCACTGGATGACCTTGCCCAGGTACATGGCGTTAGCGGCACCGTGGATGATGTGGCCGTTCTCGAAGGCAGCACCGGTCTTGTGAGCCATGGAGTGAACGATGCCGAGCAGGCCCGAGGAGAAGGCGATACCGGCGATGCACTGAGCCTCGTGCATGTGCTGACGGGCCTCATGGTCGCCAGCATAGGACTTGGGCAGCCACTCGACGATCTCGCGGATGCCGTGCAGAGCGTTGGCGTCGGTGAACATAGAGGCGCAGGTGGAAACGTAGGCCTCCATGCAGTGGGTCAGAGCATCCATGCCGGTGTGAGCGCACAGCTTGGCGGGCATGGTGTAGGTGAGCTCGGGGTCGACGATGGCGACATCAGGGGTGATGTTGAAGTCGGCCAGCGGGTACTTGATGCCCTTGGCGTAGTCGGTAATGACGGAGAACGCGGTGACCTCGGTAGCGGTGCCGGAGGTAGAGGAGATGGCGCAGAAATGAGCCTTCTGACGCAGCTCAGGGAAGCTGAACGGCTGGATGATGTTGTCGAAGGACTCCTCGGGATACTCGTAGAAGACCCACATGGCCTTAGCGGCATCGATGGGCGAGCCGCCACCGATGGCGATAATCCAGTCGGGCTCGAACTCGCGCATGGCCTCGGCGCCCTTCATGACCGTCTCGATGGACGGGTCGGACTCGACGCCCTCGAACAGCTTGACCTCGAAGCCGCCTTCCTTAAGGTCGTTCTCGACGTCCTGCAGGAACCCGCCGCGGCGCATAGAGCTGCCGCCAGAAACGATGATGGCCTTCTTGCCCTTGAGGTTCTTCACCTCATGGCGAGCGCCCTCACCAAAGTACAGATCGCGAGGATTGGTAAAACGTCCCATACTGTGCCTCCTAAACAAGCCCCTCTTAGACTTGCGTATATAACGGAGCACCCAATTGGCTCCGTTAGGACCGGTTTGCGCGTTGCCGGCGATGACAATGCGCGATGTCTAAACGTCTCAACGCTCAGACAAACACTATTTTACCGTTCTGGTTGGTCAGTTATTCACCTAAAGCCGCCAATGATGAAACGTTTTTTCTATCCCTGAAGACCCTTGTGCGGCATTCATACTCCCAAGCTGGGCAAACGTTTTATCAAGGTTGACTACATATCCCGGGCAGGACGGTGCCTCTCCAAAACACGCACCGTTCGCCGCCAAAAATCGACCGTTTGCGGCGCCGTAATACCACTCGGTCGTCCAAGGTGCCGACATTTGTGCGACACCCGTCTTCGTGGTGCAAAGGTGCAAGTCCAAGTGCGGCACCCCCGGTGTGCCACATGCGGGTAAACTAGAACCTTATATAGAGACATTTGAACCCTAACCGCAGCAAAGGAGGCCCCATGGCATTCGATCCCATTCAAGAGGATTGCCATCGCCTCGTTCTTGAGGCCTTGCGCCGCGACAATATCCCGCTCACCGACGGCCCCGCCGTCGAGCGTCTGATGGAGCAATTCACCCGCGACCCCGCGCCGCTCATCGTGCACGATCGCGACCGCGCCGGACATCTCATTGCCAAGGTGGTCGAAGCCGTCGACTACCGCATTCCCTTTATCCCCGACGATACCCAGGCAGAGCAGGAAGAGGCCGCTGCCGAGAACATGCTTCGCGAGGCCGCCGCACTCGATCCGACCAACTGGGATGCCCAGCGCATGCTGACGGCCCTCACCGCCGACTCCAACGAGGAGTACGTGCAGTATCTGGTGTCCAAGCGCGATGAAGTCGAGCATGATCTGGCGCTCAAGATTGCCTCGGCGCAGGACCCCTATGAGCGCGAGGCCGCAGGCGACCTTATGCGCCGCCCCTACCTGCGCTGGCTTGCCGCCCTTGCGTCGCGCGCCCTCATTAGCGGACGCTATCGCATGTCGTTGGAGGCAGCGAATCGCAGCTTGGACTTTGCGCCCAACGACCCCGCCGGCGTCCGCCACACCGCGATGCTCGCCATGGCAAAGCTCGAATACCCCGCCGAGGAGCTCAAGCGATTTCGCTCTGCCCACTCCGTACCCTATCTCGCGAATACCCCGCTGCGCCGCCGCCCCAAAGATGCGGAGCGCGACTTGGACCCGTGGACGCTCATCGCACTGATGAGCGCAGCCTGGCGCGAGCTGGACTACGAGGGCGCCGAGCACTACCTGCGTATCCTTGCGCGCTCGTGTCCGCACGCGGCCGAGGCGCTCTACTTCCAAACCGAGTTTCCCGATGGCGTCTATGCCCGCGTCAACGTGGGTGCAGGCTCCACCGACGAGCTCGTCCTTGCACTGTCCGAGGCGACGCCGGTACTGCAGGAGGGCCTGGGCGCTCCCGACAATGCCAGCTTTGCCGCCTGGGTCGCCACCAACGATATCGTGCGTTCCCAAATCGATGAGCGCATCCTGCGCGCAGCCGAGCAGGGGCTTCCATTTAAGGGAGGGGACCTCTGATGGATCCGAGCGTCTACATCCCCGCCTACTTGGAGCGCACCTATCTGGCGTCGCACCCCGAGCTCACCGATGCAGCACGCGAGCTTGTCCATAACGACATTAGCGCGAATCCCCAAAAGTACGCGCAGTCCGAGCATGCCCAGGCGCTGCTGTCCTATGCCGGTGTTCATCGCCACCTGCTCGACGAGCTCCATCGCATCGAGGACATGGGCAGCGATGAGGAGTTTGAACAGACGCGCAACCGCCTGTTCGACGATATGCGCGATGAGCTGCTCAAGATTGTCCGCGTCGATGCGTATGTCCTCGATGCCCAGCTGCTCGCCATCATTTTGGCGGACACGCCCGTTGACGCCTGCCTGGGCGACCTGATGAAGCTCGAGGCGACCACGACCGATTACCTGCAGCAAAGCGTGCCCGGGTTCGATATGGAGGCCCCACACTACTGGGCCAATAATGTTTTGGCCGACGGTGTCACCGCAGCAGACCTTACCGTGAACGAGCCGGCACTTATTGGGTGGCTTCACACACTCGAGGCCATCTCGCAGCTGTGCATGGCGAGCGCTCGTTACCGTGCTGCCGCCAACTACGCCCGCCGTGTTCTTAAGGCAGAAGGCTATCCCACCCGAGCTGCAGGCACCGTGTTGCTCGCCCTCGCTCGCCTGGAAGACCAGGACGGCTTTTTTGCCCTGGCCCACCAGCTCGAGGAAGAGATCGGGGCTGACGCGCTCGAGAACTCTCCTTGGTATCTGCTCGCCCGCACGATTCTGCTGTTCAAAACAAACAAGATGCGCCCGGCGACACGCGCGCTGCGTGAGTTTGCCAACCGTTGCGAGGGCGGTGCGTTCTTCTTACTGAACCCCATGTACCAGACACCGTACCTTCCCTGCCGGCCCGAGCCACACGATCCCTGGGATCTTTCGCACCAGGCCGTTTGGGAAGCGGACGGTATTATCTCGGACACTCCCGACTTTGCCCCCTGGGCCAATGCCTGCGAAGACGTGTCGCAGCTTGCCCAGGAATTTGCGCGCCGCTACGGTTTTTAGTGACGCACTCGACCCGACCATGTCGTTTACGTTAGGAACGGTTTCATGAACCTCCGCTCATATCTTGCCTGCACCTCGAGCGATATCGCCCGCTGGGGGCTGCGCTCCGTCCTTAAGCGCCAGGGCGGCGTACTCCCCGGCCGCATCGCCATGAAGATCGACCCCGAGTTGCTGAGCGACCTCGCTGCCCTTGTCGACCGCAGCGTGGTGATCACCGGCACCAACGGCAAGACCACCACCTCCAACCTCATCGCCGACGCCGTTGCCGCCAGCGGCGCCACCGTGGTATGCAACCGCGCCGGCAACAACATGGAGCCGGGCGTGGTGGGCGCACTGCTCGAGGCGCGCAGCGGCCTCAAGCGAGCCGGTGGCAAGCGCGTGGGCGTTTTTGAGTGCGATGAGCTTTACACCGTACGCGTTCTGCCCAAGCTCAAGCCGACGTACTTCGTGCTGCTCAACCTGTTCCGCGACCAGCTAGATCGCTATGGCGAGATCGATCACACCCAGGAGGTCATCGCCCATGCGTTGGAGCTTTCGCCGGCAACAACGCTCATCTACAACGCAGACGACCCGCTGTGTGCCGCGATCGCCGCACGCGTTCCCAATGCAAGCATCGCCTTTGGCATCGACGGCGCCACCAACACCGAGTCCGACCGTATTAGCGACTCGCGCTTTTGCTCACAGTGCAACGCGCCGCTGGAGTATGACTACGTGCAATACGGCCAGCTTGGCGCATACCATTGCCCCTCGTGCGGTTGGGCACGCCCCGCACTGGTCCGCCGTGTGACGGGCGTGAAGCTCGGCTGCGACGGCTACGGCTTCGACCTGGTCTTTGGATCTGCGCCCGACGCGGCTGCCGTACACATCGCCACACGCCACAACGGTCTGTACATGGTCTATAACGTTGCCGCCGCCTTCTTTGCCGCACGCGAGTTGGGCGTGGACACGGCGTTTCTACAGCCTACGCTCGATGCCTATGTGCCCGCCGGCGGACGCATGGGCCGCTGGGATATCGCCGGCCGTACCGTCGAGGCAAACCTGGCCAAAAATCCCGTGGGCTTCGATCGCCAGATCCAGTCCATTAAAACGGCAGGCGGCAGGCTCTGCGCCTTCTTCCTGAACGACAACGACGCCGACGGCCACGATGTCTCGTGGATCTACGACGTCGACTTCGAGCGCATCGCCGACACACCGGGTCTTGTCGCCTTTGCCGGAGGCACGCGTGCGCACGACATGCAGGTACGCCTCAAGTACGCCGGCATCGATGCCGCGATTATCTCGGACGTCGCGCAGGCAATTGGCGCCGTTGCGGATGAAGCCGCAGGCGACACTTTCTATGCCGTCGCCAACTACACGGCCTTCCCGCCGCTGGTCAAAGAACTCGATGGGCTGAAGGGTGCCGATGCAGCCACGGTTGCTGCCCGCGCTGCAACGTGTGCCGATGGCAGTGCCGTCCCCGTCGGCATCGCGCCAGTCGAGCTTTCGCGCCCGCTGCGCATCGTCTACCTGTACCCCGATGCCCTCAACCTCTACGGCGACGGCGGCAACGTTATCGCCCTCGAGCGTCGCTGCGCCTGGCGCGGCATCCCCGTTCGCGTGGACGAGGTCCGCATGGGCGAGTCGCTCGATCTCACCGACACCGACATCGTCATGATGGGTGGTGGCTCCGACCGCGACCAGCTAGCCGTGGCACACGAGCTGCTCGCCCAAAAAGACAAGGTCGCGGCCTATGTTGAGGATGGCGGCTCGCTGCTTGCCATCTGTGGCAGCTATCAGCTGCTCGGCCGTTCGTACTACATGGGCGACGATCGCATTGAGGGCCTGGGCGTCATTGCCGCCGAAACCGTACGTGGCTCCGATCGCCTGATCGGCAACGTAGCCGTCAAAACCGACCTGTCACCCGAGCCCTTTGTGGGATTCGAGAACCACGGCGGCCGCACCCTGCTCGACGCGGAGGCAACGCCGCTCGGAACGTCCGTCGTCGCGGGCACCGGCAACAACGGCGACGATGGCCTTGAGGGTCTGATCTACAAGGGCGTCATCGGCACGTACCTGCACGGGCCGGCGCTGCCCAAGAACCCCGAACTCGCCGACTGGCTGATCGCGCACGCCCTCGAGCGCCGCGGCGATGCGCAGGCCGCCGCCCTGCTGCCGCTCAAGCCCCTCGACGACACCTACGAGCACGCCGCCCACGCAGCCATGAAGCTCCTCCCCTAGCACCTCACAACCACAAAGGGGACAGGCACCTTTGTGGTGGTTTTTCAGTTTGCCAACGATATGTGAACGGCTAAAAAAGTCTGCTATACTCTTTCCCGCTGTCCCCATCGTCTAGCGGCCAAGGACGCCACCCTTTCAAGGTGGATATCGCGGGTTCGAATCCCGCTGGGGGCACCATTTGAATTGAAGAGCCCGTTACCCTCGCGGTAGCGGGCTTTTTGCTACCGATATGCCGGGATTCGAACCCGACAGGGTGCGAATCCCGGCATCATCGCAAGGCCTGTGGTCAAAAAATGGCAAATATGAGTACTGTTACCATTTTAGTTACAGCGATTTCATGCCTTCAGAAGGCGATTTAGCCGTCGGGCGTCCTACGGCGGAAAAATTGCAGACGTTTATCGGCTAAGTACTTGGACATATGTTGCGTAACACTACATATTTTGCAAATAAATAATGTTACAGGACTTGTGACAGTACTCATATTTGACGTTTTTTGCCCATAGCCCTTTATACCTAGGCACATCGGCGGCAAAACGGGCTTCAAAGCGTCCTTCGCAAACAAAAAGCCGGGGCCCGCGCGATGCGGACCCCGGCTCAATACCGTGACGATATGTCAGTTACGTTCTACACATAGAACAGAATGTCGTCGTAGGTCGGAACCGGCCAGTAGTCGGCGGCCACGATCTCCTCCATGGCATCCACGGCGGCGCGCAGCGTATCCATAGCGGGAACGACCTCGTGTGCATACACATTGGCCTGCTCCTGGCCATCGAGGGCCTCGGCCTTCTGATGCACGGCGTCGAGCGCCTTAATGGAGTCGTTGATGGCAGTGATACCGTTGCAGAGCTTGTTGAGCGTATTCTGCTCGCACTGCATGGCGGCCTCGGCGCCGGCGGCGCGAATAGTCTCAAGGCCCTTAGCGACCTTGGTGGCATAGGCGGTAATGACCGGGCGATAGGTACGACGCGCCTCGCGAACCATCGTGGTAGCCTCGATGTTCATGAGCTTGTTGTACTTCTCGAGCTTGCAGTCGTAGCGGCACTGAGCCTCGGCCTTGGTCAGGACACCCGTCTCCTCGAAGAGCGCGATAGCCTTATCGGAAACAAAGGCGGGCAGGGCATCGGCCGTGGTCTTGTTGTTGGCAAGGCCGCGCTTCTCGGCCTCAATGGGCCACTCGTCGGAGTAACCGTCGCCGGAGAACAGGATGCGCTGGTGATCGGTCAACACCTTCTTGCAGTACTCGAGCGCGGCATCCTGGAACTCATCCTCGGGCGTACCCTCAAGCGCGTCGGCGAAGGACTTGAGCGACTTGGCCACGGCGGCATCGAGCACCAGGTTGGAGTCGGAGACGTTCTGTTCGGAGCCGCAGGCACGGAACTCGAACTTGTTGCCGGTGAAGGCAAACGGGGAGGTGCGGTTGCGGTCGGTGTTGTCCTGCATCAGCTTGGGCAGGGTATCGGCGCCCAGGTCGAGCACGCCGCGCGTGGCATGGACGGAAGCCTTGCCATCGATGATCTTCTCGACGA
>URWC01000003.1 GCA_900551555.1 uncultured Collinsella sp. | reverse complement strand
AAATAGGGACTGTTTGGCGGTTTTAAACGCTTAAACAGTCCCTATTTCACCGCAATTTATGAAGGGGATGGGGCTACTTAAGTGCGCCGGTCACGGTGCCGCCGCCCAGGACGATGTCGCCGCGGTATATAACGACGGCTTGGCCGGGGGCGATGGCTCGCTGCGGCTCGTCAAAAGTCAGCAGCATTTGTCCGTCGGCGCCACGTGTAAGGGTCGCTGCCTGGTCCTTTTGACGGTAGCGGTACTTGGCGCCCACGCGAATGCCGCCGTCATCGAGCTCTGCCTCCATGCGATCGGCAGGGGCGCTCCAGATCCAGTCATTGGCCGTGAGCGCCGCGGCGGTCAGGTCCTCGGCCTCGCCCAGATGCACGGTGCTGCTGTCGGCGTCGACGCCCGTTACGTACACGGGATGCGCCATCGCGACGCCCAGGCCCTTGCGCTGACCGATGGTGTAGCGCAGCGCACCGTTGTGGCGCCCGACCACGCTGCCGTCGCGCCACACAATGTCGCCCGGTGCAGCGGGATGTCCGCAGCGGCGCTCGATATAGCCCGCGTAGTCACCGTCTGGAATAAAGCAGATGTCCTCGCTTTCGGCCTTCTTGGCGTTGGTAAAGCCCTGCTCGGCGGCAATGCGGCGCACGTCGCGCTCTTTGTCCAGCCCAGCCAGCGGAAAGATCGTGTGCGCCAGGCGTTCCTGCGTAAGCGAATACAAAAAGTAACTCTGGTCCTTTTTGGGGTCCTCGCCGCGGTACAGCTGCCAGGTTCCGTCGGACGCCTGGCTCGTTTTGGCGTAGTGGCCCGTGGCGATGTAGTCGCAGCCCATATCCAGCGCCGCATCCAGCAATGCGCCAAACTTAATGTGGCGGTTGCAGATGATGCATGGGTTGGGCGTCAGCCCCTCCTGATAGGCGGCCACGAAGCGCTCGATAACGTTGCGGTCGAAGGCCTGCTGCAGGTCGAGCACATGGTGGGGCATCCCCAGGCGCTCGGCGACAGCCTTTGCATCGGCGATGTCGCGGTCGACCTTACTCATGCCCGTGACGGGATCGGGCGCGGGGCAGGTGAGGCGCATGGTGGCGCCGACGCATTCGTAGCCCTGGCTTTTGAGCAGGTACGCGGTCACGCTGGAATCGACGCCGCCGCTCATGGCGACGAGCACGCGCTTGTTGTGCATGGGGAGGTTCTCCTTGGTGGCATGTGGCCAAAAAAGAAAAGCGGCGCGGGAGGCTGGTTCCGCGCCGCAGACATTGTAGCAAGTTCGGACGTCTCGTGGGACACCCTGATTGGATGGGCTCAGGCTGCCGGGAGAGAGGAGACCGGCTCGTCCGTGGGCTCAACCTATGGGCGACAGGCCCTTAGTCCTGGAACAGTGCCGTGGACAGGTAACGCTCGCCGGTGTCGGCAAGCAGGGCCACGATGGTCTTCCCCTCGTTCTCGGGGCGCTTGGCCAGCTGCAGTGCGGCCCACACGGCGGCACCGGACGAAATGCCCACGAGCACGCCCTCCTTGTGGCCCACGGCGCGGCCGGTCGCAAAGGCGTCGTCGTTCTCGACGGGGATGATCTCGTCATAGACCTGGGTGTCGAGGACGTCGGGCACAAAGCCGGCACCGATGCCCTGGATTTTGTGCGGACCGGCCTGGCCCTTAGAAAGCACCGGCGAGGTGGCGGGCTCGACGGCGACGACCTGAATCTCGGGGTTCTGCTCCTTAAGGAACTCACCCACGCCGGTCACGGTGCCGCCGGTTCCAACGCCGGCGACGAAGATGTCGACCTCGCCGTCGGTGTCATCCCAGATCTCGGGGCCGGTCGTGGCCTTGTGGATGGCGGGGTTGGCGGGGTTCACAAACTGGCCGGCGATGATGCTGTTTGGCGTCTCCTTCTGCAGTTCCTCGGCCTTGGCGATGGCGCCCTTCATGCCCTTGGAACCGTCGGTGAGCACGAGCTGTGCGCCATATGCCTGCATAAGCTTGCGGCGTTCGACGGACATGGTCTCGGGCATGGTGATGATCACCTTGTAGCCGCGAGCCGCCGCCACCGAGGCGATGCCGACGCCGGTGTTGCCACTCGTGGGCTCGATGATGGTGTAGTCGCCGCCGCGCACGAGCTTGTCGGCCTTCTCGGCCTCGTCGATCATGTTCTTGGCGACGCGGTCTTTGACGGAGCCGGCGGGGTTGAAGTATTCCAGCTTGACGAGCACGCGGGCCTTGAGGTCCTCATCGGCCTCAAAGTGAGTGAGCTCCAGAAGCGGAGTGTGGCCGATAAGCTGATCGATGGACGTGTAAACATTGCTCATGGTGAACCTCCAAAGTGTTCAAATGACTGGATACCGTGTGGTTTTACGGTGTGTGTAGCAGCGAAACCCACAAACCTTATGGGTTGTTCGTTTTGCTGTTGGCAAGCATAGTAGACAGTAAAGCCTAGTAACGCAATAGGAAATAGAAGATTATTACGAGTCGATTAACCATCTTGACCGGAACGGGTATTTTCAAAACCAATTTTTCGGCTAGAATTTCTACGGACTAAATGACCGAAAGGCAGCACTATACATGTTGGTTTCTACTAAGGGCAGATATGCCCTGCGCGTTATGGTCGATCTGGCCGAGCACCAGGCGGCCGGTCGCATCCCGCTCAAAGAGATTGCGGCGCGTCAGGGTATTTCGGAGAAATATCTCGAGAACATCTTGGCTACGCTCGTGCGCGCCAATATGCTCTCGGGCATGCGCGGCAAGGGCGGCGGCTATGTGCTCACGCGCCCGCCCGAGCAGTACACGGTGGGCGAGATCTTGCGCCTGACCGAGGGCAGTCTGGCGCCGGTCGCCTGCCTGGATGGCGACTGCAAGGGTTGCTCGCGATCTGATGAGTGCCCTACGCTCGACGTGTGGAAGAACCTGGACAAGCTCATCAACGACTACCTCGACGGTGTGACGCTCGATCAACTAGTCGCTCCCAACCATGGCTACGACTACGTCATCTAACCCACACCTGCATTTGGGGACGGGGCGGAAATGGTAGATTCTCTCGCCCTTTGAGACTTGAAAAATAAGAAGGCCGCCCATTTTTGCGATGGGCGGCCTTCGTTTTGGGCTGTTGAGACGGACACGGCCGGAATGGCCGTTTTAGTCCTCGGCGATGCTGTCGAGGATGCTGCGCGTGATGGACACCAGGATGCTGCCCATAAAGGCCGATCCAAAGCTGGCGATGGAGATGCCGACGCCCAGCAGGTTGACCGACAGGTAGCTCGCGAGCTCAAGCATAAAGCTGTTGACGACAAGCTGGAAAATGCCCAGCGTAATGATCGTGAGCGGCAGCGAGATGACCGTCAGGAACGGTTTGACGAACGAATCGACAATGTTCAGGAACAGTCCCACAAAGGCAAAGCAGACCCAGGTCTCGGCAAAGCCGAAGGGTTGGATACCGGGGACGAGGAACGTGGCGATCGCGATGGCGATCGAGGTGAAGAGCCAGTTAAGCATAAAGCGCATGGCGTGAATCCTTTCTTGCGCCGGGGTTGCTGGCGTCGCGTGAAGCGGCTTGCGGTGGCGACCTGGATGGTTGCGCGGGCGCGCCGCGGTGTTTGGGCGCCCATTGTCTCAAATATTCGTGGAGCTTACGTGCGCATATGGTTTCTAAACGGCGTTCGTCCTGAAAAACGCGCCGCTGGCAGAGAGTCTTGTCGCTTTAGTTTGGTGGTGTGCTACACTGCTACGGGCAAAAGCCACAGGCGTTGCCCTATTGCATGGAACGGGCGAACGATGCCCGATGTCAGTATCAACTTCGATGCCTTTTGGCGGGTTTGGCGGTGATCGATGAATATCGAGAACATGTTTGACAAGCCTGATGTCAAGCAGCTGGTCCACGCATTTAGCCTTTTGGACGACGAGAAGGATATCCAAGCGTTTTTGACCGATATCTGCACGCCGCGCGAGATTTGCGACCTTTCTCAGCGTTTGCAGGTTGCGCGCTATTTGGACGAGGGCGAGCCTTATGTTGAGGTTCAGGCCCGTACCGGCGCTTCATCCACCACGGTGAGCCGCGTTTCAAAGGCGCTGAACGGCGAGTACGGTGGCTACCGCAAGATCCTCATTAAGTTGGAGGATGGCGAGTAGGCCGGCGACAACATTGAATTACGAAGAACCGTCCCTACGGGGGCGGTTTTTTGATCCCTTGGGGACGGAGGAAAACGGATCACCGGGTTAGACTGACCCCCACTGTGATCCATTTTCCTCCGTCCCCAAGGGATCAAATCTGTTGGCGTGGGGCAAATCTGTTGGCGTGGGCGGGTAGGATGGATGCATTGATTATTGCGAACAGTTTGAGCGGAGGACCATGCCTGTTCGAATCTATACCACCAATGCCGGCACGGATTTGAGCGATGCCGAGTCGGCGCTGCTTGCCGACCTTATTGTCCGCCACGGGCGTGCCGTGTTGCTGGCACCTACGTTTGCCGAGCTCGACCTGTGCCGTCATGATGCGGCGGAAGCCGGCGTTTCGCTGGGTATCGACTACAAGACGTCTACATCGTGGCTTCGCTCGCTTTGGGAGCTTTTGGGCGACGGGCGCGGTTTCGTCGACAACCTGCAGCGCCAGATGCTGTTCTCGGACATGGTCACGCGTCTCGACGATGCCGACCTGCAGCCGCTTTCGCGCAGCCAGGGCACAGTGCGCATGCTCGCGCGCATGGCCCGCGACGTGTTGCCGGGCGTTGCGGGGACGGGTGCCGAACGATGCCGTGGCGACAACTGCCAGCCTGAGCCAAAAAGCGATGCCGAGGCTCGTGTGTTCGAGCTTTTGCGCGCCTACGCGGGCGGTTTGGACCGTCGAGATATGGTTGAGCCCTGCGAGGCAGCTGACATTATGACCAGTGTCCTGGCCGATAGCCTGCCGGCGTGCACTCGCGCCGTATGCGTGCGCGGTATCACGTCGTTTACGCACGGTCTGCTCGAGCTGCTGTCTGCCGTGGCGAACAATGGGGGAGAGGTCGTCGTGCTGCTTGCCCGCGAGCAGGCGGCGATGCGCGAGGAGCTTGCCACGGCATTTGATGCCCGCGATGTGTTGTTTGAGATCGCGCCGCTAGGGGAGGGTGTCGGCGCGTCTGATGCCGCTTACGGGACCGCCGCTCAGCCTGCCTTTATTGAGGTCGCTGGCCCCCATGCCCGTGCTCATGCTTATGCGGACGCAATTGATGATCTGGTAAAAACGTGCCGGGGTTCCGAGGTCGACGGCGCTTCTGCCGACCCCGTGCGCGTGCTCGTCGTTTCTGCCCGGGCACCCCAGCTGTTCGGCGAGCTCGCCGCCCGTTTGGCGGCGCGTCACATTGCGGCCGAGACGACTGAGTTCACGGCGTTTTCCCAGTCCATCGCGGGCAGGCAGTTTACGGCGCTCGCCAACCTGATCGAGCGTATGAAAGCCGCCGACGAGGGCACCGCTTCCAAGACTGAGTGGTGGCCCGCGCCGGAGCTTACCGACTGGATCTACAGTCCGCTTTCGGGCGCTGATGCCGTCAATGCCCGTACCTTCGATAAGAATATGCGTCTCTCGCGCAGCAAGACTACCGCGGGCGTCAAGAGCCTGCTGCAGAGCGTTCAGGGCCAGGTGAGGGGCGCGCGCAAGGCGACGAGCGACGATAACTGGTTTAAGAACGTACCGTGTGTGGTCTCGGACGTGTTCCAGGCGCTGTGGCGTGACAAGCCCGTGACGGCGCTTAAGGCCATGCTTGCCGTTGCCGAGGCGTTGCCCGATCGCGCTCTAGGCGGCCTTGACGGCCAGGCCCGTCGCCAGGCAGAGACGGCTTTGCTGCGCCATGCCATCGACATCCTTATGAACGATGCTCGCGCGCTCGACGTGTCGCAGGCCGCGACCGTGCCGGTTCTCGACGGCGTTCGAACCAAGGTGGACAAGCGCAGTACCGCCTACGATTACGAGACCTATGAGGTCGATCGCACACCACGAGCACAAGTGCGCTTCGCGTCGCTTGCCGATGCGTCGGTTCTTCGCCCTGGCAGCTACGATGCCGTGCTGTTTGCCGATGTCGACCTGGACAGCTATCCGCTTTCGCACGAAGAGGGCCCGCTTGCCACGTTGACAGCCGAGCTGCGCCGCGACGGCGTGTCTTTGGAGCCCGCTGCCCTGCTGCGCGTGCGCTTTGGCCGTGCGATGCAGGCGGCGAGCGGTCCGGTCGCGCTCGCCCGTGTGACGCACGATCGCCAGGCACGCGAGTGCTACCCGGCAGCCGTATGGACCGAGCTGTGGGCACATGCCGAGGCCGCTGGCGCTGCCAAGCCCATGCGCGTGGGCGAGGGCGATATCATCGCCGACTTTGATCCCGCGGCAGGTGAAGGCCTCAAGCGCGAGCGCGTGACCTGTGAAGCCCCTCAGCATCTGAGCGATGAAGCCATTCCGTATCTGGTTCTGCGCCGTCGCGATGGCGAGGGCGAGGATGCGCCGCTCGTGCCGCGTCTGACGTCCGCCTCGCAGATCGAGGCCTATTCTACCTGTCCACTGTGCTGGTTCGTGTCGTATCGCGTCAAGCCCCAGTCTATCGACGCCGGCTTTGGCAATATGGAGAAGGGCAACTTTGTCCACGACGTGCTGGAGCATCTGCACGCCCGTCTGCCCCAGGAAGGCATGGAGCGCGTGACGCCCGAGAACCTGCCGCGCGCTCAGGAGCTGCTGCACGAGGTCTTTGACGAGACGTTGGCCGAGCATGCCTCCAAGCGCGGCACGGAGGGCCCGCTGGTGCCGCTCTCTGCGGTGGAGGAGCGCCAGGTGACCGAGATCTTGCCGCAGCTGGAGGGTGTGCTTGCCTACGAGTCCGAGGCACTTGCCCCCTTTGCCCCGCGCTACCTGGAGTTCGCCTTCAACGAGCTCAAGGTCGAGTATGCCGGTTGGCCGCTTGGCGGGCGCATAGACCGCGTGGACGTGGACGCCGAGAATCGTGCCGTGGTGATCGACTACAAGCATCGCACGGGCGTTGAGGAGTTTAAGCTCGCCGACCCTACGGTGCGCGACGAGGAATCGGGCACGGCGCCCATCGACGATCCGCGCTGGTTGCCACCACATACCCAAACGCTCATCTACGCCCAGGCCATGCGCCGGGCGCTGGATTTGGACACCCGCGCGGCGCTCTACTTTTCGACCAAGGGCGGCAAGCCGGCGTTGCGCGGTGCCGCGAGCGCCGAGCTGCTCGAGGAAGAGCGCGGCGACGGTCGCATCCCGGGCCTTAAGAAAGGTTTCCCCGGCGAGGGTGGCAGCATGGACTTCGACGCCCTGCTCGATCGCGTTGAGGCCGGCATCGCCGAGCGCCTGCGCGAACTCGAGGCAGGCAACGTTGCCGCCGTCGACCCGACGTCGGCTCAGGCCGCGCATGCGCGCTGCTCGTATAACCACGAAGGAACGTTTGTAAGGAGGGACGTGTAGACCATGGATCTTTCGACTTTGATGCCGCAACAGCTGCAGATTGTCAAAACGCTCGACCGTCCGCTGTTTGTCTCGGCGGGCGCCGGTTCGGGCAAGACCTTTACCCTCACGCGCCGCATCGTCTATGCGCTCTCGCCCGAATCCGGTCCGTTCGTTGAGCATCTGGACCAGGTGCTCGCCATTACCTTTACCAAAGATGCCGCGGCCGAGATTCGCGACCGCGTGCGCCGTGCGCTTATCGACGAGGGCATGGACGAGGAAGCACTGACCGTCGACGACGCGTGGATCTCGACCATTCACGGCATGTGCTCGCGTATCCTGCGCGCGCATGCGCTGGAGCTGGGCATCGACCCCGAGTTCACGGTGCTCACCGATACCGACGAGCTTATGGACCAGGCTGTTGAGCACGTGCTGGCCCGCGCGACGGCACCCGATGCCGCCCCCGAGCTCGCGGCATCGCTCAAGGCCCTCTATGCCTGGTATCCCATGGCGGGCGAGGGCGGTTCCTTTGGCACCGGCACGACCATCAAGGGCCTGGTGCGCGACCTGCTGGAGCTGTCGAGCCAGTTGCCGGGCGGTATGGACGACGTGCGCGTGGCGCGCGGCCAGGCCGATACCTCGGCGCTCGCCGATGCCTATCGCGCGGCGCTGGGCGCAAGCAAGTCCTCGACCGAGAAGGCGCAGGCGGCGCTCGATGCCATCGACGCGTTCGAGGCGAGCGACAAGACCATGGTCGATGCGGCGCGACTCATGATGTCGTGCACCATGCCGCGCGCGAGCAAGGCGTTCCCCAAGGAGCAGGTCGAGCTGCTCAAGGCCGAGGCCGCCGATGCGTTTATCAATATCGTGCTTGCCTGTGGTGGCCCGGCGCTCGATGCGTTGGTGGGCCTGGCCCGTTCCGTGGAGGCCGAGTATCGCGCGCTGAAGGCTGCCCAGTCCGCCCTCGATAATAACGACCTGCTGCGTATGGCTTACGAGGCCCTGCGCGATTACCCTGCCATCCGTGCTGCGTACGAGGGCCGCTTTAAGATGGTCATGATCGATGAGTTTCAGGATACCGACCAGATGCAGGTCGATCTGATCCGTTACCTGACGGGTGCGGGGGAGCGCGCGCTGTGCACCGTGGGCGATGCACAGCAGTCCATCTATCGCTTCCGTGGCGCCGAGGTCGAGGTGTTCCGTCGTCAGGAGCGCAAGGTGGGCTCGTCTGCCGCGCCCGAGGCGACTGCCGTGGTCGACGCCCCTGCCGGCGAACTCGTCAAACTCGTGCGCAACTTCCGCAGCCACGACGAGGTACTGCGTTACGTGGCACGCGTCTTCGACGGCGATGACGGCGGCCTGATGCAGGGCTTTTTGGATCTTGAGGCGAGCGAAGGCCGCAAGGACACGCTGGTGGCAGACGCCTCGCGTCGCCAGGCCCTCTTTGTTGCCGGCGGCAGTATGCAGGAGCGCACACAGGCCAAGGCCCGTGCGATCGCTGAGCGATTCCGCGCGCTTGCCGATGCCGGCCAGCCCCAGGGCGGCATGGTGCTGCTGCTGGGCCGCATGACCAACGCAGACGTCTACGCACAGGCCTTCCGCGACCAGGGGCTCGACTGCGTCATCGCGGGCGGCTCGGTCTTTGCGCAGGCTGCCGAGGTGCAGACGGCGCGCGCCCTGGTTTGTGCACTCGCCAATCCGGCCGATACGGCGCAGGGTCTTATGCCACTGCTGGCCTCGCCGATGTTTGCACTCGGCGCCCAGGAGTTCCTGGCGCTGGCGACCAAACTCGATAGCGAGACGGGGGAGACCTCGCGCCGGAATATCGACGTGGGTATCATGAGCGATTCCGATGTGCCGGGTTTGCAAGACTTGCCGCTCGTGACGCGCGCCCGCGAGGTGCTGCGGTATGCGTTTCGTCGCGTGGGCCGCGATTCGTTCGCCGCCATCGCGCGCGACGTGGTCAACGCCTCCGGCTGGTTTGTGCGTCTGGCACAGCGTGGTCCCGAGGGCAAGGCCATTGCCGCCAACGTGCTCAAGGCGCTCGACGCTGTGGCCGAGGCGGAGGCCGAGTTCGGCAACTCGCCGCGTTCCATCGCGCTTGCCTTCGATCGCTTCCTGGCGGGCAAGGAAGCCCCGGGTGCCCTCAACGAGGAGGGCGACGGCGCGGTGCGCATCATGACGGTACACGCCTCCAAGGGTCTGGAATATCCGGTCGTGGCGGTCGCCGAGTGCTTTGGCGTGCGTAAGTCCTCGGGTGCGGCACAGATGGGTCGCGTCGAGGGCGGAGCGCAGGTCGTGGCACTGCCGGCACGCTTCGACGGCGTTAAGCTTGCCGACGGTACCTTTGTGAAGGGCGACGACGTCAAAAAGCAGTTTGAGCACGCGTTTAAGGGCAAGGGCACGTCGCTGTGGTTGCCGCCAGAGCTTATGGAGGACGTATGCGCGACGGGTTCTCCCGCCGAGGTATTTGCTCGCCTGCGCAACGACGACCTGCAGCTTTCGCTCGAGGAGCGGGCCCGTTTGCTCTATGTTGCCATGACGCGTGCGCGCGAGCTGGTGATCTTGGCGATGGATGCCGGCGTGAGCCGTGGCAAGGTGACGGCGCCGACCTTCGACGTCGAGACCGATCTGACCTACGATGTGCTGCGCCGTATTTTGCCGACCGACGCTCTGGACATGCCGCAGCTCGATGCCGACCGCCTGGTGTTCGACAACTCTAAGCCGGGCGACTACGAGCTCATCTCGCTGGCGAACTTTACGTTTGGCGAGCAGGCGTTTGAGGTCAACGCTTCGTTGGATGCCGAGGGCAGGCTTGCCCGCGGCGATGCGGAAGTGGAAGGCGCCGGCGCAGATGTTCGCGTCGCCGTCCCCGGTCCTGCCGACCCCGAGCCTGATGCGTTTGAGCTCGTATATCCCCAGGCGGTGGGCGTTCGTATGGGCACCTGCCCGTATCCGGCGCGCGATTCGTACAGCTATTCGTCGATTGCCGCGGCGCTGCACGCCGAGGCCGAGGACCGTGCCGCCGAGACGCGCGTGCCCATGGACGAGGCTGGCGATGATGCGGAGTCAGATGGCTCGGAGATGACGGATGCGGACGTGGCCACCGTTGAGCCCGTCGGCAATCCCATGGCGTTGGGCTCGGCCTTCCATGCCGCTTGCCAGTGGCTGATCGAGATGGGCGCCGATGAGCTGCCTGCCGCGCGTGCCGATGCGCTGGCCCGTCTGTGGCATCTGACGCCGGAACAGCGCGAGCGTTTCGACGTTGCTCTGGATCGCTGGCTTAAGTCAGCGGTTCGTGCCGAGCTGCTTTCCTGGCCGTGCGTGCGCGCCGAAGTGCCGTTCTTCTCACTGGGCTGCGAGGACGAGGACATTGCCCGCTTCGGTGCATATGCCGAAGGCGCCATCGACGCTTTGGCGGCGAACCCGGCAGATCCGTCGCGCGCGCTGGTCATCGACTACAAGACAGGCGGCACGCCGGACGAGACGCCGGATCAGTTGCAGGAGAAACATGCCCTGCAGGCGCGTGTCTACGCCGATGTTCTGCACAAGGCGGGCTTTGAGACCGTGACCGTCAAGTTCGTCCGCGTGGAACAGGCAGACCCCACAACTTTCGTAGAGCCCGCCGAGCCCCAGGTAGTCACCTACAACCTCTAACTCTCAACAGCTTGCGGTGGAATCCCCATCGATTCCACCGCAACTCGAAAGTAGTTAATTTGGGACGGAGCTTTTTTAGCTGCCCCTGCTGATAGCGCAATTGGTTTGTTCGATTGTCGGCCGGGGCAGCTAAAAAGCGAATCCCAAATCTTGCAAAGTAGAACTGCAAGAAATAGAATATCTTGCAGTTCTACTTTGCAAGAATCGGAGATGTCATGCCGGTCAATTCGCTTGTGCAGGAGAAGATTCTCGATTTCGAGCAGCTCGGGATACCGGAGGTATTCACTCGCGATCTTCGCCTCGCCCCCATCCAGAAGCCCGAACGCAACAATTTGGCCCAGGTAATCGTGGGTACGCGCCGTTGCGGGAAGACCTACCGCCTGTTCCAGGAGATGCACGACATCGTGGACGCGGGCTATAGCCCCGAGACCATTCTGTACTTCAACTTTGAGGACGAGCGCCTCAAGCCCTATTCGCCCGCCTTGCTCACCGACGTGATCGACACGTTTTTTATGCTGCACCCGGTTGCGCGGGAGGAAGGCTGCTTCCTCTTTTTCGATGAGATCCAGGAGGTTCCCGACTGGAGCCTTTTCCTGCGCCGCGTGATCGACTCGACGAAAGCGACCGTGTACGTGACGGGCTCGTCCTCGAAGATGCTGTCGTCCGAGCTCGCAAGTGAGTTTAGGGGACGCTCGCTCTCGAGGGAGCTCTTCCCGCTGAGCTTCTCCGAGTTCGCGCGGAGGGCCTGCGGCGCCTCGTTCTCCAGGGCCGCCGGTCTCTCGTCCTCGGACTCCGCGCTGCTGCGGCGCGCGCTGGGCGATTTCCTGCTGCGTGGCGGGTACATGGCCGCGCTCGACCTTCCGATTCAGGATTCCATGATGCTCGTGCAGGAATACGCGTACAGGACGGTCGCGATGGATGTGGTTGAGCGCTACAACCTGCGGGCTCCGCGGGTGGCTGCGAGCTTTTTGACCTGGTGCATTTCCTCGTCCGCGCGCGAGCTGTCGGTCAACAAGGTCGCAAACGAGTTCAAGAGCAGGGGCGTGTCGACTTCGCGTGAGACGCTCTCGAATCTGCTCGGATATTACGAGGAGGCCTACCTGGTATTCTCGTTGGGCGATCTGAGCCGCTCGCTCGCGGACAACCCCCGCTCCAGCTCCAAGGTCTACGCCGTGGACCCCGGCATGTTCGCGTCGTTTTCGCGCGCGGCAGCCAGGGAGGAGGGGCAGCGCCTGGAGACCGCGGTGTTCAACAAGCTGCGCCGCACCGCGCCCACCGCTCGCTCGGGATCGCTGGCACGATTGACGTTCGAGCATGGGGGGAGCGCCCACGAGGTCGACTTCATCATGGGCGACGCGCTGCTGGGGGATGTGTACGAGCTCGTGCAGGTTAGCGTCGACCTCGCGAATCCCAAGACGAGGCTTCGGGAAATCTCGGCGCTCGAGTCCGCAATGGAGAAGCATGGAATCGACGAGTCGACGATCGTGACGATGGACACCGAGGAGACCGTTCACGTTGATTCGGGAACCGTGCGCGTTGTCCCCGCTTGGAAATGGCTGCTCGACAACTGATGGAGAGGGGTGCGATTCGGATGCGTGGCTCCAATCTGATGGCGGAAGCTTTCGAGGACAGCCCGCTCCCGCCTTAAAATCGACGCAAGTCCGCGCGATAGCCCCGGCACGGCAAGCCCTGTTGCAGAATTGCGTCACATTGCAGTTCTGCCAGAGATGCCGGACACCAATGGCTAATTGTCCTACAGCGCCAACAACCCTTGGTCGAAGGCGTTGGGGAACTTGAACTTGCGCTGCTTGGGCTTGCCGTGCTTGTCCACGCCGAGGATGACGTCGATGAACCCGCCCTCGCGGTCGATGTCGACAACCTCGCCGTAGCCGAATGCCTTGTGGAACACCGTGTCGCCCACCTCGAGAGCGGCGAGCTGTGCGTCAGTCGGCGCGGGCGCGGCGGGCGCAGGCTCTTCTGCCTCCTCCGGGTAGCCCGAGATCCACCACCCAGGGTTGCCGACCGTGGCCTTGTTGCCGCGGAAGGTGAACTCGAAGCTCGCTCCACGCTTAGCGAGCTGCTTCATGACATTGTCCAGCTCGCCACCGCCGATGACCCAGAGGCTGCCCTCGCTCGTTTCACGCAGATCGACGAACTTGAGTCCCTGCTCTTCGATGGCGTTGACGATCCAGTCGCGCTTGGCGGGAGTCGTCTGCGCGGCAGTTGGTGCGGTGGTGTTGGCTGCACCGGCCACGGGTGCCGGCGTGGTGCCGTCCGTGCGGGCGGCACCAGCTTCCTTCTTCTCCCGCACGCGAGTAACCGCCCCCGGCTTGGGCGGATTGACATGCTCCACCGTGCTCGTCCCGCGCACCATGCGCCCGGTCTCGTCCAGCAGCGTGTCCTGCTTCGCCATCTGCTCGAAGTCCGCCATGGTGAGAGACGTGTCGAACAGGCCCACGCGCGCGTCGTAGCTGTGCTTCTCGATGCCCGTGTAGGAGAGGCTCGCGTCCTCGTAGCGCCGGAACTTGTACACGGCGTCGTTCATCACGGAATCGCGGAACACGCCAAGGGAGACGAGCAGCTCGAAGTCCTTCACGGAAAGGCCAGTAACCTTCTTGAACAGGCCGGGTTCCAACTGCGTGATGACTTCCTTCAGGCTCTGCTCGCGATAGTCCGTAAGGTACATGAACACAGGAATGCGCGTGGCGAACTTTATCAGCTTCTCCTGGATCTGCTTGCGCTTGGTCTTGAATTCCTTCTCTTCCTCGGAGAGCTCCTTCTTCTCCTTTTTAGTAAGATCGCCGCCTTCTTTCTTGACTTTCTTCACGTGCTCGGACTTGTTGATAATCGTCTCGATATCGTCGTTGAGGCTGCGGAAGCCCTCGATATTCTTGAGCGCCTCCATGGCCTCAGCGTTCTCGAGCAGGCGGCGCAGCGTATCGTTGTCGACGTTGACCAGCAAGGCACTTTCCCAGCGGCGGGCAAGCAACGTGGCCGACGTACCAGCCATGGCGATATCCAGGATATCGGCAGCATCCACTTCACGCATCGCGCTACCGTCGTAGGCGAGTACGGGAAGGAACTTGATAAAATTCGCTACCTTTTTCTCCGGACTCGGCTCGTCCACCGAAAGCTGGCAACTGTAGTCGGACACCATAGCGAGCGCACGGTCGAGTGCGAAGTCGAACACATAGCATTCCTGCTTTATGGCCTGCGTATGTCCGTCCTCGTCCTTTGCAGTCCAGGGACTCTGCACGCGGAACGCGGTCTGAAAGTACGTCTCGGGAGTCTTAAGGTTTCGCAGCATAAACACGCCGGTCCACGGACGGATGGTCACGCCCGTAGTAAGCTTGCCGCATGAAAGCGTGATGGTCTTGGTTGCCAACGGGTTGCCCATGGCATGACGCACAGGCTCGACGGCAGCCAAGCCGATACCCGCTTTGGTGCCCGCGGCCACCAGCACCTTGTAGTCGTGATAGAACACGTTCTGGCGTTCGGATAGCAGGTTTGCCATGGCGTAGCACGACGCAACGTTAGGCAAGAACCACAGCGTGTGGGTGAGGTTTGCCAGCAGGTCGGCATGGCTAAAGGGGAGTACTGGCTTCTGCGCGCCCATCTTGAGCTCGTCGGTAGTGGTCTCGGCCAGCGCGCCGCGAATGAGGTCGAGCCATTTTTGCACATAGTCCTTGTATTTGAACTGTGCGGCATCGCCCTCGCCCGTAGCGGAGAAGAACACGTTGAGGTCGAATTCATCGAACTCGCCCGCGCGCGCCACCTTGGTGATGGAGTCGGGCACCTTGTAAGTCATCAACACCATGCGAGGCAGGGCCTCATACGGGTTCTGCGTGAACGGATGCGACTGCGCCCAGTCCCGCTTTGCCTGCTGCTCGTCTGAGTAGGTCCAGTTGAAGATCTGGTCCTCGATAAACTCGCCGGAAGTCAACGCGCGGAATGGCGTACCGGAGAGGTACAGGTATCGATCTGCTTGGATGGGCAGCCACGTCTCGTCGATGTTGTTACCCTTCGAGGCCTCGTCGGCCTCCTTCTCCTCAGCCTCGACGGCCTTGTCTTCATCTTGACTGGCAAAGAGACCCTTTGCGCTGTCTCGCCACGCGCCGAAGTGATACTCATCGAACGCCACCAGGTCCCACTTCTCCAAGTGGACCCATTCGTTGCGTGCTTTGATGGTGCCGTTCTTGTCCACACCGAGGAAGTCCTGGAAGGAGCCGAAGCACACAATGGGACGCGTTGGGTCGCACTCATCGTAGGACCTGGCATCACGGGCGACGAACTGCCAGCCTTCAAAGTCGATGTGGCTTTCAAGATCTTCGCGCCAGGCATCCTCCACAGCAGGCTTGAAGGTGAGCACCAATACGCGCTTCATGTTCATTCGCTTGGCAAGCTGGTAGGTGGCAAAAGTCTTGCCAAAGCGCATCTTGGCATTCCACAGGAACTTGGGTATGCTGCGGTTACCGGGCTGCTCGCACATGCGGAAATACGCCTCGGTCTTGTTGACCGCTGCAAGCTGTTCGGGACGCATGGCAAAGTCCTCGGTGCGCTCGCGCTCGTAACTGGTGCGATCACGAACCTCCAGCCATGCGCTACGCACATCATCAGACGTGCAGCGGAACCACTCGCCGCCGACATTCTCAAATCCCTTGGCCTCAAGCCGTTTATGCACCGCATGGTCCATAAACGAGGATCCATCGGTGCGCATCGAGCTTTCGGCAAACACGATCTCGTACGGCTTGCCCTTACCCGGCTGGATCACGGGGAACTGCTGGGCAACGCGCTTCTCGACATCGATCTCGGTATAGCCGACCTTTAGGAATTCGGCATGGTCTGGGTTTTTGTCGCGGTACGCGTAGATAGACGGGTGAACCTCGGGACGTTGAGGGAAGAAGAAGGCGCTGCTACTCATTGCTGTCACCCAAGTCCATGGGACGAATCATCGACTCGATAAACGAAATCTCATCGTTCGTTAGTTCGTACTTCTTGTACAGCTCCTCATCTGTCCAGGGTCTAGAAAAATCTTGGACAGGAATAAACTGAAACTTCTCTTTCGAAAGGTTGATGGACGACACTGCCTGAAGCAGTAAAAATCTCGAGAACTTTGTGGCCATATAGTCCAACAGATTGTTTGCCTCAGTTTCAGTTTTCATATTTCCAATTAGGAAGTAGGAAAAAGTGCATACTTCACGAGGATGCAATACGCGCATTTTCGTGATTACCTTAAAAGTGCCATCTTTGCGAGGCTCGCCAGCATGCTCGGCGGTTACCTTGCTGATCATTACATGAAACTGATCGAGGAGTTCATGCCCCTTAGGAACCTCGTCGAGGGGAAGGTATCCGGTTCCCGCGCTGGAGTAGAGTTTGACGCTGTTTACCAGGGGCTCTGATGCGCCTCTTTCCGACGAACCGATTCCGTACGGACTTAAGGAAGAGGCGAGATCCGTAAGTGAGTTTTCTTGCTTAGAAATAACCTTGTGGATAATGCTAATCGCATCGTTATAGCGAACGAAAATCGGGAATTCATCGAGGTCACGTAATTGGGTTTTGGCTTTCCCATCTTTATTGTTAGTAAATTCGCATCGACCTTCTGAGTCCCTGCTCCAAAGAAAATAACAGACGCCGCCACCCAGGCTTACCCCGGGGAAGCAGTCTTTCGCATTTGTGAAGTCGACTATTTTGACCAGATGCTTGTCGGAGAGCATCGTTTTTCTAAAAGCATCCAGCCCCATGCCTCCGGCGAACCAGCGTGAGGGGACGATCATTGAGAGGTACCTGGGTCTTAGCTTTTTCGCTTGCTCGATAAACTTGTGGTAGAGGGGGATAGCTTGAGCCGAGGCGCCACCTGTGCTTAGCTGGTACGGCGGGTTACCGACAATCACGTCGAACTTCATATTCAAAATCCTCTCGGGATCGTCGGTGTGAACGAATTCATATGCGTGTGTTTCGAGTGCCTTATCGCGGTCGTATTCGGTATTCGACGCGCCGCAATACTTGCAACGGCCGTTGACCCAGGTGTGCTGGATGCTTCGGTGCCTAATGCGTCCCTCAGAGCTATTGAACTCGACAACCGAGAATTTGCCGTTGGGGAACTTGCTGCAGTAGAGGCTGCGGCGGGAGAGCAGGCTTGTGAGCTCGGTGATCGCGATACCGAAGAGCTGCTCGTGCATGATGTGGTCCACGCGTTCATTTAGGTCGGGGTAAACACCTTCGAGACCCTTGATAAATCGCTTGGCCGCTTCGCGCAGGAACACGCCCGACTTGCAGCATGGGTCCAAGATCTTGATTGTGGGGTCACTCCAGATTTCAGCTGGCAGCATGTCCAGAACATCGTTGGCGAGATCCGGCGGCGTAAAGACCTCGTCGTTGCTTAGGTTAGCCAGACAAGTCAATACATCGGGGTTGTGCACGGTCTCAAGCAGGCTAGCCATGGTACTGAACCTCCCAGTAATTGGTGAGGGGATATTCCTTTATTGCGGAAGGGATGTAGGCGTCGAGCTCGGCGTCGTACTCCCAGTCGGTATGCGCTCGGACATCGCCGCCTAAGTCGTCGAAGGTGAAAAGGGAGAGCGTTTCCCCCTTGTCGGCGTTGCCATCGAGAAGCTCGCTCAGCAAGAAGTCGCGGCGCTTCACCTTGTCACCCGTTACGAGTGACCATTCGGCAAAGGTGATGGGGCGGTCGTTGGCGTCTTTGAGCGTGAGGGCGTCGCCGCACAGGATGTTTTTGTCGAGCACGTAGCGGATTGACTCGAGGAAGAGCGCGTCCGGCTTTTTGATTGCTTTCTTCGCTTCTGTCTCGACGATTCCGTATAGACGATCACGGCATTCTTGGGCGTTGTCTTCGAGAAGCTCGACGCCGTAAAGGCTACTTACAGCGACGAATGCATTGCGCTGGTAATCGTCGGGATTCTTTTTGTAACGCTGGCTTACAACGGCGAGCTTGCGGCGCAGTACCTCGGCCAGGAAATTGCCATTGCCGCACGCGGGCTCCAGAAAACGGGATTCGATGCGCTCGGTCTCTTGTTTGACCATGTCGAGCATGGCGTTGACTTCGCGCTCGTTCGTAAAGACCTCTCCGTGCTCCTGCACTCTCTTGCGAGATTTAACCTGCTGAGCCATGCCTTCACCTCAATGCCTGTATGATAAATCATACAGCAGTGTAGCTGAAAGAGCGTCTGTATGAAATAGCGTACAAGTAACGATGGCTCAATTAATAGGATTGAGCCATGGATATTGAGATGACATGTGAGTTCGTATGCAGGGAGGTCGGCGCTAACGTCGGCCGCCTACGTAACGAGCGTGATATTTCCCAAGCGCAGCTCGCTCGCATGATCGGGGTAAATCGGCCCAATCTCTGCAACTTTGAAAACGGCAGGCAAAACGTATCGATCGATTATCTCGTTAAAATTGCCGAGGGTCTCGATGTCCCGCTTGTCGAGTTCTTCTCCGGCCTGGAGGATGCACGCCCCAGCGAGTGTGCTGCTGTCCGCGTGATAGACGCAGGGGAGTAGCTGTTCCTTAGGGATCTGCTAGATGTGCTCAGCGTTAACCTGTCAAAAGTACCTGGCACCAATGTTGAAAAAGCCCCGTCCCAAATTAGCTACTTTCGGTGGGCGTCCGTGCCGTGGGGTAAAATCGTTCAGTCAGAACACGAACCCGCATCGGAGCTCATCACATGGCATTCGTCCATCTGCACAACCACACTGTTTTCTCCATGCTCGACGGCGCAACCCGTATCCAGGATATGGTCAACCGTGCCGTTGAGTTGGGCATGCCCGCCGTGGCCATTACCGACCACGGCTACATGTATGGCGTGCCCGACCTGGCGCTGGCTTGCGACGCCGTCAACCACAACACGCCCGAGTACAAAACGTGGAGCCACGACAAGGCCTTCTTGGAAAAGGACCGCCGCGACGAGCTGGTGGAGCCCGACCCCGAGGCAAATCCGCGCGAGCATGCCCAGTATGTGAAGGACATGGCCATGTGGGACGAGAAAGGCAATATCGACGAGCTCAAGCCGCCCCTGGTCATCAAGCCCATCTTTGGCTGCGAGGTCTACTTTACGCCGGACGAGACCCTTGCCCGCGACCATAAGCCCGAGCTCTACCACATGATCCTTCTGGCCAAGGACCAGGAGGGCTACGTCAACCTGATGCAGACGGTTTCCGAGGCCGCCGTGCAGGGCTTTTACTACAAGCCCCGCGTGACGCTCGACAACCTGCGCCGCCATGCCAAGGGCATGATCTGCACGAGCGCCTGCATCGCGGGCATCATTCCCAAATACATCGACCGCGGTGACATGGAGGGCGCCATCAAGTGGGCCGAGACCTTCCGCGATACCTTCGAACCCGGCGACTTTTACATCGAGATTCAGGAACACGGCATCACCACCGACAACGGCCTGACCGATGAGCAGATGGACCGCACGCTCATCGATATCGCCAAGCAGGTGGGTGTCAAGGTCATCGCCACCAACGACTTCCACTACCTGCGCCGCGAGGACGCGCCGGTGCAGGACGTCATCATGTGTATTGGCATGAACGCCAAGGTCGATGACCCCAACCGCATGCGCATGACCGGCTCGGAGTTTTACATGAAGACCGAGGAGGAGATGCGGGCGATGTTCCCGTATTGCCCCAAGGCCTGCGACAACACGCTCGAGATCGCCGACAAGTGCTACGTTGAGCTGGACTGGGACTCCATCATCCTGCCGCGCTTCCCGTTGCTCGATCCCGGCGAGACGCACGAGAGCCAGTTCCGCCGCGAGTGCGAGAAGGGCCTGCGCCAGCACTACGGTGACGACTGGGCCACGCGCGAGATCGGTGGCGTCAACATCAAAGAGCGCTTTGAGTACGAATACAAGGTCATCTGCGACAAGGGCTTTGCCGCCTACTTTTTGATCGTCGCCGAGTACGTGCAATGGGCCAAGGACAACGGCATCGGCGTCGGCCCCGGCCGTGGCTCGGCCGCCGGCGCTATCGTCGCCTACGCCATGAACATCACCGCGTTCGACCCGCTCGAGAACGGTCTGATGTTCGAGAGGTTCCTGTCCCCGCAGCGTACCGAGATGCCCGATATCGATATGGACTTCGACGATGAGCGGCGCCTCGAGGTCGTGGAGCACGTTCGCCAGCTCTACGGCCCCGAGAAGGTCACCCACGTCATCACCTACTCGACCATTAAGGCCAAGCAGGCTATTAACGACGCCGCGCGCGTCCTGGACTACCCGGTCTACATGGGCCAACGCCTGTCCAAGATGGTCTCGAGCGATCCCAAGGTCAAGCTCAAGCAGGTGCTCGAAAAGCAACCCGGCAAAGAGGATCTGTTTAACCCCGATTTTGCTGAGGCATATAAAAAGGACGACGACGCCCGCCGCATCATCGACACGGCGCTCTCGATTGAGGGCCTTACCCGTGGCGAGGGTGTGCACGCGTGCGCCGTTCTGATCTGCCGCGACCCCGTCAACGAGCACGTACCCACCAAGCTCGACACCAAGGGCGGCGTCGAGATTACCCAGTACGAGGGTCATACCGTTGCCGACATGGGCCTGCTCAAGATGGACTTCTTGGGCCTGCGCACGCTGACGGTTATCTCTAAGGCCAAGGCAAACATCAAAAAGAACTTCGGCATCGACATCAAAGAGGAAGAGATCCCCTTTGACGACCCCGAGATCTTTAAGCTCATGGGCTCCGGCCATACCGCCGGCGTCTTCCAGGTCGAGTCCGCCGGCATGACGGCCACGATCAAGAACATGAAGCCCACCGAGTACAAGCACGTCGTAGCATTGATCGCCCTGTACCGCCCGGGCCCGCTGGGCGCCGGCATGGTTTCGTCCTACATCAACCGTATGAACGGCAAGGAGCCGGCCGTCTCCTACGACGACCGTCTGGACGACATCCTGGGCGAAACTTACGGCACCATGGTCTACCAGGAGCAGGTTATGCTCATCTCCGTCGAGATGTGCGGCTTCTCCAAGGGCGAATCGGACTCGCGTATCCGTAAGCCCGTGGCTAAGAAAAAGATCAAGCTGCTCACGTCGACGGTGCTGCACTGGGAGGATGGCTCGGACGAGACCACCTACGACCACTGGATGAACGGCGCTATCAAGAACAACTACACGCGCGAGGTCGCCCAGAAGATTTGGGACGATGTTCTCGAGTTCGCGTCCTACGCCTTCAATAAGTCGCACTCCGCTGGCTACGCCATCCTGGTTATGCAGACGGCGTGGCTTAAGGCGCATTATCCGCACGAGTACATGGCGGCCGTTCTGACGTCCTACACGGGCAAGACCGACAAGATCGTGCACTACGTCTCGGCATGCCGTCACGACGGCATTCCCGTGCTGTCGCCAGATGTCAACGAGTCCGGTACCGAGTTCACGGCTACCAAGGAGGGCGTACGCTTTGGTCTGGCCGGCATCCGCGGCGTGGGCACCGGCGTGGCGCAGGCGATTATCGCCGAGCGCGAGGCGGGCGGCCCGTTTAAGACGCTGCACGACTTTGTCGAGCGCGTGGACTCGAGCCAGGCCAACCGCCGCGTGATTGAGTCGCTCATCAAGGCAGGCGCCTTCGACTCCACGGGGTATCCGCGTCGTCAGATGATGCACTTTGTGGACAAGAACAACCCCGAGAACATCATCGACGCCGCGGTAAAGCGCCAGAAGGACCGCGCGAGCGGCCAGACCTCGTTCTTCGATATGTTTGGCGACGTTGAGGGCTCGGGCTTCGAGGTGAGCGTGCCCGATCCGGACGGCCAGGAATGGGACCGCCACCTTAAGCTGAGCCAGGAGAAGGAGGTTCTGGGCATCTATGTCTCGGACCACCCGCTGCGCCCGTTTGAGTATGCGCTA
Source organism: uncultured Collinsella sp. (assembly GCA_900551555.1). Taxonomy (GTDB): domain Bacteria; phylum Actinomycetota; class Coriobacteriia; order Coriobacteriales; family Coriobacteriaceae; genus Collinsella. The sequence continues at coordinate 9,614 of URWC01000003.1, read as the reverse complement.
GCCAAGGCGCGCGACTTTTCGTTCTCGCAGATCGACACCGGCTACGAAGTTCAGAATCCTACGGGCGGCACCATCAACCAGGAGATTCCCGAGGGTAAGGCGCTGTGGTGGGCCGGTATGGTCTCGAGTGTGTCCAAGCGCGTGACCAAAAACGGTGACCCCATGGGCATCGTGCAGCTCGAGGACATGGAAGGCGAGGCCACCGTCGTCGTGTTCCCCAAGACCTACAAGGAGGCCGAGGGGTACCTGTACGGCGAGGTCGATCCCGAGACCGGTGCACAGCTGTCCGATGCGTTTGTGCGCATTAAGGGCAAGCTCGAGCGCTCGGACCGCGGCGACCAGATCATCGCGCAGGAGATTGTGCCGCTGGAGCTCAACGAGGAGAACAACAAGCCCAAGGTGTTTGAGGTCATGGTGCCCAACAGCCGCTTTAGCCAGGGCAATATGGCGCGTCTTGCCACGGTGTTCACCACCAACCCGGGCGGCGACCGTGTGGAGATCTTTATCGAGCAGGTGGACGGGCGCGTGCTGCGTGCCGAGGTACCTGCTAAGGTCAACGCGCGCTCGATTCCGCTGCTAGCCGAGGCCAAGGCCATCGTGGGTAACCAAGGCAGAGTGACGGTGATCTAAGGGCGACCTTGCTGGTCCGTGCGAGATTGGAGGAAGTGATGGCACAGGGGACGTTTGTGCAGGCGCTCCGGAAAGAGGCGGCGCTGAGCGGCACCTTTATGAAGGGCCGCTCGCTCATGCTCAACGGCGCCGTGCTGTCGATTGAGGACAGCGGCTCGCGCTTCTCCAAAAACGTGACGGTCGAGGGCACGGTGCGCGGTTCGCGCGGCGACCTGTACAAGACGCACGTGGCGCTCGACATGGACGAGCACGAGGTAATCGACTACGACTGCGATTGCCCCGCTGCCTATCGCTACCCCGGTATGTGCAAGCACGCCATCGCCACAGCGCTGGCATACCTGGACGCCAGCGGCATTGAGCCTGTTGAGGGGCTGCGCACGCCGGTCCGCACGTTTACGGCGCAGCCGAAACAGCCCGCGCGCACCGCGCCCAAAGCGCCGGCCGTCAATCCCAACTTTCCCTTTCCGGCACCCGTCCCCACGAGCCCCAGCCTCATGGCGGCGCTCTCCGATCTTTCGGACGTGCGCATGGATGAGCTGGCGAGCATGCGCCGCAAGCTTGCCGGTGCCGTCGATCCCGATGCTCCCAAGGCGGTGCTGGAGCCCTCGTTGGTGCCGTACTACAATCCGCTGTTCGCCGACCGCTTTAGCTGGGCGCTCGAGTTCCGCATTCGCTGCGGTTCGGTGTCCTATGTGGTCAAGGATATCGACGGCATGGCCGACGCCTATGTACGAGGCGGCACGTTCTCGTACGGCAAGAAGCTCACGTTTCTTCATGTGCCCGAAGCCTTTGACGACGTTTCGGTACAGTTGCTCGACCTTGTCGCAACGACGGTCGCCTACCTAGGCGATATTACGAGCTCGCGTTCGGCATCGTACGACTTTGCCCGCAGCGGCTTTGTCGCCGAGCGTCAGTTGCCGGTATCCGAGTATTCCATCGTGTCCGTACTGGACCTGCTGCGTGGCAGGACCATTTCCTTTGAGCCTGCCTGGTCGCGGGGAACGACGGCGCATCGTGCCTACGACGTGGCGGTCGAGCCGGCACCGCAAGGGGAGGATGAAGCCCCGACCAAGCGCCTGCCGCTCCTTGCCGCCAAGATTGCGCCGGCGGTCGGCGGCAGCTACGACCTTCGCCTGCCCGCCGATGCATACTGCTTTGCTTCGGGTGACGTTGCCTACCTGGTCGACACGCGCCGCGCGCGCCGTACCGATGTGGCGTTTGCCCAACACGCGGCGCCGTTCCTATCGCACTTGTTGCCCTGCCGCACGCCGGTCCATATCGCCGCCGACCAGGTGGGCGAGTTCTGCCGCATGGCACTGCCTGTCTTGCGCGACTACACCGACCTGACCGCTCCCGCCGTACTTGACGCCGTGGCGCCCGAGGCGAGTTTCCATTTTGAGATTGGCGTCGACGATGGGCTCGTGACCTGCAAAATTACGGTTACCTACGGCGACTGGTCGGCAGATCTCTTTAGTCTGGGCGCTCCGGGCAGCCCCTTCGAAGAGCGGCGCCCCGGCGTGCCGCCCCGTGACATGATGGCGGAGTTTCGCGTTATGGATACGGCGGCCCTGTATTTCGATTTCTACGAGGGTGGCCTGGCGTTTGAGGAACGCGATGACGAGAGCTTGTTCCGCCTGCTGACCGAGGGCCTGTCTGCCCTGTCCGAGCTGGGCGAGGTCATGCTCAGCGACCGCCTGCGCCAGGTCTCGGTCCGCCCTGCGCCCAAGCTTTCGGTGCGTGCGACCGTCAAGAGTAACCTGCTCGACGTCGAACTGGGCGCGAGCGGCCTTTCGGCGGCAGACCTTGCCATCTACCTCGATTCCTACAAGCGTCACCAGACGTTTGCACGTCTCACGTCCGGCGATATCATCCGCTTGGACGAGGGCGCCCGTGCCGCGTTTGGCCTTGCCGAGGACTTGGGCGTCGATGCCGTCGACCTGCTCGACGGCGTGTCGCTTCCCGCGTCGAGTACCCTGTTCGTCGACAGCATGCTTGCGCGCACGCCCGCGCTCGAAGCCGATCGCGACGCTGCATTCCGTCGCACCGTCGAGCGCTTGGATACGCTCGGCAAGATGGATTTTACGGTGCCGGTCTCGCTCAAGGCCACACTGCGCGGCTATCAGGTCGACGGCTACCAGTGGCTCGGCTCGCTCGAGCACCTGGGCCTCGGCGGCATCTTGGCCGACGACATGGGCCTGGGCAAAACGCTGCAGATGATCGCACATATCCTAGCGCGCGTGGAGGCGGGGGACACTAAGCCCACGCTTGTGGTGTGCCCTGCGTCGCTTGTGTACAACTGGACCGCCGAGCTGGAGCGCTTTGCCCCGTCGCTCGATGTGTGCGCCATTGTGGGCGCCAAGGCTCAACGCCGCGTGCAGATCGCCGGCGTGGCCGAACATAACGTGGTTGTAACGTCGTATGACCTTATGCGGCGCGATATCGACGAGTACGTCGAGCAGGACTTTGCCCGCATGGTGCTGGACGAAGCCCAGTACATTAAAAACCCGCTCACCCAGGTGGCTCGCGCTGCCAAGCGCCTGCCGGCCGGCGTGCGCTTTGCCTTGACGGGAACGCCCATCGAAAACCGCTTGTCCGAGCTCTGGAGCATCTTCGACTTTTTGATGCCGGGCCTGCTGGGTACGCGTGAATCGTTTGCAAAGCGCTTCGAAAGCCCGGTCGAGCATGCCGAGGGCGACAGTGCCGCCCGCCTGCAAGCACTCGTGTCGCCGTTTGTGCTTCGCCGTGTCAAGGAAGACGTGGTGGCCGATCTGCCCGAAAAGATCGAGGACACTGTCATGGCGCAGCTTACCGGCGAGCAGCGCAAGCTCTACCTGGCAAATCAGGACCGCATCGCCCAGCAGGTGCAGCACCGCGAGGCATCCGAGTTTAAGAAAGACAAGCTCAAGGTGCTTGCCGAGCTCACCAAGCTGCGCCAGATCTGCTGCGACCCGCGTCTACACTACGAGGATTACAAGGCAGGGAGCGCCAAACTCGATACGTGCATGGAGCTCGTGCACGGCGCACTCGACGGCGGGCATCGCATCCTGTTGTTCAGCCAGTTTACGGGTATGCTCGATATTATCGGTAAGCGCTTGGCCAAGGAGGACATCGCCTTCCTTAAGCTCACGGGCGCTTCGTCTAAGGAGAGCCGCGCCAAGATGGTCGCACAGTTCCAGGCGGGCGAGGTGCCGGTCTTTTTGATCTCGCTCAAGGCGGGCGGCGTGGGCCTTAACCTGACGGCGGCCGACGTGGTCATCCACTACGACCCGTGGTGGAACGTGGCGGCGCAGGACCAAGCGACTGACCGCGCGCATCGTATTGGCCAGCAACATACCGTGACTGTGTACAAGCTCATCGCCAAGGACACGATCGAGGAGCGCATTATGCAGATGCAGGAGTCCAAGCGCGACCTGGTCAACAGCGTGCTCGGCGGCGACGGCATCTCGTCGGCACTGTTCACGCGCGAGGATGTTCTGGCGCTGCTCGGCGGCGACGGGCGCTAGCCGCGCGCGGGGTGGGACTGCTGGAGCGGGCAGGACGGTCGACGCATTTTGGCCCGACCGCTTGCCTGATCCGTTATGTGTTCATTTGCAATGCCGTGGATGGTTTGTCTGCCTTTGGGCATAAGAACCATCAAGAACATTGGCACATCAGCAAAGGAGAACATCATGGCGAAATTCTTTAAGGACCCCGACGGCAAGCTCATCGCCGCCCTTGGCGACGACGTTGCGACCCCTGCCGGTTGCACGGAACTGACCGCAAACACTGAGGACGCGGCGCACGAGAAGCACGTGCCTGTTGTCGAGACCGAGCGCGACGGTCACGTGATTCGCGCACGCGTTGGCTCGGTCGAGCACCCCAGCCTGCCCGAGCACTACATTGAGTGGATCGCCCTTGAGGCCGAGGGCCGCTTAGAGGTCCATTACCTTGAGCCCGGCATGAAACCCGCGACGTTTTTCGCGGGCGGCTCCAAGACCGGTACCGTCTATGCCTACTGCAACCTGCACGGGCTGTGGTCCGCGACATTCTAGGAGCGCGCCCCCGCTCGGGGTATCATAGCTAGCATATGCACATGCAAGCGCCGGCTGCATTATGCGGCCGGCGCTTTTACTACGATTTCGATGGTTTACGACGGAAAGGGCTGGGCCATGAAGCTCGCGCTTGCACAGATCGATATGCGCCTGGGTGATATTGAGGGCATTTGCGGCCGCATTGAGGACCAGGCTCGTCTGGCCCACGAGCGCGGGGCGCGCGTGCTGTGCGTTTCGGCTCCGCTCTTTATGGGCGCCATGCCCGGTGGCCTGGTGGGCGCTGCCGACTTTGAGCACGACATGCTTGCCGGCTTGACTGGCGTCGCCGAGCGTATCCAGGAGCTTGACATGATCTGCATCGTGCCCGCGGCGGTTTCGTTTGAGGGCCAGCCGCTGCTCGACTACATGATGCTCAAGGACGGTCATGTGGTGCCGGCGCGTTCGAGCATTGCCCTGCAGCGCGGCGAGAACAACGACACACGTTGGGCGCCGCCGGTGTTCGACGTGGACGGCGTGCGCATCGCCGTGATTTTTGACTTGGACCGCGAACTCGAGATGCTGCCGACTGGTGTTGACCTCATTGCGTATTTCCAATTCAACGCGTTTGACATGACCGACCGCGAGACTGCCGCCATTGCCGCCGTTCGCAGCGGCACCTACCGCAAGATCGCATCCAAGCGCAGCGTGTGGTTTGCCTGCATGGCGCCGGTCGGTGCCTATGACGAGTCGGTGTATACCGGCGGTTCGTTTGTGCTCGACGACTGCGGTCGCGTGGTGGCCCAGGCACCGTGTTTTGAGGAGAGCCTGCTGGTTCAGGAGATTCAGCGTGGCGTGATGCTCGATGCCCTGGAAGATCACGAACTGCCCGAGTTCCGTTCCGAGGAGTGGCTGTGGCAGGCGCTGGTGCTCGCCGTGCGCGACAACGCCCGAGCCCACGGTGCTTCGCGTGCTGTGGTGGCACTCGAGGGTGACTTGCCGTCGTCTTTGCTGACGGCGCTGGCCGTCGACGCTCTGGGCCCGCGCAATGTGATTGGCCTGGTGCTGGGACGCAACCGTATCTTTACGCCGGCGCAGGAAGAAGCCGAGGCTGCCCGCTGTGCCGCCGTCCGCGCCATTGCCGAGCGTCTGCACATTCGCACTGTCGAGCGCGATGCACCGGATGCGGCGCGTGTGCTCGATCGCGACGTGTCGGCGGGCGATGCCGAGCGTCTGCGCTCGCGCACGCTGGGCCTCATGCTGGAGGACACGGCGCTCGAGCTGGGTGCGATGGCGCTGAGCCCGCTGTCCAAAACCGAGTATGCGCTGGCGGCGCCGGCGCTTTGCGGCGGCTACCAGGGCGACTTTGCGCCCTTTGGCGATGTGTACCTGTCGACGCTTGAGTTTGTGGCGCGTGTGCGCAACCGCACGTCTGCCGTGGTGCCCCAAGAGCTCGTGACGCTCAACGCGGTGGAAGATTGTATGGAGCGCGTGCTGGCGCAGGCGCTCTCGACGCTCGACGGTCCGGTCGATATGCTCGACCGCGCGGCACAGCTGCTTGGCGGGCTTGAGCCGGGTGAGGTCGATGGCGCGCTCGAGGCGCACGTGGACCGCAATCGATCTTTCGACGACATTCCGATGGCCGCTGGCAAGCCTGAGGCTTGCTCGCTGCTGCTGATGCTCGTTCGACAGGGTGAGGCTGCCCGCCGCATGTTGCCGATGGCGCCGATCGTCTCGGCCCGTTCGTTTGCCGAGCGTGCCTGGCCGTATATGCTCGCGTGGTCCGACCTGGGGCTTAACGGCAAGGAGCGTATGACGGTCGATTCGCTGGCGCGCGCCGAGGTGCGCCGTTTTGCTGACGAGGATACGAGCGAGCGCGTGCGAAACGAGATGATGGGCGTGCTGGGCGAGCTACTGGGTATTTCGCCCGAGCAAATGGAGGAGCTGCGCTCTGAGGACGGTCAGCGTCGTTTACACGAGGGAATGAAAAAGTTCGAGGGCGAGGTTCAGGACGCCATCGATAAGATGATGGGCGGCCAGGGTGGCCCGCAGGGTGGGCCCCAGGGTGGCCCGATGCCGCATCCGCCGGTTGATCCCCGTCAGTTTCCCTTTTTCTCGCAGAACTAAACTGGGGATGGGATTTGCTCCCAACCCCGATACTTCAACTAAGCATCTTGACCCCGTTGTGTTATTCTAGAACAGACGTTCGTGAATAGTGCGCGGAGCCTTGTCTCGCGCCGGGCTTTTGGCGAGGGGAGGTCGGCTTGGTCATTTTGGGTATCGACCCCGGTTTGGCCCATACAGGTTGGGGGATTATCGAGGAGCGGCGTGGCGAGGTTCGCTGCCGTGCCTACGGTTGCATCGAGACCAGCGCGGGCAGCCCGCTCGCGGTGCGCCTGTCGCATATCGCCCGTGACCTTAAGGATGTCGTCGAGCGTTATCGACCCGACACAGCTGCTGTCGAGAGCATCTACTTTGGCGCCAACGTTCGTTCGGCCATCCCCACGGCGCATGCCCGCGGTGCTGCGCTTGTGGCGCTTTCGGAGTGCGCGCTCGAGATTGGCGAGTACACGCCCATGCAGATCAAACAGGCCGTGGTGGGCACCGGCGCCGCGGACAAGCGACAGGTCGCCTACATGGTACGCACGCTAACACAGCTCGACCACGACCCGCATCCCGACCATGCCGCCGATGCCCTGGCCTGCGCCATCTGCCACGTTAACCTCAGCCGCACTCGGGCGCTTACCGGCGGCGAGTTCTATCAACAGAGAGGAACCGGATACTGATGATCTCCCAGCTCCACGGAACGCTTGTCGAGGCCACGATGAGCTCGGCTGTCGTCGATGTGTCGGGCGTTGGCTTTGAGCTCGGCATCTCGGGCAGCACTGCGGCCACGTTGCCGACGCCCGGCGGCGAGGTCCGCCTCTACACGCGTATGCAGGTGCGCGAGGACGCCATGACACTTTTCGGTTTTTCCTCAAAGGATGAGCGCACGATGTTCGACCGGCTCGTGTCCGTTTCGGGCGTTGGCCCGCGCCTGGCGCTCGCCGTGCTTTCCACCTATACCGTGGGGCAGCTATATTCGCTGGTGATGGCCGAGGACGACAAGGGCATGGCCAAGGTACCCGGTGTGGGCAAAAAGACAGCTCAGCGCCTGATCCTGGAACTCAAGAGCACCTTTGCCAAGGATAAGGGCTTTGTGCCGGTCGACGTGATTCCCGGCCAGGTTGCGATGCCCGTGCCCGCTGCTGCTCCCTCGGCCATCGATGATGCCCGTGCGGCGCTCCTTTCCATGGGCTTTAGCCCGCAGGAGACCGATGTTGCCCTGAGCGGGTATGATGGGCAGAATATGCGTGTCGAGGATCTGCTCGGCGCGGCGCTTAAGCGACTCGGAATGGATGCGTGATGTGGGAAGCCGATGACTCTCAGGACCTGTGGGCGACGCCCGGCAACTCGCCGGCGTCCATGGCGCACGGCGAGCGCATGGTGGGCTCGGAGCTGACGGCCGAGGACCTCGATGTCGACCGCACTTTGCGCCCCCAGCGCCTGGACGACTACTGCGGCCAGGAGCACATCAAGCAGAGCCTGCGCGTGTTGATCGAAGCGGCGCAGAACCGTGGCGAGACGCTCGACCACGTGATTTTCTCGGGTCCTCCGGGCCTGGGCAAGACCACGCTGGCCACCGTTATCGCCAACGAGCTGGGCGCTCAGATCAAGACCACGAGTGGCCCCGCCATCGCGCGCACGGGCGACCTGGCGGCCATCCTTACTAACTTGCAGCCGGGTGATGTGCTGTTTATCGACGAGATCCACCGCCTCAACCGTTCGGTCGAGGAGGTCCTGTACCCCGCGATGGAGGACTTTGCGCTCGATATCGTGATCGGCAAGGGTCCGGCGGCGCGCTCGATTCGCCTGGATATTCCTAAGTTTACGCTGGTAGCGGCAACGACCCGCTCAGGCATGTTGACCGGCCCGTTGCGCGACCGCTTTGGCATTTCGTATCGCCTGGATTACTACACGGTCGAGGAGCTCGCGCAGATTGTGACGCGCTCGGCGACTATCCTGGGCGTGACGATCGACCATCCCAGTGCACTCGAGATCGGCTCGCGTTCGCGCGGCACGCCGCGTCTTGCCAACCGCCTGCTCAAGCGCGTGCGCGATTACGCACAGGTGCGCGGCAACGGCCCCATCGAGCTCGATATCTGCCGCCAGGCGCTCGAGTTCTTCGAGATCGATGAGCTCGGTCTGGACTGGATGGATATTCGCATTTTGGAGACGCTCGCCAAGACGTTCTCCGGTCGTGCCGTGGGACTTACGACCCTTGCCAGCGCGGTGGGCGAGGATCCGGGCACGCTCGAGGATGTCTATGAGCCCTATTTGCTGCAGTGCGGATTGATGATTCGTACGCCGCAGGGTCGTCAGGCAACGCTTCGCACCTTTGAGCACCTGGGGATTGAACCTACCGTTTAGGGCGCTTTGTTTTGGCTAGTCTGTAGGCTATCACTGAGCATTGGATAAACATATCGCCATTCATCGGTTACGGGTGTTTTACTATTGCGCGCCCGTGCTATGCTGAATTGGTCTTTTTCTCATTCGGTAACGAAAGGACCGCCCATGCCTACTGACATCGAAATCGCACGTTCCGTCACGCCGCTGCCCATTACCGAGGTGGCTAAGAACGCCGGCGTCGACGTAAAGCACCTGATTCCGTACGGCTTCGACAAGGCTAAGGTTGACTATTCACTGCTCAACGAGCCGACCGATCACCAGGCCAAGCTCGTCCTCGTGACCGCTATCAACCCAACGCCTGCGGGCGAGGGCAAGACCACCACGACCATCGGTCTGGCCGATGGCCTGCGTCGTCGCGGCGTCAAGAGTGCCGTGGCCCTGCGCGAGCCTTCGCTCGGCCCCGTCTTTGGCGTTAAGGGCGGTGCCGCCGGCGGCGGCTGGGCTCAGGTCATCCCCATGGAGGATATC
>URWC01000002.1 GCA_900551555.1 uncultured Collinsella sp. | reverse complement strand
TTACGCCCTTACGCTGCGGCTCTCAATGTACGAATATGAGTACACTTGCGGATTTTGCTTGATTTATTGGGGAGTGCGTATTATATTAAATATAATGACTATTCAGAACCACTGAGAACAAAAAAAGCTGATGCGTCATGCTTGCATGTAAGCAGCAGATTTTCTTGTTTTGGATAGTTACATTGTTATTGGATTTAATTTTAAAACACAACAGGGGAGCTGGTGTTTAGCTGGCTGAGAGTAGACTGGTAGTGTCTTGACCCATAACCTGATTTGGATAATGCCAACGTAGGATAATATCGCACGATTTTTAGGCGGATATACTCATTGGCGGTATATCCGCTTTTTGAATGTGCAGGTGATTATGAATAGCTGTAAAGAGATACCAATGAATAATTTTATAGAAAAGCTTAAGTCACGCAGTCCTTTGATTCACAACATCACAAATATGGTTACTATCAATGATGTGGCCAATATTGAGCTGGCATGTGGGGCTAGGGCTATTATGGCTATGGCACCGCAGGAGATGGATGAGGTCACGGGTATCTGCGATGGGCTGAACCTGAATATAGGCACTCCTTCTGAGGAGCGCTTTGAGGCGATGCGCATTGCTGCGAGGATGGCAGCGAAAAAGAAAATTCCTATTGTGCTTGATCTGGTTGGTGTGGGCGTGAGCCGCTTCAGGATGGATTTTGTGATGAGCCTGCTTGACGAGGTACATGTGGATGTGATTAAGGGCAATTTGTCTGAGGTCAAGGCTGTTATGGAGCATGGCAGGTGTGATGGCGGCGTGGAAGTGACCGATACGGCAGATGAGTCTGATGCAAAGGCGCTTGCGTGCAGGGCGGCCCTGCGATATGGCTGTATCTGTGTGATTACAGGTGAGACCGATTATGTGGCAGAATTATGTGATGAAGCTGATTGCTATGACAATAATGAAAGAAGTCTGATGAGTACTGATGCGATGAGTACTGATGCGACGGGTACCGGTGTAGTGAATGCTGTTGCGTCGGATGCTGACGGATATACGCATAATTACAGGGTAGGAAGCATCACAGGCGGTCATTCTATGATGAAGAGGGTGACAGGCACCGGATGTATGCTTTCAGGACTCATTTGTGCGTTTGTTGCGGCTGATTGCGATGATAAATACGGTGCAGTCACGGCAGCGCTTAGCTGCATGAAGAGTGCAGGTGGGCTTGCTGCCTCTGATATGGCAGAGCACGGCAGAGAGACAAACAGCTGTTTTTTCATTAAGCCTGGAAATGCTGCATACCGGGACAGGCTGATTGATGCAGTATATCATATATGCGATGGTGATTATGAACTGATGTGAATATCGCTGTATGACAGACAAGTGGTATGCAGGTTATGAGTCTTATATTTGGAAAACAACAGGATAAGAGGTGAAAGGTATATATGAACAAAACTGATTTAAAGCTCTACGCTATAACAGACAGGCAGTGGCTGCACGGAGCTAGGCTTTCTGAGCATGTGAAGCTTGCGATAGAGGGCGGTGCCACTATGATTCAGATCCGTGACAAGGATATTCTGAGTACGGATTCTGATGCAGGGCTTAAGGATGAGTATAATGAGGCGCTTGAGATAAAGAGAATCTGTCACGAGCACAAGGTGCCACTCATCATCAACGATAACGTGCAGTTTGCAATTGATATAGATGCCGATGGAGTACATCTGGGACAGGATGACATGAATCCGGCAGAGGCCAGGAAGCTTCTTGGAGCTGACAAGATAATAGGAGTCACGGCAAAGACTGTGGAGCAGGCAAAGAAAGCGCAGGCTGATGGCGCTGACTATCTGGGAAGCGGAGCCGTGTTTGGCTCTACCACAAAGCTCAATGCAAAGCCTATGACAAAGGAGCTTCTGCGTGAAATCACGGCGGCTGTCGATATACCGGTTGTTGCAATCGGAGGCATAAATGCAGATAATGCATTCACACTAAAGGGCACAGGGATTGCAGGAATCGCCGTGGTAGGAGCGATATTTGCAAGCGAGGATATAAAGGCTGCAGCCAAGGAACTCGCAGAAATATGCGATAATATGCTGTAATCACAGTATGACATACTGCTATAACTACAGTAATTAAACAATATTTAATATTTAAAGAGAAACCTACAAAATTCAGAAAGGAGCGTAAATATGCATACAGCACTTACAATTGCGGGAAGCGATTCAAGCGGTGGCGCAGGTGTGCAGGCTGATTTAAAGACCATGCTTGCAAACGGTGTGTTTGGAGAGAGTGTCATCACAGCGCTCACGGCACAAAACACCATGGGAGTTGACGCGGTGATGAATGTGCCGGCGGATTTTATCGAGGCACAGATGAAGGCTGTTTTTACGGATATTTTTCCGGATGCGGTGAAAATCGGTATGACATCATCGGTAGATACGATTGAGGCGATTGCCGCAGGACTTGTAAAGTACAGGGCAAAAAACATAGTTTTGGACCCGGTGATGGTCGCCACAAGCGGAAGCAGGCTGCTTGAGGAGAATGCAGCAAACACTCTGATGGAGAAGCTGTTTCCACTGGCTGATATCATCACACCAAATATTCCTGAGCTTGAGGTGATATCAGGCAGACAGATTGAAAGCACAGATGACATCATAGAGGCATCAAAGGCTGTTTATGATAAATACGGCTGTCCGGTTTTGAGCAAGGGAGGCCATTTTACGGACACAGCATGTGTGTGCGACTATTTATGGGATGGTAAGCAAATCATCACATTTGAGACCAAAAGAGTGGACAATCCCAACTCACACGGCACAGGCTGCACGCTTTCATCAGCGATAGCCAGCGGTCTGGCAAAGGGACAGTCGCTTGAGCAGGCTGTGGATAACGGCAAGAAATATGTCACAGCATGTTTAAAAGCCATGCTTGATCTGGGGCACGGCAGCGGTCCTATGAATCATGGAGCATTAATTTTGCAATGAATAATAGCAACTATTCAGATTCACTTAGAACAAAAGCTGATGCGTCGTGCTTGCATATAAATGGCAGATTTTTGTTCACAAGGAGGTCCGAATAATTACTAATTAATAAGACTAATAACAATAAGAACAGGAGAGTACAATGAGTAATTACACAACACAGATGGATGCCGCAAGAAAAGGCATCGTAACACCTGAAATTGAAAAGGTAGCAAAGAAAGAGAAGATGGATGTAGACAAACTGATGGAGCTTGTTGCAAGCGGAAAGGTAGCTATTCCTGCAAACAAGCATCACAAGTCACTTGATGCAGAGGGTGTTGGAAGCATGCTTCGCACAAAAATCAATGTAAACCTCGGAGTCTCAAGAGACTGCAAGGACTATGATGTGGAGATGCAGAAGGTCATGAGTGCTGTAAAGCTTGGAGCGGAGGCTATCATGGATCTTTCAAGCCATGGTAACACACAGCCATTCAGACAGAAGCTCACAAGCGAATGTCCTGCAATGATAGGAACAGTGCCTGTTTATGACAGCGTAATCCATTATCAGCGTGATCTTGCGACACTTACAGCACAGGATTTTGTCGATGTAGTCAGACTCCATGCTGAGGATGGAGTGGACTTCGTCACACTTCACTGTGGAATCACAAGAAAAACCATAGACCAGATTAAAAAGCATAAGCGTAAGATGAATATTGTAAGCCGTGGAGGAAGCCTTGTCTTTGCATGGATGTGCATGACAGGAGAAGAAAATCCATTCTACGAGCACTATGATGAGATACTTGAAATCTGTGAGGAGCATGATGTGACAATCTCACTCGGAGATGCCTGCAGACCGGGCTGCTTGGCAGACGCAACAGATGTATGCCAGATAGAGGAGCTTGTAAGACTTGGAGAGCTCACAAAGCGTGCATGGGATCACAACGTACAGGTCATGGTAGAGGGACCGGGACATGTGCCGCTTGATCAGGTAGCAGCAAACATGAAGGTACAGCAGTCAATCTGTATGGGAGCACCATTCTATGTACTTGGACCTCTCGTAACAGATATCGCACCGGGCTATGACCACATCACAGCAGCAATCGGTGGAGCTGTGGCAGCGATGAACGGAGCAGCCTTCCTGTGCTACGTGACACCGGCAGAGCACCTATGCCTGCCCAACGCCCAGGATGTGCTCGACGGCCTCATGGCCACCAAGATCGCCGCACACGCCGCCGACATCGCCAAGAAGGTGCCCCACGCCCGCGACATGGACGACAAGATGGGCCAGGCACGCCGCAAGCTCGACTGGGACGCCATGTGGGAGTGCGCGCTCGACCCGGTTACGGGCAAGAAGCGCTACGAGGAGTCCCCCGCCGCCACCGAGGGCACTTGCACCATGTGTGGCAAGATGTGCGCCGTCCGCACCGTCAACAAGATCTTCGAGGGCACCACGATCGACCTCGGCATGGAGGACTAGCCTGTCGCCGCGGCCGCTTCTGTCGGCGAGCTGGTGCCTGTCAATTGTTGACGTGTGAACATTTGCTTGCATTTGCGTAAAGATTGCATCGCCCGCCCGGGTTCGACATAGAGTCGGCCCGGGCATCATTATAATGCTGGCTTATAGACCCATTTGATTCCGACCGAACAAGGGAGCGAACATGGATCGCAGTAAGGTACCTGCCGTTCTATCCATCGCAGGATCCGATTCCAGCGGTGGCGCCGGCATTCAGGCCGACATCAAGACCATCACGGCGCACCGCCTGTATGCCGAGACGGCCATCACCGCCATCACCGCACAGAACACCTTGGGCGTCACCGCCGTACAGGATATCTCGCCAGATATCGTAGCCGCGCAAATTGACGCCGTTTTTGACGATATCCGCCCGAACGCCGTCAAGATCGGCATGGTTTCTTCTGTCGAGATTATCGAAGTCATCGCCGACCGCTTGAGCGCCTGGAACGCAACAAACGTGGTCGTCGACCCCGTCATGGTAGCCACCTCGGGCGCACGGCTGATTGCCGAAGATGCCGCCGAGGCGCTCACCCGCCGCCTGTTCCCGCTAGCGACGGTTATCACGCCCAATATTCCCGAGGCCATGGCCCTGCTCGACTACGAGGTCGACTCCGAGCGCACGCAGCAAAATGCTGCCATGCTCCTCACCCGCCGCTTTGGTTGCGCGTCTCTCGTTAAGGGCGGGCATTTTGTCAACGAGGCCAACGATGTGCTAGCAGAGCCCGCGCCGCTCGATGACGAGGGCAACCATCTTGGAGATCCACTCACCACGTGGTTCCGCCACAAGCGCATCGAGACCGACAACACGCACGGCACCGGATGCACGCTCTCGTCCGCCATCGCCTGCGCGCTGGCCCAGGGCATGGATCTTGCCGATGCCGTCAACGCCGGCAAGGCATACCTGACAGGCGCTCTGGCCGCCGGCCTGAACATGGGCAAAGGCTCCGGCCCTGTCAACCACATGTGGCAGTATTAAGATTCGCAGCCCAAGCCACCGCAAAGGCGCCCGCCCCCTTTGAACCACCGCAAAGGGGACAGGCACCTTTGCGGTGGTTTGGGGTCGCGCTACTCACCGAGCATCTCTTGGAGCTTGGCTGCCACGGCGTGACCCAGGCTCTCATGGCTTTCGGGCATCATATGCAGATAGTCGATATCGCCCGGCTCGGCAAAGTCGGCGGCATTCATAAAGTCGCAGCCAAACTGCTCAGCCACATGCGCGTAGTACTCACCAAAATGTTCCGAGGCTTCTACGGAATGCTCGTCAAAATCGGTCATATATACGTCGGCGATTTGCGGCTTAATCTTGATAGGCGCCATCAGCAGAATGCGCGGACAAGGCGCAGCGTCGGTCCACGGAAACGCGCGGACGGCGCGAATCAGCGCCATGGCGCCACGAGCGATATCGGCAGCCGTCACGTTAAAGACCGTCTTGCAGTCGTTGGTGCCCAGCATGATCACAATGGCGTCCAGCGGCTTATGGGCCTCGAGCATCATCGGAAGCGCGCGAATGCCGTTAAGATTGGTGTCCAGATGGCACATGTCGTCGCGTACCGTCGTGCGGCCGTTGAGGCCTTCTTCAATTACATGCCAGCCCTCGCCTAAGTCACGTTGGGCCACGCCACACCAGCGCACATCCCGCGCATAGCGCACCGCGGTGCCGTCGCGCATGCCCGCCGGATCGTAACCATAGGTGTTGCTGTCGCCAAAGCATAGAACGTTTTTCATCGTAAGCCCTTCCTTTTAGTAAAAAGCCGGCGGGAGCAGCCTCTCCCGCCGGCTCGACCTATCTGTCAACACGTACCGGTTACAGGTACTTGCGCCAATCGTCCTCGTCCTCATCATCCTCGGTAGCAGCCTGGGCCTGCTCGGCGGCGCGAGCTGCCGCAGCGCGAGCGGCAACCTGAGCATAGGACTCCTCGTTGCGCTCGGGGAAGTTTGCCAGCACGTGCTCGAACTTGGCAAAATCCTCATCCCAGTGCGTAGAAGGCACGGCAAAGAAGACTTGCTTGACCTTAAAGTCGCCCGACGCGAGCTCCTTGCGGAAGAGCTCGGCCACGGCCTCTGCGTCAAAGCCGTTGTTGTCGCAGCCCCAAGCACCCAGCACGAGCTTCTCGCGACCCAGCTCGTCGCAGATGGCAAGCACAAAGCGAATGCGGTCGCGCAGGGCATCCAGCAGAGCATCGTCGCTCACGCGATACTCCTGGCGGGCGCGCTTAACGTTGGGCGCGGCGGCCACGATCACGTCGGCGTATGCATGCACGTGGTTGCGGTCGAAGCGCACCGCAGGCACCACTAGGGCGCGGTTACGATAGAGCTCGCAGTTGATGTTGCGGCGACGGTTCTCGCCGTACCATTTGCGCTGCTTATCGAGAACGTTGTACAGATACGAATCGGCGCACAGTGTGGCCTCCTGGCCCAGATAACCCTGAATATAGCCACCGCCCGGGTTGGTGAACGAGGCAAAGGCGAGCACGGCCATGTCGCAGAACTGCGCATAGCCACGACCGTTGTCCAAGATGGCCTGCGTGGCGGAGGCATCGAGCACGGTGACCTCAGGCAGGGACGCAGCAGGCTCCTCAGCAGGCGCGGACTCAGCTTCGGCGATTTCCTCGGCAGGCTCCTCGACGGGCTCAGGAGCTGCCTCGACCTCGGCAGCCTCCGCGCCCTCGACGTCCTCGGCAACCTGTTCTTCGGTGGCCACAGCACTCTGAACCTTGGCCTTCATCGCCGAGACAAAGCCGGCAGGCATACCGTCAAACTCGCGAACACCGGCAAGCGAACGCTCGATATCCTTGGCGCACGCTTCGGACACAGTTGCCACGTGACGCTCGGCGGCCTTGGCACGCGCCTCGCGCTTGGGATTGGGCTGACCCGCTCGGTTGGACCTGCGGTTACGGTTCCTGTTGTCGACGTCTGCCATAAGTGGTCACCTTTCTCGGTCTCTGCCGCTATCGGCTTTTCCCATCCATGATACCCCGCAGCGTACAAAAAAGAAGGCCCCGAAGGACCGCCTTTCGCATCGATTTACACGTACGGCAAGCACCGCCGCAATTCGCCACTAGTCGCGACGGCCAAGGATGTTCAGGATGCGCAAGAACACGTTGATAATGTCCACGAATAGATTGGACGCCATGAGCACGGCGTTGGGCAGCGTAGGCGGCACCGTCGTGGCAACATAGGTGTCGTAGCCAATAAAGCCGGCAAACACCACGATCACGATCAGGTCGGTGATGGTCTGCGAGACACCCATGAACATCAGCACGATCTCAACCAGAATAGTGGCGAGCAGAATGCCAAAACCGATGCCATATACGCGCTGGAAAAACTTGGGGAACGTCACGCCCAAGGCGCCAAAGACAAAGGTGATGGCGGCCGTGGCGATAAAGGCAGTGTTGATGGTGGGCAGGTCGTAGTTGGCAAGGCCAAACGACGCGGTCAGGCCAAAGGTACTCGCAAAGATTACGTAGCCCACAAGGGACAGGCCCACGGACTGCTTGCTGGCGGCGGCCGACATCATGACCATGCCGACGATGGTCAAAATAAACGAGCCAAAGACCAGCGGCAAGGCGGCGCCGTTCATCATCATGCGCGCAAACGACATGGTGCTCGTAAAGTAGGCGCCGGCACCCATGGCGCAAAAGCCCAAGAAGATCAGGGCAGACATGGCGAGATTGTACGCGCGCGGCGACATCTCCTTGGCACGGCTTGCGCCGGTCTCGACGGGGCCGTTCTGATAGCCCTGGATATCGTTCATAGGTTCGTCCTTTCAAAAGCGCCGCGACAGCGCCGTAGGTGACAAGATTCCTGTCATTGTACCCGAATGCCGTACGTCCTTACCTACGGCGCTCGCCCTCGAGCGTACGGTCGAATGCCCACACCCACCAACGCATCAGATGGGCCTGCGAGCCATCTGGTCGTTCACGCGTCTGGTCCTCCAGATACAACTCGGTCGCATGCCCGCCAAAACGCACCTTATAGGTTGCCGTACGAATGCCGTGAACCGTCAGGCCAAACCCAGTGGTCGAGACAATCTCGTCAATCGTAAAGCAACGACCGTCGACCCAGCAGACGGTGACCGGCACGACCTGTCCGCCCGCGAGGATGCGAGCCACGACGTCCACATACTGCTTGTGCACGCGCCGAGTTTTGCCATCTGTCTGTCGATATTCCATGTCTCCTATTATCGAACGCATGTTTGCATGTTGTAAAGCGAACAGACTGTGGTTTTGGAGTGTCGGAGCAATCGCACGTGTCCGCATGGCGTGTTAGCAAAAAGAATACCCGCGGTCAACAGGGCTAATATTCAATTTTAGTGCCAAAAAGTTCACTTCTCCCATCAGAACTCGGTAAAGAAACCCGCAGGAGGTGATACGATTTATCATGTTTTTGTAACGTGCCTGCAAACTTCGAGAAAGCCCATATATGGACGTAACGTTCTCAACCTTCCTCGGCCAAATTGTGTCGAACCCAGTCCTTGCCGTCACCGTGATCCTCGCGTTGGGCGCCATCTTCGTCAATGGATGGACCGACGCGCCCAACGCCATCGCGACCTGCGTCACTACGCGTTGCATGCCCGCCCGCGCCGCCATTCTCATGAGCGCCGCATTCAACTTCCTCGGCGTGCTCATCATGACGCACTTTAACGCGAGCGTCGCCAACACCATCTCACATATCGTCGACTTTGGCGGAAACAGCACCATGGCGCTCGCCTGCCTGTGCGCGGCGCTGTTCTCCATCGTCGTCTACGGCGCCACAGCGTCGCGTTTTGGCATCCCCACCTCGCAAAGCCACAGCCTTATCGCCGGCCTGACCGGTGCCGCCATCGCCCTCGGCGGCGCGAGCAGCGTCAACGTCCACGAGTGGATGAAGGTCATCTACGGCCTGGCGCTCTCCATCGGCCTGGGCTTTGTTATGGGCTGGGTCCTGTGCAAGCTCGTCTCGATTCTTTTCGCCGCCGCCAACAGGCGACGTGCCAATGTCTTCTTTAAATACGCTCAGATCGCGAGCGCCGCGGCCATGAGCTTTATGCACGGCGCGCAGGATGGACAGAAGTTCATCGGCGTGCTCTTTTTAGGCGTGGCCTTCGCCAACGGCCAGACGAGCATCGGCGATGCCGGCATCCCCATCTGGATTATGCTGCTGTGCTCGGCCACTATGGGTATCGGCACCAGCGTGGGCGGCGAGCGCATCATCAAGTCCGTCGGCCAGAGCATGGTCAAGCTCGAGAAGTATCAGGGCTTCTCTGCCGACCTCGCAGGCGCCGCGAACTTGCTGCTTGCCACCCTTACCGGCATCCCCGTGTCCTCCACACACATCAAGACCTGCGCCATCATGGGCGTCGGTGCCGTCAAGCGCCTCTCGGCCATCAACTTCGGAGTCGTCAAGGACATGATGTTCACCTGGTTCTTCACCTTCCCCGCCTGCGGACTCATCAGCTTTGTCATGGCCAAGCTGTTCATGATGTTCCTCTAATCAAACCGAACGTCCATCCGGACCGCAACACTTCGCCCACCCGTCTTCGCCTCGAAAGGACCCACCCATGGCAAAGAAACCCGATTCGTTCTACTTTGACAACTACGTCGCTTGCGCCGACCTCGCCGTCCAGGCCGCAGAGCTGCTCACCAAGATTTTTGAGAACTTCGATCCCGCGCAGATTCACGACATGCTCAATAAGATGCATGCGATTGAGCATGCGGCAGACAAGAAGCACCACGAGCTCGAAGACGCCCTGCTCACCGCCTTTATCACCCCGCTCGAGCGCGAGGATCTGGATCTGATGAGCTGCGCCCTCGACACCGTGCTCGACCGCATCGAGGGCGTCGTGCAGCGCGTCTACTTCACCAACATCCAGAGCATCCATCCCGACGCCATCGTCATCGCCCACAAGGTGACTGACGCCTGCCGCGCCATGAAAGACCTGATGGTCGAGCTGCCCAACTACCGCAAGTCCAAGACCCTGCGCGAACTCGTCATCCAGATCAACACCATCGAGTCCGAAGCCGACGAGCTCTATATCAACGCCATGCGCAACCTGCACGTTAACGGCAAGGACCCGCTCGAGGTCATCGCCTGGCGTGACGTGTACGCCTTCCTGGAGTACTGCGCTGACTGCTGCGAGAATGTGGCCGATGTTGTGGATTCGATTGTCATGAAGAACAGTTAATTGGGGGTACGTGCCCCACCGGTCGCGGGCCCGACCACTAATACCTTTTTCACTCCGGCTGCAAGCAGAGTCGTTCAAAAGGTATTAGTGGTCGGGCCCGCTCCCTTACGTACCGCCATTGAAACTTTGGCTGATACTTTGAAAGTGATGGGGCTTTTGTTGGCAGGGCCTTTGAGCCCGATTGGGAACTTTGGGACCGCCTTAAACGTTTGGCTGGATCGGGCTTTGGGTACCCTTTGTTTTGCTTTGGGTTGATACACTGAATTTGGAGGGCTTGGTTGTGAGTTATTTGGATCTGGCTCGGGCTCGGTATTCTTGTCGTGAGTTTGAAGATCGGGCTGTGGAGCAGGCTGTGGTGGATGCCATTGTTGAGGCTGGGCGGATTGCTCCTTCTGCTTGTAATAATCATCCAACCCGTGTGATGGTGTTGGATACGCCTGAGCTTCTGGAGAAGGCAGCTGCTTGTCAGCCTCGGTTTGCTCGTGATGGGTCTATCTTTGGCGCTCCGCTTATCTTCCTTATTTGCAGCGTTACCGATGATGCCTGGGTGCGCCCGTATGATCAGATGAACTCGAGTGCCATCGATACTTCGATCGTCTGCGATCAGATGATGATGGAGGCCACCGAGCAGGGCCTGGGAACGTGCTGGGTATGCCATTTTAAGCCTGGGGTGGCACAGGAGCAGTTCAATCTGCCCAAGGGCGTCTATCCCTATCACATGCTCGTCTGTGGATATCCTGCCGACCACATCGCCGATCCCGAGCATCGCGAGGCCCGTACCATTCCCCTCTCCGACTTCCTCCTCAAGTAGGTTTTGGGACATGCCTTAAAACCTACCCTTGACCGCTCACCCGTTCGCCGAGTTCTGCGCCATTATGTGCAGGGCTCGGTTTTTTATGTTACGCACTCCGGCACAGTCATAAAAAAGGACCCGCAAGCTGCGGGTCCTTTCTAGGCACTAAATTGTAGGCCGAATGTTAGTCCAGGTCGTCGGCAGCAAAGTTGTCGATCGGGGCGAAGGGATCGGCCACGGGGACAACCGGGTCAGCGACGGGCAGCGGCTCGGCGGGAACAGTCACTGCAGGAGAAGCGGCAGAACCGACCGGCGTGGAAGCCATCAGATCGGCCGGGAAGGAATTCTGGGCATCGTCCATGAAGTGCTGGATGAGCTTGAGATACTCTGCCTTGAACTCCTCACGGGAAGCCTTGAGACGATCGATCTCCTCGAGCTCGGCCTGCTTCTCGGTCAGAGCCTGGCGGATAACCTCGCGGGCCTTGGCGTCAGCCTCGTTGCGGATACGCTCAGCGTTCTCGTTGGCATCGTTGACGATGGTCTCAGCGGTCTGCTGGGCAGCGATCAGGGCAGCGGAAATCTGGCGCTCCTGAGCGGAGAAGTCAGGGGCGGGAGCAGCCACGGGGGCGGCAGGAACGGCCTGGGCGGTGGCATCCTGAGCCTGGGCAAGCTGAGCCTGCGCATCGGCAAGCTGCTGCTCGGTAGCAGTCAGACGACCCTTAAGGTCGACGATCTTAGCGAGCATAGCGTCAACCTCGGAGGACAGCGTCTCCAAGAAGACGTCGACCTCGGCAGGATCGTAGCCACGCTTGGCCTCAGAGAAAGTCTGAGCCTGGATGTCTGCAGGGGTAATAGCCATAACAAGTCTCCTTTTTCATCGCCTCGGCGCTACACGCCCGACGTAAGTTACTAAGACAGTTCTACACGAGTATACCTATAAGAAGCTGCAGAACCAGCCTCTGCACCAACTGCAACGCAATAATCGCAACGACCGGCGAAAAATCGATACCGCCCATCGGCGGGATGAAACGACGGAACAGGTTGAGCCACGGACCGCACACGCTATCAAGCACCGCAGCAATATCCTGAAGCAAACCACCCTGCTTCATGGGAATCCACGTCATAAAGCAGTAGACGACAATGAGCGTGGAATAGAAGTTGAACAGCGTGTTGACCAGCTGGACGATAGTGTAGATGTTGATGGGAATCTCCTCGTCTTGTCTTTACTTAAGGTAGCCGTCGGCACGAAGCTTCTTGAGATCGGAATCTTTGACCTCGCAACCGGCGGGCAGCACCATGAACACGCGGTCGCCCACCTCCTTGACCGTGGCACCCAGACCGCAGGCAAAGCCGTAAGAGAAGTCCAAGACGCGCTTGGCAACTTCGGTGCGTACGCCCACAAAAATCAGTGCGACAGGCTGCTTGGTGCGAACGCGGCGCACCACAGTCTCCACGTCGTCATAGCTCTCGGGGCGCAGGACATAGGCCGGCAGCTGCGGCGTGGCGTTGATGATATTGCTCGCATAGGCCGAGGCATCGCTCGGTGCAGGCGCGGGTGCAGCGGCGGCACGGGCGCGGGTATTCTCGGCGTAGCTCGACGGCGTGTCATAGGCACCGGGACGATAACCGCTCGCAACACTGTCCTGCGAGCGCGAAGGCGGGTTATACGTCGTGGCATGGCGGGAGTCATCGCCGACCAGCTGACCGGAGCGCGTATACACGGCAACCGACTCAGCTTCACCGCGGCGCGTCTGACCAAGCAGGCCGTTGCTCGGCTCGTCTTGGGTGTAGAAGCCCTCGCCCGAAGCACCGCTGTAGCCGTTGCCCTGATAACTATCGTCATAGCCGTCATCGTAGCCGTAGTCGTCGTCCTGGCCATAACCCTGGTCGTAACCCTGCTGGCCGCCCAGGTGCATCTTATTTTTAATCTCGTCAAGGAAGCCCATGGTTGTGTCCTCTCGCGGTTTAGTGCAGGCGCCCCGATAATCAGTGCGCACTTCAGAGCCTTATTTTACTGCAAACTCCGGGCTAAATACTACCCTGCCCAGGCGAACGAGCGTAGAGCCCTCCTCAAGGGCAGGCTCAAAGTCCTCGCTCATGCCGCAGGAAAGCTCAGGCAGGTTCAAATCGGGATGCGCCGCCTCCAGCTCATCCCTCAGCTCACGAAGCCCCGCAAAGGTGCGGCGTGCCACATCCTTATTCCCCCGGGGCGCCATAGTCATAAGCCCCTGTACGCAAATTCCCTCAAGTTCCGCAAGCTCACCCGCGGCGGCGCGAATCTCATCGGGCGAAAAGCCTCCCTTCGACTCCTCACCACTTACATTGACCTCAATGAGCACACGCTGGGGGCCGGCGAGCTCGCCTGCCTCAATCTTGCGGACAGCACGGCTCGAGATCGCCTGCGCCAGATGCAGCGAACCCACCGAGTGAATCAGCTCGGCTGAGCCCAGCACCGCATTGATCTTATTGGTCTGCAGGTTGCCGATCATATCGAAGCGCACCTCGGGCAGCTCCGGATGCTCCGCCAGACCCGTGAGCTTGCGAACCAGCTCCTGCGGGCGGTTCTCGGCAAAATGGCGATACCCCGCCTGGATGGCGGCAACGGTCTCATCGACACCAACGGTCTTGGACACGGCAATGAGGCGCGCGGCGTCATGGGGACGGCCCGCGCGATCGAGCGCCGCATAAAAACGTTCCAGAATCTGCTCGCGGCGAGCGCGCATCAAGTCCAAATAGTTATCCATTGCCAATCGCCTCCGCTGACAGCCAAACAAGTAGTCCCATGCTAACGCAAGAGCGCGGCCCCGCATGTGCAAGGCCGCGCTCACTTAGGTATTTACAATCTTTCGACAAACGGGATTACTTACTCCTCGTCGTCCTCGCCATCGTCCTCATCCTCAAGATGATCGAGCAGATAGCGAAGACCCTCGCCGACCTCGTTAACGGGCACCTTGGCAACGTAGCGAGCGTCGACGGCGGGCCTCATGATAACGCCCTCGCCCGAAGGCACGCGCATGCTCTCGAGCTCATCCTCATCAGTGCGGGCGATATCGCCGGCATTCATACGCTGACCAGTCAACAGGAAAGTCAGACGGCAAGCGGCATCGATGGAAATCGAGGCGATGCGATCGAGGTAGCGCGAAACCATGATGGCGCGGCGCAGGTCGTCATAGTTGCTGTCGTCGTCCATAAAGTCGCCCGTATCCATACGGTTAAAGGTGCGGAAGAACTTCTCGTAAGCGGCGTGCACCGGCTCGTCCTCGACGGCCAGGTTGCAGATGATGGACATGTCATTGGTGACGAGCGCAGAAAGCGAAGAGCCCAGCACCTGGTAGACGGCCTCAGCCTCGGCCTCGACCGTGCCGACAAGCTCCTTGGGCAGCGAGATGTCGGCCTTGATCATATGACGCGTGGCGCGGCAAATCTGGCGAACCTTATCGGTCATGCGCTGCAGGTTAAA
The DNA here is from genome assembly GCA_900551555.1 of uncultured Collinsella sp. Taxonomy (GTDB): domain Bacteria; phylum Actinomycetota; class Coriobacteriia; order Coriobacteriales; family Coriobacteriaceae; genus Collinsella. The sequence goes on along the minus strand of URWC01000002.1, from coordinate 20,476 downwards.
GTCGACGTAGATGATCGTCTGCAGCAAGCGGAAGTCGGAGGCGACCGGTGACTGCGTGGCAATCAGGTTGTAGCAGACGGCCTCCAGGTTGGCGCAGCGTGCGTCAATCGAAAGCGTGCGCTTCTTGGTCTTGGTGGCGAGCTTGCGGTCGTCGGTCACATAGGCCTTCACGGCATCGTGGAGGGCCAGATCGACGGCCTCGTAGATGCTCAGCATCTCGTGACGGGCCTCGATGAGCTGACGGGAAAACAGTTTGCGCATGGTTCACTCCAATCAGTTGGGTGCGGTCATGCCGCCCGCACAGTGAATACGCACCGGACCAGATCCGATCGGCTTGGGACTAGTCGCACCGATCAGCCAAAGCGGCCGGTGATATAGTCTTCCGTCCGCGAGTCCACCGGGCTGGTGAAGATCGCGTCGGTTTGACCATACTCGATGAGCGTAGCGGGCTCGCCGGCAACTTCCTGCAAGAAGAATGCGGTGTAGTCGCTAATGCGAGCTGCCTGCTGCATTGAATGCGTGACGATGATGATCGTCATCTCGGGCGCCAGCTCGGCCATCAGATCCTCGACCTTAGAGACGGACGTGGGGTCGATGGCGGAGCAGGGCTCGTCCATCAGAAGGACATCGGGTTGCACCGCAAGCACGCGCGCGATGCACAGACGCTGCTGCTGACCGCCCGAGAGCGCCAAACCATCCTTGTTGAGCTGATTGGATACCTCTTTCCAGAGGTTGGCGCGCTTGAGCGATTCTTCCACGATGTCATCGAGGTCACTTTTGCTAGTCACGCCCTGCAGACGAGGGCCAAAGGCGACATTCTCGTAGATGGATTTAGGAAACGGGTTGGGCTGCTGAAAGATCATGCCCACGCGACGACGGAGATCGACCGGGTCGACACCCTCGGCATAGATATCGTTGCCGTCGAGCGTCATGGTGCCCTCGACGCGCGTGCCCTCGATCAGGTCATTCATGCGGTTGATGCAGCGCAAAAACGTCGACTTGCCGCAGCCCGAAGGGCCAATGAAGGAGGTGATGGCGTTTTTGGCGATGTTGAGGTCAAGCCCCGTCAGCGCATGAAAGTCACCGTACCAAAAGTTGAAATCCTTGGCCGTAATGGCCGCTTGCTCCAACGTGGGAGCGGACTGATAAACGGACATGGGACTCCTTAACTAGCGACGCTTGCGCGACAGGAAGCGCGCAAACAGGTTGAAGGCCAGAATGATCACCATCAGCAAGAGCGCGGTGCCGTAGGCTGCGTTCATGTTGATGCCGTCGTTGGCAAGCAGATACAGGTGAACCGTCATGGGGCGGCCGGAATCGAGCGGCGAAATAGGTAGATTGATGGCCTGGCCCATGGTGTAAAGTACAACCGCGGTCTCGCCGATGGCACGGCCGATGGCAAGGACGATGCCGGTGGCGATGCGGCCAAAGGCGGAAGGAAGCACGATCTTGGAAACGACCTGCCACTTAGTGGCGCCCAAGCCATATGCGCCCCAACGGATATAGCGCGGCACGGCGCGAATAGCCTCCTCGGTGGTGCGCATGACGATAGGCAGCATCAGAAGCGCCAGCGCCAGGGCAGCCGAGACCATCGAAAGGCCCAGGCCCATGGCCTCGACAAACAAGGCGTAGCCAAAGAGACCCATAACGATGGAGGGCACCGAGGCCAAAGCATCGGCAGCATAACGGATGAGCTCGACGACCTTGCCCTGTTTGGCGTACTCGGCCAGATAGACGGCCGCTAGCACGGCGACCGGCGTACAGATGAGCATGGCGAGCGCCGTCACGTAGATGGTCGAGACAATCGTAGGCCAAATGCCGCCCTCGGCGTTGACACCCTGGGGCCAACCGAAGATAAAGTCGAGCGAAATATGCGGTAAGCCATTAACAACCACGTAGGCGATGATAGCGACCAGCACAAGCGTGGTGATGTAGGCCGCGGCGCGGAACACGCCGAGCATGATCTTGTTTGACAGGTCCTTGTTGATACGGCCCTTCTTACCGTGGGAAAGGGCACGCTTGATGCGCTCGCGCGACGAGGTCGTATCGACCGTCGTGTCAACGGAATCGGACATAGCCTACCCCCTCTTCTTCTTGGAAATCAGACGGACGATGCCCACCAGCATGGCGGAGATGATAAACAGGACCACGCCCATGCCGAACAGAGCCGAGCGGTGCAGGCCCGAGGAATAGCTCATGTCGAGCGCGATCTGGCTCGTGAGCGTCGAGATGGGGCTCGCAATGCTGTCGGGAATAACCGGAGCGTTACCCACGACCATGAGCACGGCCATGGTCTCACCGATGGCACGGCCCATACCCAGCACGATGGCATCAACGATACCCAGTTTGGCGGCAGGTAGCACGACCTTATAGATGGTCTGCCACTTAGTAGCACCCATGGCATACGATGCCTCGCGAATGCCCATGGGAATGGAATTGAGGGCATCGATGGTGAGTGTGGTGATGGTAGGGACGATCATGATGGCGAGCACGAACCACGCTGTCAGCGCACCAAAACCAAGACCACCGGTCAGTTGTGCGATAAACGGGCGGATGATGATCATGCCAAAGAAGCCGTAGATGATGGAGGGTATGCCCGCCAGCAGGTCAACGGCGGGGCTGATGAGCTTGCGCACGCGCTTGCTGGCAATCTCGACCAGGTAAACGGCCGTACCCACGCCCAGCGGCACGCCCATGGCGAGCGCACCGACGGTCACCAGACCCGAGCCGGCAAGCAGCGACAAGATGCCGTAGTGGCCCTCGGAAGGCGCCCACGTAAAGCTAAAGAAGTCCGCCAGACCGATGTCAGTAAAGACGGGCAGCGCCGAGTACGTGGTAAAGACAAAAATCAGGATGACGGTAACGACCGCCAAGAACGCGCAGGCAAAGAAGATCCACTGCAGCGCCTTCTCCTTGATATAGGTACTGCGCGATACGAGCGCCAGCTCGCGCTTCTTGGGCGTCTGAACATTCTGCTCAGTCTGAGAGTTTTCCTGTGCTTCCATGCTACTCACTCCCCTTCTCGTCGTTGGTGACGGGAATAAAGCCCGCCTCGCGAATCTGCTTGTCCATCTTTTCGGACGTCACATAGTCGATGTAATCCTGCGCCTGCTGCGAAGGCGCACCCTTCACAAAGAAGTAAAGGTCGCGCGAGATGGGATAGCCGCCACTCGCGACCGTCTTCTCGGACGCCTCAACATGATTGACCGAGACGGCCTTGACCGAGGTCTTGGCGTTGAGGCTATCGACGAAGCCCAGCGAAATGTAGCCGATGGCCCCACGCGAACGAGATACCACGTCGCGCACCTGGCCCGTACCCGAAAGAACAGCCGAGCGGCGATCGAACGGCGTGCCATCCATCACGATGGTACGGAAGGCCTCGCGCGTACCGGACGCCTCGTCTCGGTTGATGACCTGAATCCTCAGGTCCTCGCCACCGACCTCTTTCCAATTGGTAATCTTGCCGGCGTAGATATCGCGGAGCTGCTCGGTCGAGAGGTTATCGACCGGGTTATCGTCGTTCACGATGACCGCGATACCGTCGTGGGCAATTACGATGGGGGTCAGGCCCAGATCCTGTTCGTCGGCATTGAGCCCACGGGAGGAGCTGGCGATATCGGCCGTTCCGGCGCTGACGGCCTCGATGCCAGCGGAAGAACCCAAACCGGAAACGAGCACGTCGATGCCGGTCTCCTCCTTAAAGCCCTCGGCCGCAATCTCGGCGATAGGAAGGCAGGTCGTGGAGCCAGCGACGGTAATGGAAGAGGTAGAAGATCCCGAAGAACAGGCACACAGCGTAAGTGTAAGCACAGCGGCGCTCAGGACCGATACGATCTTTCTCATAGCATCACGCCGATCGCAGCATGGCGCCCACAGGTGCCGTCCTCGTTACGGTAGGAATAAAAGCGGTCGTTCTGACGCACGGTCGAAAGCTGGGTATCCACGATATCATCCGCGTCGACACCGACATCTACCAGCGCCTCGCGAATGGCAGCGGAAAGATCGAGCATGCGAGAGGTACTCGCATCGATGCACGAGAACTCGGCGGCAAAGCGATCCATGAGTTCCTGGGATACCTCATATTCGTCACCCAAGATATGGGGGCCGATATAGGCGGAAACGTCGCCCGCATCGCAGCCGGCAGCATCGCAAAGCGCCTGGCACGCCTTGGCAGAAATACGTGCAATCGTGCCCTTCCAACCGGAGTGCACCACGGCAAATCCGCCAGGGGCCACCAGCACCACGGGAACGCAGTCGGCAAAGCAGAGCAGCACGGGCACGTTATGCGCCGTACAGACGATGGCATCGCAGCCCGCGGCAATCTGCTCGCGGACGTCCTCAAGGTCATCGGCGCCATTCGAGGTCACCGCAACGATATGGTCACCATGGACCTGATTGGGAACGAGCAGGTTGTGCTCGCACTCCGCGGCACCCATAGCCTCGAGTGCGCGGCGACGATTTTCTTGAACAGCAAAGGGATCATCGCCAACATGCGAGCCCAAGTTGAGTGAGGAGTACGCATCTTCGGAAACGCCACCGGCGCGCTCGGTGAAGGCAAAGCGAACATCGGATGTCGCGCCCTCCACCAACGTAACTCCATCATGGTCGACACGCGAAACTTTGTCCGCACGTGCTGCCATACTAAAGCCTCCTAATAACACAAGTACCGCGGCATCGCCGCTACAGCCCGCGTTTATACGGCTGTCATACTTCTCTAAAAGGATACCTGCTGCGCTGGAGGCAATCGTAAAGGGAACGTAAAGAGATTGGAGGTTCTAGTTTACAAAGTCGAAATAAAAAGGGCGCGTCCATACGGACACGCCCCTGTGCACAACAATGCAAAGAACGACTTAGAAGCTACCGCGCTTCAGGAAGTCGGGAAGCTCGAACTGATCGTTGCCGAAGTTAGGAAGCTCAGTGCCACCGACGTTGCGGGTCGGAGCGGCCTGAGCCGGGCTCGTGGCAGGAGCGGTGCGCTGCGGCTCAGCGGAGGCAGCGGCCTTGCTCTGAGACTGCTGAGCAGCAAAGAGCTCGTCCTGACGGTTGACGTTGGAGTCGGAGAAGCCCGTAGCGATGACGGTGATACGCACCTGATCGCCCAGGGACTCGTCGACAACGGTACCGAAGATGATGTTGGCCTCGGGGTCGACGGCGTTGGCAACAACGTCGGCGGCGTCGCTGATCTCCTGGATGCCCAGGTCCTTGGAACCGGCGATGGAGAGCAGCACGCGCGTGGCGCCATCGATGGAGCTCTCGAGCAGCGGGCTGGAGATGGCCTGCTGGGCAGCGTCGACGGCACGGGTATCCCCAGAAGAGGTACCGATACCCATCATGGCGGTACCGGCCTGCTTCATGATGGTCTTAACATCGGCGAAGTCCAGGTTGATGATACCGGGGACGGTGATGAGGTCGGTGATGCCCTGGGTGCCCTGGGAAAGGACGCCATCGGCAATCGCGAAGGCCTCGAGCATGGTAGTCTTCTTCTCGGCGATGTCGAGCAGCTTATCGTTAGGGATGACGATCATGGTGTCGACGCAATCGGAGAGGGTCTTAATGCCCTCCTCGGCGCTCTTCTTGCGCTTGCGGCCCTCGAAGGTGAAGGGCTTGGTCACGACGGCGACGGTCAGCGCACCGACCTCGTTCATCGCGATATCGGCAACGATGGGAGCAGCGCCGGTACCGGTGCCACCGCCCTCGCCGCAGGTGATGAACACCATGTCGGCGCCAGCGAGCGCCTCGGCAATGTCGTCGCGGGACTCATCGGCAGCCTTGCGGCCAACCTCGGGGTTGGCGCCGGCGCCCAGGCCGCGGGTAAGGTCGGTGCCGATGTGCACCTTGATATCGGCATCAGAGATCGCGAGTGCCTGAGCATCGGTGTTGATGGCAACAAACTCGACGCCGCGGATGCCCTCTTCGATCATTCGATTGACCGCGTTGGTACCGCCGCCGCCGACGCCGACCACCTTAATGACGGCAAGGTAGTTGTTGATCTCTGTCTCGTGCATGTCGGTCCTCCGAACAAAGGTTATAGCCATAGCATGGGTCGACCCCTGCGCACATTAACCTTCAGGTTGAAAGTAAATGCAAAGGTAAACCGTATTATGTTTGCACATTATGAACGTATCAGTCAAATAATTGACCGTGAAAACCAAACAAACCAGATAAACGGCGTGGTATGGCCCCTCAACAAAGCATCAACCAGCGCTACGAGGTCGGAGCGTTCCTAAATGTATAGTTACCCGGAGAGCGCACATTGATATACGTTACGCCCTCTACCTGCGAAAGCAGCTTGGTGACTACGCGCTCCTTCTTGACGATATCGTTCGAATCGCCCAGCGACACCTCAATGCCGTTATTGAGGTTTGCCGAGATGGCTTCGACCGAAGGCGTGGAAATATCCTTGACTTGTCCCAAGAACTCGCTCGAAAAACCACGCACATAATCCAAGCCAGCCTTAACGGCCTTGGAGCTCACTGCCTGGCCGGAAACCGGAGCGACATCCGCCGAGACATCAGTCAACAACACCGCGCCATAGTGCTTAGCGAGCGCCAGCGCGGCATCGATTCCGGTCAAGGTATTTGAGCCCTGCCCTGTCGTGATGACGTTGCCTTGGTCGTCCACTTCGACCGACGTCGACAGTGGGGCGATCCAGGTGTCATCATCCCCGATGGCCCAGGCAAGGTCATCGGAACTGATATAGGCAATTGCGATGACCTTGCGCTCCATCGGCGTAATGATGAGCGTATGCGGGAACTGACGCTGGACATCCACGCCCGAGACCCACGGATTCTGCTTGAGGTCCTCGGTAATCTGGTCGGGATCGACGTTAAAAAGCGACGTTCCCTCGGGCAAATCGATCAGCTGGATAGCATCGTGCTTCGTCACATGCTCGCTGCCTTGAATCTGAATATCAGTGGCGGTAAACAATCCAGAGTTGATCACCACGATGGCAACGACGACGAGCACGGCCAAGGCGGCCAGAACGCCGCCCACGATTTTGCCTTTGCCTGCAACGACAGAAGCGGCGTCTGATGTTTTATTTACCATCGCCCCAAGTGAAGACAACGGGTTGACGCTTTTTTTACCCGAAGGCTTCTTGGCGGTAGCCGGCACCGATGTCAGCGAGCGCGGTTTCGATGCGCCCAGTGTGCGACCTGGACGCGCCGCTTTAGTTCCCGTCGAGGGCTTAGGAGTTGCCATGGGGCGGGCAGGCTTGGCGCCCATAACAGGCTTTGAAGTCACCGAGGGACGCGAGGACTTTTTTGCGGCCGGACGATTACCGAGCTGCGAGCCGACGACCGGACGACTGGTCTGTCGAGCATGCCCGACAGACTTAGAATGCGCGACGGTATTGCGTTGAGGTTTGGCAGGCGCGCCGGAACGCCCTCCGGCGCGGCGGGAGAAGGTGGGTTTCGATGCTCTAGAAGCCGAGGAATTTAACTTCCGGTCTGAGCTCGATGCCATACGCCTCCCTCACCTTTCCGTGCACATGTCTGATAACCGCGGCAACGTCATCGGCCGAGGCAGTTCCGTTATTAACGATAAAATTAGCGTGAACGGGCGAAACTTCCGCACCGCCAATCGAAAAACCCTTTAATCCACAATCCTCGATAAGCTTGCCCACACTCGCATCGGGCGGGTTGCGAAAGACCGACCCGCAGGATGCGCGACCCATGGGCTGCGTACGCTTGCGCCTCGTCAGGTACCGCTCCATGCGCTCGCGAATGTCGGCCTTGGGCGCCGGTTTAAGCTTAAGCACGCACTCGAGGATGATCTCATTGCGGGGAAGGCTACATTCTCGGTAGCCCCAAGTGATCTCGGACCCCGCATAATGCTTGATACCGGATGCCGGGTCAAACGTTACGACATCCTCAACCAGCGAGCCAATCCACTCCGTCCGTGTGCCTGCATTCATAGATATCGCACCGCCAACCGAACCAGGGATGCCAACGGCAAACTCAAGGCCCGAGAGGCTACGCGACAGGGCATCGTTGACCAGGCGCGCAAACATCACGCCCGCACCGACCGTCAGCGTACAACCGTCATCGGCAACAACCGTGCGCTGAAACTCACGTCCGAGCGAAATGACGGCACCGCGATAACCGCCATCGGCAACCAGCAGATTGGAGCCCTTGCCGATGATGACCCACGGCACCTGCTCGCGATCGAGCACCGCCACGGCGCGGCGGAGGGCATGATAGCTATGGCACGTCACAAAGAGGTCGGCCTTGCCGCCGATACGATAGCTCGTATGACGCGCAAGGCGCTCGTCCTCGATCACATCCGTGTCGATCATGCCCGAGAGCGCCATGACGGCGTTAAACAGACCCATTAGACTTAAGCGTCTTTCTTGGCAGTCAGATACTCAATGAACTCGGGGCCGACGGTCGTAACGTCACCGGCACCCATAGTGAGCAGCAGGTCGCCCGCGCCCACCATCTGCTCGAGCTCCTGATTGAGCTCAAGACGGCTGGAGCAGTACACGACCTCCTTGCCAGGATGCTTGGCGCGCACGGTATCGGCGAGCATCTTAGAGGTGACACCCGGAATGGGCATCTCGCCAGCCGAGAACACATCAATCAGCAGCAGTTTATCGGCATTGGCAAATGCGTCGGCAAAGTCGTCGCACAGGGCCTGCAGGCGCGAATAACGGTGCGGCTGGAACACGACGTCGACATGCTTGTAGCCCAGCGACGAAGCGGCAGCAAGCGTCGCCTTGATCTCGGTGGGGTGATGGCCGTAATCATCGACCACGGTGATGCCATCGATATCGCCCACGTGGGTAAAGCGACGGCGGACGCCCTCAAAGCTCGAGAGCGCCTTGGCGGCGGCGTCGATGTCAAGGCCCAGGACATGGGCGACGGTGAGCACCGCCGTGGCGTTGAGCATGTTGTGGCGACCGGGATTGCTCTTGATCTCCACGGCATGCTCAGTGCCGTCCTCAAAGCGAACGATAAAGTCACTCTGGATGCCCTTGACATCCGGGTGCATGCAGACGATGTCGTTGCTCTCGGCAAAGCCGTAGGAAAGCACGCGTCGACCGGTCGACTTGGCGAGCTCGACCAGATGCGGGTCCTCACCGCAGACGATGACGGTGCCGTCCTCGCCCACCAGGCTCATGAATTTGGCGAAAGTCGCCTCGATCTCCTCGATACCCGAGTAGTGATCGAGGTGATCGGCCTCGACGTTGGTCACAATGACCACGTTGGGGTCCAGGAACAGGAAGGAGCTGTCGGACTCGTCGGCCTCGGCGACAAAGTAGTCGCCCGAGCCGTTCTTGCCGTTCGTGTCATAGCCCTCGACGATGCCACCGATCAGGAAGCTCGGATCCAGACCCATGCGGTCGAGCATGGTGGCGCACATCGAAGACGTGGTGGTCTTGCCATGCGTGCCGGCAACAGCGACGGTGGTGTAGCCGTGGCCCAAAGCAGAGAGCATCTTGGCACGGGGCCACACGGGAATACCAAGCTCGCGAGCGCGCACGAGCTCGGGGTTGGACTCCGGAATAGCGGTGGAGACAACAACCACGTCGGGCTTGACCTCGTCGATCGTGGCGGCCTCATGGCCCACATGCACCTTCACACCAGCGCGGGTAAGCTGGCGGATATAACGTGACGTCTTAAGGTCGGAGCCGGTAACGGCATAACCGCGCTCGTGCAGAACGAGGGCGATGCCGCTCATGCCGGCGCCGCCGATACCGATAAAGTGGGCGCTCTTAAACTCGGGCGCGGAGGTTGCAGTCTGGGAATCAGCCATGTGCTCGTGTACTCCTTGCGTAAACACTGCCTGTAACCCGTTAACTGTACCGCACCTACCGCATCAGCGCGAGGGCGACCGACGATATCCCGTCTAACTAACGCAAACCCTCTACCGCATCCGCCAGAAGAGCGGCGGCCCTATCCTGAGCCAGACCACGCGCCGCCTGACGCATGGCGTCGCGCACCGCCGCGTCATCGACCAGGTGCAGCAGTTCATCGGCAAAGGCAGAACCGTCGATATCGGCATCGGCGCAGAGCACGCCGGCCCCGGCGTCGACCAGATACCGGGCATTGGTGGTTTGGTGGTCGGCCGTCGCATGCGGGTACGGCACGAGCACCGAAGGCACGGCGAGTGCAGCGATCTCGGCCACGCTCGATGCGCCCGAACGCGAGAGCACCAAATCGGCAGCAGCCAGCATATCGCCCATGTTGTCGATGTAAGGCTGGACGCGGTAATGCTTCGCCTCCTCGGGCGTCAGCGCCAAAGCGCGCTCGGTCTCCTCAAAGCCGTCGGCACCCGTCGAATGCAACACATAGAGGTTCTTGCGCGAAAGCAGCTCGTTTTTGAGCGAAGTCACACGCTCGTTGAGGTGCTGGGCGCCAAGTGAACCGCCAAAGACGAGCAGCAGCGTAGCGTCCTCGGGAACGCCAAGTGCCTTGCGGCCGCGAGCGCGATCGCCCTCGATCACCGAGCGACGTACGGGGTTGCCGGTCATGAGCACGTGGTCAGGGTCACCTTCGCGCTCAAAGACCGAACGCGCTGCCGGCACCGAGATGCACACGCGGGCGGCGTGGGAGTTCATCATCTTGTTGGCCAGGCCCGGAACAGAGTTCTGCTCATGCAGCAGATACGGAACGCCCGCGCCCTTGCACCACCCCAGCAGCGGAACCTCGACATAGGCACCAAAACCAATGGCGGCATCGGGCTTGCCGACCTTTGAGAAATGACTGGCGAGCGCACGCTTGGCTTTGTTGACGCGCCACAGCGAGGTCAGCGCCGTCCAAGGACGGGAGCGGTCGAAGCCCGTGACCGTAATGGGCACAAAATCAAACCCAGCCTCGGGGACCAGACGACCCTCGAGCTTGCGCGACTGGCCCACGAACACAACGTGGTGGCCACGGTCACGCAGCTCTTCGGCCAAGGCGAGGGCGGGGTTGATGTGCCCTGCCGTGCCGCCGGCTGCAATAGCAACGGTCATTTTATCGGTCATGGTAGTCCCTTCGTACACGCGGTCCCTGGTCGTCGGTACGCAGACGCGCCGACGGGTCCGAGTTCAAATCAATTCGATTATATCCGCCGCCCGCATTGCGAGGAGTGGGGCGCTGAGGACGACCTTGCGGCGCCGTTCGCTGACGCGGGCGGGCTGCGGGGTCGGTCGCAGAGCCATCCAGGACGGTAAAACCGTTACGCGAAGATCGCTCGCCGCGCACGTGGGGCACGCCGGCGGTACTCTCATCCATAACGGCAAAGCTCTCACGGCGGCGGTCATACTCATCGCGGCGGGCGCTCTCGTACGAAACGCGCAGGATCAACCCGGCAAGCATGAGCGACACAATAATCGACGAACCGCCGTAGCTAATAAACGGCAACGGTTTGCCCGTCATGGGAAACACGTTGAGGATGCCCAACGCGTTAATCAAAAACTGCACCGCGAGAATGACCGCGGAGCCAGACGCCATGAGCGCGCCCCGACGATCGGTCGCCTGCTCGGCAATGCGAAACGCCGAGTAGATCAGCATCGCAAACACCAAGAAGAACAGCACGGTTCCGACAAAACCGACTTCCTCGCCAATGATGGCCAAGATGTAGTCGTTGTGTGCCTCGGGCAGATACGAGTACTTCATGGTTGAGTTGCCGATGCCACGGCCGAACAGACCGCCCGAGGCAAAGGCCATGATGGCAAGCGTGGCCTGATAGCCGTCACCATACTCGTCGGCCCAAGGGTTCAAGGCAACCTGAATACGCACCATACGGTACGGCTCTGCGACAAGCGCAATCACGATCACGAGAATGCCGAAGATTAGCACGCCGATGATAAATCTGGGGTCGAGACCCGCAAACAACGCCATGCACATGAGGGTCAACAGGATGATCAGGACAGTACCGAAATCGGGCTGGATAAAGATCAGAAAGAGCGAAATGCCCAGGTAGATGCCCATCTTGCGAAGGAATTCGTTGATGTTGCCACTGGGCGAAAAAAAGCGATCAAGCATGATGGCCGAATACGCAATGGCAAATGGCTTTAAAAACTCGGAAGGCTGGAACTGAATGCCGGCGATGTTGAGCCAGCGCGTGGCGCCACGGCTGCCGCTGCCCACCAAGAACACCAGAAACAGTAGCCCTATCATGCCTATGAGGAAGATCCTGAGCACATCCTCCCCAAACCAGCTGTCCGGCAAAACGCGCACGATGGCAATCAGCGCCAGAACACCGACCACGGCAAACGCGGCCTGTCGACCCAGAAAAAACGTCGCCGAGCCATTCTCGTGCAGCGCCTCGACCGAAGACGCCGAGTACACCATCAGCAGGCCAAAGCATACCAAGGTAAACAAGCAGGCCATGAATATCAAACGGGGGCGCATGATACGGGCGGGAACGCCGGCAATATAGCGTTCGCTAAACGACTGCCCGCCGCGGTTGGAACGCGGTGTGGTGCGACGTGAGGAAGCACGGTCCGAGTCGGGCCTCCTCATACCTTGTCGGGGGCTCTCCTCTCTCACCGCAACCCCTATTCCATTTGTGATTTCGCTGTAGCGGCAAGCTGAGCCACGTAGTCCTTAAACACGCGGCCGCGCTCCTCATAGCCCGAGAACTCATCGAACGAAGAGCAGGCAGGAGAAAGTAAGATCACGTCACCACGACTCGAAAGCGAACGGGCAACGTCCACGGCGTCGCGCAGGTCATCCGCCTGGGCGATATCCACATCGCCATCGACATCGGCCTCGTCCATAGCGGCGGTGAAGCGCTCGCGCGCATCGCCAAAGCAGACGACCGAGCGCACGTTGTCCATAACGACGCGCGCGAAGTCCGTGAGCGGCGTGCCCTTATCATGGCCGCCGAGCAGCAAGATCACGTCGTCATCGGGAAATGCCGTCAGTGCCTTCTCGACCGCATCGGTGTTGGTCGCCTTGGAATCGTTGACGTAGCGCACGCCGTCAATCTCGCCACACGGCTCCACGCGGTGCTCGAGCGGCTGGAACGAGGCCAGACCGCGGCAGACACCATCGACATCGGCACCGACTGCCAGGGCAGCCGTGGCAGCGCACAGGGCATTGATAACATTGTGATGGCCCGAGATCTTGAGCTCGGATGCAGCGATGAGCGGGGTCTCGACGCCCTTCAGGCGCACGACCATCTTGCCGTCGCGCACAAAGGCGGCATCCTCGCCCTCGGGCTCGTCAAAAGCGACCTTGCAGATGCGACGACCCGGCGTATAGATGTACTCATCGAACTCGTGAATGCCGGCGTCTTCGACGTCGACAACCGCCAGATCGTCATCGACCATATTGTCAAACAGTTTGATCTTGGCAAGCGCATAGTTCTTATGGCTCTTATGCCAGCCCAAGTGGTCGGGAGTGATGTTGAGCAGCACCGCCACGCGGGGGTGGAGCTCGATGGTCGTAGCAATCTGATAGCTCGAGAGCTCAGCCACAAACCACTCGTTGTGGGCTCGGCCGTCAATCTCGTTGACCGGCGGCTCGCCGATGTTGCCGACAGCAACGCTGGCCTCGCCGGCAGCCTTGAGCAGATAATCAGTCAGCGACGTGGTGGTCGTCTTGCCGTTGGTGCCCGTGATGGCGATCCAGTTATCGGGCGACAGGCGATAGGCAAACTCGGGCTCACCCATAATCTGGGCGGCATGCTCGCGCCCGGCCTTAAAGAAGCCCGAGAACTCCGAGATGCCCGGGCACGTCACGCATACGTCATAGGCGCCCTCGACCTGTTCGGTCCCATAGACAAACGACGCACCAGCAGCCTCGAGCGCACGCGTGGCGTCATTGGGCTCAGAGGTGCCGCCGCCATACACGGTAACGGCGCTTACGCGCTCGGGATGTGCCAGCGCCCAGCGGGCGACATCGAGACCGGATTTGCCCTGACCCAAAACGAGTAGGCTAAAGACATCAGCAAGAGGCATGAAAGACCACTATCCCAACTGGAAGAACAGAGCAAGGCCAACGGCACCAAAGGCAGCAGCGATAATCCAAAAACGGATGACGACCTTGGTCTCGGCCCAGCCCTTCTTTTCGAAATGATGATGGATGGGCGCCATAAGGAAGACGCGCTTGTGCGTAAAGTGGAAGTAGACAACCTGAATCATGACCGACAGGGTCTCAACGATAAACAGGCCGCCGATGATGAGGGAGACGACCTCGGTGTTGGTCATGATGGACGTGCAGGCAAACGCGGCGCCCAGGGCAAGCGAGCCGGTATCGCCCATAAAGATGCTCGCCGGATAGCAGTTGAACCACAGAAAGCCCAAGCAGGCACCGGCACACGCGGTGCAGAAGATGGACAGGTTCACGTCTCCGTGCAAAAACGCCATGGCGGCCATGGCGAGCATGGCGATCATGGAGGTGCCGCCAGCAAGACCGTCAAGGCCATCGGTCAGGTTCACGGCATTAGAAAGACCGGCGATCATCAGCCAGCAAAAGACAATGTAGAACCACGGGAACGAAAGGCCGCAGATGGTGGTCGAAAGCACGCCAAGGTCAATCGTCAGGCCGCCGGGAAAACGAATCTCGGGGGCGACGCCGCACCAGTTGACGGCAAGTACCGTAAAGGTGACACAGATAATGGTTAGGCCGATCATCTTGGCATGAGGCGTCAGACCGAGCGAGCGTCCATGCGTAACGGAGGTCAGGTCGTCGATCAGGCCCAGCACGCCGGTCGCCAGCGTGGCGAGCAGCACGAGCACGAGCTCGGTGGTGAGCTTGCCCATCAGCAGGCAGGTCAGCGAGATCGCGACGAGGATGACAACGCCACCCATGGTGGGCGTTCCCTGCTTAACCAAATGACGCTTGGGGCCGTCGGCACGAACCTGCTGGCCGATACCCTCGACCTTGAGCAGCTTGATCCACCACGGCATGAGCAGCAGCGCAATGGCAGCGGCGATGCCAAGCCCCAAAAAAGCCTGATACGTTGGATACGAGGGATTGCCGAACATGGGCTAGCACACACCTTCCACAAAGCGGTCGAGCTCAACAAAACGGGAACCCTTGACCAGTACAACATCATGTTTTTCAAGCGCGCCGCCCATGCGGTCGAGCACCTGCTGATAATCGGAGAACACCTGGATGCGGTCCTCGTCCATGCCCATCATGCGCGCGGCATCGGCCATAAGCTGGGCCAGCTCACCACCCACGCACGCCAGCATGTCGAGCTTCTTGGCGGCGGCATAGGCGCCCACGAGCTCATGCATGCGAGGAGCCTCATCGCCCATCTCGCCCATCTCGCCCAGGATCGCCATGCGAGACCCCGTGCACGAAAGCGAGCACAGCAGATCGAGGCCAGCAGCCATGGATTCGGCACTGGCGTTATAGGAATCGTCGATGACGCGGGCACCGCTCTTGGCGCGCTTGATCTCTTGGCGGTGACCGGTGATCGTGAGGCCCCTAAAGGCAGCATCGATCTGCTCGGGCGTCACGCCCAGGCGATAGGCAACCGCGGCGGCCTTAACGGCATTTGGGACGGACTGCACGCCGGGGATGGCAAGCATGGTATCGATTGTCTCGCCCTGACCAAAATCGAGCGTAAAGACCGGACGGCCCTCGTCATCAACTCGAACGTCGCGGGCACGGACCTCATCATCGTCCGAGACGCCGGCCAGCATCACGTCGATACCAGCAGGCTGGGCGAACGTATCGCGAATGAACGGCGTAAAGTCGTCCTCGCCGCCCAAAACCAGCAGCGGCAAGAAGTCGCCAGCGGCGCACATACCCTGGACAATCTCGGCCTTAGCGCGGGCGATGTTCTCGCGGCTACCCAAAATGCCGATATGAGAGGTACCAATCTTGCTCACGATGGCAAGGTTGGGATTGGCGGACTGGGACAGGCGCTCGATCTCGTGGAAATGGTTCATGCCCATCTCGAGCACCAGGACCTCGGTATCGGCCGGAGCGGAAAGCACCGTGAGTGGCATGCCGATCAGGTTATTGAAATTGCCCTTGGTGGCCCAGACACGATAGCGCTTGGCGAGCACAGCGGCGAGCACGTCCTTGGTCGTCGTCTTGCCGATGGAACCGGTAATACCAACGACCAGGCAGCCAAGCTCCAGACGGTACGTGTGCGCCAAACGCAGCAGAAACTCCTCGGGATCATCGGTCAGCAAGATGGCACAGCCCTTGTCCTGCGCCAGCGAGACCAGCTCGGCCTCGGGCTCACGCGTCATCACGACGGCGCCGGCACCCGACTGGACGGCACGGGAAGCAAAATCATTGCCGTCGACGTTTTCACCGGGAAAGGCGACGAAAATCGTCCCTTCCTCGACCTGGCGCGAGTCGATAACGCACCCGCGGCATACCTGATCGGCTTCTCCCGTCACGGTTCGGGCCCCTGTTGCGGCCGCGAGGTTGTTGACGGCGATCTCTATCATTGCAGCTCCCCTGTAAACCTAATAATGCTATCGGCGTATTGTATCCCAGCGCCGCGCATGCGTGGTGCAGGGCATGTGAACACCCCTCATATGGGACAACAAACCACGCCCCAAAGATTGTAACCCCCTACTTCGTGTGCGGGATACCCAGCACGTCGAGCGCGTTGGCCATAATGGACTGGAACGGCACCGCAGCGGCATCTGAGCCGCTCGGCGTTCCGTCGAGCGTGATATAGCACAGCACCTTGGGCGATTGTGCCGGTGCAAAGCCCATAAAGGACGACATGTAGTTCTCCTTGAGGTAGCCGCCGTTCTCGTCGGCTCGTTCGGCCGTACCGGTCTTACCCGCCACGTCATAGCCGTCAACCGCGCCGCCAACGCCCGTTCCCTCGGACACGACCGTCTGCATGCACGATGTCACCTGGGATGCGGCGTCCTCCGAAATCGCGCGCTCGCCTTCGCCCCAGTCCTTCTCGTCGCCTTTGCTGGACTTATAGAAGTGCGGGGTCATCATCACGCCGCCGTTGGCGATGCCGCCCACGGCACGTGCGATCTCAATCGGCGAGACGGACAGCGCCTGTCCAAAGCTCATCGAACCCAGCGTGGCGCCGTCATACTGGTCACGCTCCTTGACGATGCCCAGGCTCTCGCCCGGAAAATCGACACCGGAGCTGTGACCTATGCCCCACTTGTCCACATAGGCGGCAAAGTCATCCGCACCGATCTTGCGCCCCACCAGGACAAAGCCCACGTTGGACGAACGGCGCATCATCTCGCGCACATCCATGGTCATGGCATAGTCGCGCTTGTCGGCATCGGTGACGGTATCGTCACCCACCTTGATGCTCGCCGGCACCTCAAACGACGTACTCGATCGCACGACGCCCAAGTCGAAGCCGGCGCCCGCCACGAGCGTCTTAAAGACCGAGCCGGGCTCGTAGGCGTCGGTGACCAGGCGCAAGTTCATATCCTCGGTCTTGGCGTTTTCCAGATCGGTCTGGTCGTAGGTCGGGTACGAGCAGGCGGCGAGAATTTCACCAGTCGTGGGGTCGGTGACCAAAGCCGAGCCGTTCTTGGCCTTTGTCTTCTCGACAGCCTCCGCCAAAGCATCCTCAGCCGCTCGCTGCATATTGACGTCGAGCGTCGTCACGATGTCAACGCCGTCGACCGCAGCCACCTTTTTATAGGCACCGCCCGCGATATAGCTGCCGTCCCTCGCGCGCTCGCGCACGAGGGTACCATTCGTGCCGGTCAGAAGCTTGTTGTATTGCTTTTCGAGACCCGTCAAGCCGTCGTTGTCTACATTCACTACACCCAGCACCTGCGATGCCAGATTGCCGTATGGATATACGCGCTTCATGGCCTGCTCAAAAAGCACGCCGGGCAGGTTCTTCTTCTCCAGCGCCGCAGCATCGTCTTCGTCCACCTGGCGCTTGATATACACCCAGGTGCCATCGGACTCGACGAGCTTGCGGCAGGTCTTTTTATCGATTCCAGTTGCCTTGACCAGCGCCGACACCGTCTTGTCAACATCCTCGACAAGCTGCGGGTTCACGGCGATGTTGCGACATTCGACCGACGACGCCAGCACGTTACCGTTGCGGTCGTAGATGGTGCCGCGTTTGGCATAGAGGGTCTGTGCAAGCAGGCGGCGCGCATCGGCACGCTCGCGCAGTTTATCGGCTTCGACAATTTGATAGTCGGCAAGGCGAAAGACGCCCAAGCCCAAACCAAGCCCGATGAAGCCCATGATGGCTTTGCGGCGAGGCAGAGGCGTGCCTGTGAGCCATTCGGTCGACGAACTCTTGCGCGACCTGGTGTTATGCATTTGAGGGCCGTCCGAGCCGCGAAGTCGCGACGCCGGGTCGTTGCCACGGGACTGCCCGGCGTTGTAAGATTGCCGACCCGTTCCTTGATAACCAGAACGTCCCCGCGACGAGGGACGTCCAGAACCGCGGCCCCCATCGGAACCGCGGCGATAGTCATTTGTCATACTCAGCTACCGTCTTGCTACTGAGCGGTCGCGGTCGCGTTGGCGCCCGCGGCTGCATCCTGCGAAAAGTCAAGTGTAACGCTCTCGCTGGGCTCCACCATGCCATAAGCGCCCGCAAGGTCGCGAATGCGCGTGTCGGCGCCATAGACCGAATGCATGACCTCCAGGTCGGAGCTCTCATCGGTCGCCTTTTCGAGCGTGTTGGTAAGCTCGGCGTTGCTGTTGAGCACCTGGGCCGTAACGCCGGCGAGTGCCACGCGGGCGACGCCGATCGTCATGAAGATAGCCGCAATGATGCAAAACGTTTTAAGAACGCTCATGAAAACCGGGCTTACCGCCTGGTTTGCCTGACGGCCCGCGCCCGTGTAGACATCAAAGCGCGGCGTGCGCTGCTCACGGGGAGCAACGGGGGCCTGCGGCGTCTCACGATAGGCGGGCATGGCGTTCATATCATAGGCAAGTGCTGCGCTTGAAGTGTTGTAGCCCATGATATGCCGCCTCCCATCCCGAGTACGTTGGTAGTGTGTTTAAGCTTCGTTTATGGTGCGAGCGGGAGGTCCAATATCGCGCGGTCGCGCCTACAGACGCTGCGCCACGCGGATTTTGGCTGATCTCGCCCGAGGGTTGCGCTCAACCTCATCAGGCTGGGCAACCAAGGGTTTGCGGGTGATGACCTTGAGTATCGGCACGTTGCCGCACACGCACACCGGAATCTCCGGCGGACACGTGCACCCCTGGCTCATCTCCTTAAAGTGGTTCTTTACGATACGGTCCTCGAGCGAGTGATACGAGATGACGCAGATACGTCCGCCCGGGTTGAGCCACCTGGTGGCGGCATCAAGCCCTCGTTCGAGCACATCGAGCTCGTGATTGACCTCGATGCGAATGGCCTGGAAACTTTTCTTGGCCGGGTGTCCGCCATGCCGACGAGCGGCAGCCGGGATACCCGCCTTGATGATCTCGACAAATTGGCCGGTGGTTTCGATCGGTTCTTGCTCGCGGCGGCGCACGATCTCGCGCGCGATCTGCGAGGCGAACTTCTCTTCGCCGTAGACGCGTAGAATCCGGGCGAGGTCGTGTTCGTTATAGGTGTTGATGACCTCAGCTGCGTTTAAGGTGTTATTACCCGGATCCATCCGCATGTCCAATGGGGCGTCCTCGTTATACGAAAAGCCCCTGCCAGGGATATCGAGTTGCGGTGACGAAACTCCCAAATCGAACAGGAAGCCATCGACCCCGGGCACCTCGGCCGAGCAAAGCAGCTCGTCCAAGTCGCCGAAGTTGCCCTTCAGCAGCTGGTGCGGAACTCCGGGAACCTCGCGGTCCAGACGGGCGCCAGCGGCCTCGAGGGCCATGTCGTCCTGATCGACGCCGAGCAAAAGGCCCGTCTCCCCCACCTGCGCGGCCATCTTTACCGAATGGCCGGCACCGCCAAGGGTGCAATCGCAGACAACGGAGCCGCTCTTTAGCCGCAGCGACTCAAGCACTTCGCCGAGCATGACAGGTTCATGCCGATATTCTTGTGTCAAGATCCCACGCTCCATCCGTTACCCGTGCCTTGCCCTTACGAGAAGAAGAGGTCCAGCAGGGCCTCATCGTCATCGTCCTCATCGGCCGCGGCGCGATCCCAAACCTCAAGGTGGTCGTAGTTGCCCACAACCGTGACCTCGCGGTCGAGGTTCGCCTGCTTGCGGAGAGACTCGGAAAGACCGATACGACCGGCGCTGTCCACGTCCATCGACGTGGTGCGCTTGTTGATCGCCCTCATGAGCTTCTGGTCATTAATGTCACGCGGGTTAAAACCCTCGTGGCCCTCACGACCCGCGAAGAGTCCTTCGACCCACTTATCGAAGGCCTCGGCAGAGAACACGTACAGAGCATCGACATCCAGGGCTTTGAACACGCGAACGTGCTCTCCAAGCTCCTCGCGAAGGGGTGCAGGCAGGGATAGACGACCTTTTGCATCGAGATTGCGCTCGTATGCACCAGTCATTCCCATGTGCGCCCTCCCCTCGGTTACTCAGATGGCACGTACGCGGGGAACCACCCCGCCTGTCGACGTCATCAATAATATGGGGAACCGCCCCATTTTTCAACACCTTTCCCCACCCCTTCCCCCACCCCGCCCCACC
>URWC01000001.1 GCA_900551555.1 uncultured Collinsella sp. | reverse complement strand
TCTTCACGCCGTTGACATCGATCACGCTGTCGTCGGGGTGGAACTTGCGGTTGGCACGCTTAAAAGGCTCGGAGACGCGCTGCACGCGCTCGACGACATCCATGGACTCGAGCAGGAACGGGTCGATCTTGGTCGTATCGCCCACCAGGCCGATGATGGTCTCGTTCTCGCCGCGCGAGACATCGGTCTTCAGGCCTTTTTTCTCAATCCAGCTGACGATATGGCCGACGGCCTCGTCGCTGGCGCTCTGCTTTAAAATTGCAATCATGGTGTGCCTCTCACCTCGATGGATAACTTTTGCAAAAACGGCCCGCAATGCGAGCCGTGTATATATGGTGCATGAGAGTTTATACTATCTGACTCGCTTTTGCCTTCTAAAGTGGGCCGTTGCGCCGCGTCTTCCTCGGAATTGCAAAGCTTTTTCTTTTATTTTGTTAGCCCGTGGTGCACTTGGGTATAATGCCAAATGTTGGCCCTATTAGCTCAGGGGATTAGAGCGTCTGCCTCCGGAGCAGAAGGCCGTTGGTTCGAATCCAACATGGGGCACCATCGAACGTAAGACCGTCCGAACCTCGCATGGTCCGGGCGGTTTTTCTTATACCGACGCGACGTGATGGGACGTGGTATGGCAGCAACGGATATCGAGCGCGGACTCTCGACCGCCGAGGTCGAGGAGCGCATCGCCGCCGGTAAAATCAACCGCAACATGGAACACAAGACCAAGTCGGTCAAAGAGCTCATCATCGAGAACCTCTGCACGCTGTTCAATTTGATCAACGTGATCTTGGCGTTCCTGGTCATTTTGACCGGTTCGTTTAAGAATCTGACGTTCCTGTTCGTGGTGTTCCTCAATACCGCTATTGGCGTCATCCAGTCCATGCGTTCCAAGAAGATGGTCGATAAGCTCACGCTGTTGACCTCCAAGAAGGCCATCGCGGTGCGCGACGGCGCCGAGGTGGAGCTCGACCTGGACCAGATCGTGCTCGACGACATCATCCGCCTGGGGCGCGGCGACCAGATTCCCGCTGATGCCGTGGTGGTTTCGGGCGAGGCTCTCGTGAACGAGAGCTTGCTGACGGGCGAGAGCGACCTTATCAAGAAACAGCCCGGTTCCGAGCTCATGAGCGGCAGCTTTATCGACTCGGGTCTGCTGCGCGCCCGCGTGATCCATGTCGGCGCCGACAACTACGTGGCCAAAATTAATAACGAGGCCAAGTACGTCAAAAAGGTCAATTCCGAGATCATGAACGCGCTTAACGCCATCGTGCGCTTTGCGAGCATCATCATGATCCCGCTCGGTTTGGCGTTGCTTGCCTCGAATGTGAGCGAGCTGTGGGATGCCGCGGGAACCCCGGGCGATAGCGCGCTTTCGTGGTGCTTCTCCGAGCTGTTGGCTGGTCATGTGCCTTCGTCGGCGCTGCTGTCCACGGTGGGCGCCCTGCTGGGCATGATCCCGCAAGGCCTGGTGCTGCTGACCTCGTCGGTGCTCGCCATCGCTACGGTGCGCTTGGCCCGCCGCAAGGTGCTGGCGCAGCAGCTCTACTGCATCGAGACGCTCGCTCGCGTCGACGTGCTGTGCCTGGACAAGACGGGCACCATCACGTCGGGCCGCATGGAGGTCGAGGGCACGTATCCGCTGCCGGTTGAGGGCGTGAGCCTAGGCGCCGGCCCGGACGAGGCGGCCGTTCCCGTCGATACCACGGTGCTCGATTTTGCGCTGGCTAACGTGGCACGTGCGACTTCGGCCGATGCCAACGAGACCTGCCAGGCGCTGCTCAACTATTACGCCGATCGCCCGGTCGAGGTGTCTGAACCGCTGTCGGTCATTCCGTTCTCGTCGTCAAAAAAATGGAGTGGTGCTTCGTTTGCGCAGGGCTCCTATGTGATGGGCGCCGCGCAGTTTGTGCTTTCGGAGCGTGTGTTTTCGCAGGTCGAGAACCGTGTCGCCGAGCTTGCCGATACCTGCCGCGTGCTCGTGGTGGCGCGCGTGGACGGCTTTACGCCCGATGGCGATATGGTGGGAGAGGCCGAGCCCGTGGGCTTTGTGACCATCCGCGACGAGATTCGTACCTCGGCGGCCGAGACCATCGGCTACTTTAACGAGCAGGGCGTGACCCTCAACGTGATCAGTGGCGACGACCCGCGTACGGTGTCGTCGATCGCGCGCGTGGTGGGCGTGCCGGGGGCGGACGCTTATGTGGACGCCACGACGCTCGATACGCCGGCCAAGCTCGATGCCGCAGTGGACCGCTACCATGTCTTTGGTCGTGTGACCCCGCAGCAGAAGCGCGAGCTCGTGCAGGCGCTCAAGCGCCGCGAGCACACCGTGGCCATGACGGGCGACGGCGTCAACGACGTGCTGGCGCTCAAGGAGGCCGACTGCTCCGTGGCCATGGCGGCCGGCTCCGATGCCGCGCGTAACGTGGCCGAGATCGTACTCGTCGACAACGACTTTGCCTCGATGCCCGCCGTGGTGGCCGAGGGCCGTCGCTCCATCAACAACCTGCAGCGCTCGGCGTCGCTGTTCCTGACCAAGACGCTGTTCTCGATGGGCCTGGCGGCGCTGTGCATCGCGCTGCCGCCGTACCCCTTCGAGCCCATCCAGATGACGCTCATTAACTTCTTCTGCATCGGCGCGCCGGGCTTTGTGTTGGGCCTGGAGCTCAACAATGCTCGCGTGAAGGGTGCGTTTTTGACGAACGTACTCAAGCGGGCACTGCCGGCGTCGATTGCGGTCATTTTGGCTGCGGCGCTCGATATCTTTGTGGCGCGCGTGTTTGGCTTTAGCCAGCTCACGCTGTCTACGATGTGCCTGCTTACGTCGTGCGCGGCGAGCGTCAGCCTGATCTGGCGCATCTCACAGCCTCTCACGCCCTTACGTGTGGTGCTCTTTGTGTTTGTAGTCGCCGGCATCTTGGTGGGCGTTATCGGATTCCCGGAGCTGCTGTCTATTGCCAACCTGTCGATGGGTCAGATGGTTATCTTGGCTGTCATCGTGGTCTTTACCTGCTCGGTGTTCTTTAAGCTCGCCACGATGATGGATTCGCTCAAGCCGCGTCGTCGTCATGCCGCAACTGGTTTTGGCCGCGGTGTGCGCGTCCGCCTGGGCCGCGGTGGCGGCAAGGTGAGCTCGACGGGATCGACGGCCGAACGTTTTGCCAAGCGCGTTGCCGCCGACATGGCACAGCGCCGCGAAGATCGCACCGCTCGCGAGGCCGAGGCCCGCGCACTCGAGGGCGTGGCCCAGGCCCAGCCCAAGAAAAAGAAGAGTACCGGAGCCAAGCGCTCTCGCGTGACCAAGTCCGCCCAAGGCATCAAAGTCTCGATGCCAAGCAAAAAGAAGAAGTAGCTACGCGCCCTGGCGATGTTGAATTGGTGCCTTGTTCCTGTGGGGCCGTGGCGATGTTATGCTCTAACCTCGATTGTTTGAATTGCTTCGAAAAGAGGATGCCGTGATCTGCCCGCATTGCCTTAAGACTATCGAGGACGGCGCCTCGTTCTGCCCCTACTGCAACGCCTATGTGGGTCCGGGCGATGGCCCCGAGCACACCGAGTTCGTGTTCTGCGAGGGCTGCGGTGCCCGTCTTTCTCCGCATGATCGTACGTGCCCCAAATGCGGACGCCCCGCTCCGGGCATCCTCTCCGAGGACGCGGCCGCATCCGACCTGGCAGCGGGCCGCACGGCGGGCTTTCCGCGCCTAACGCAAGAGCAGATCGATACCGAGGTGCCTCATGCGCCCGCCTCGGCTGCCGCGGTTCTTTCGGACGCCGCCGATCCTAACGAGACCTGCGTGCTGCCGGCTTTCGATAAGGATTTCGGTATCCCCAAGGTCGATATTCCCACGCCCGTTTCCCTGCATGACGATGCTCAAAAACCCAAGCGCAAGGTGCATCCCGACGAGGACGCCTATCACAAGCACAAGCGTCATATCCCCAAGCCGCTCATCGTCATCGCGGTCCTTGCCGTCGTTTGCGGCGGTGCCTATTGGTTCGTGACGGCCGATCCCATGGGTGTCATGCCTGCCTTCTACGACCAGTTTGGCCAGGCTGCGCAGACGACCTTCCCCACGCGCCAAAAGGGCGAGGCGACTGAGGACGATACCAAGCAAGACGATTCTGCCGAGGTGGTCCAGGAAGAAACCGTGCTGACCGATGATCAGCTCTATACCAGGCTCGACGGTCTGTATCAGACCATCGTGTCCTACGGTGACGAGGACCAGATCGGCGAGGTCATCGATTCCTTTAACAACGGTTATCTCCGAACGCCGCTGTCCACCCGTCAGGAGCTGTCGCAGAGTGCCTACGCCCTGCGCGACCAGATCAAAAAGACGCAAGATGAGCTCAACAACCTTAAGTATCAGGACGATACGGTCTATGCGGACGACATCGCCCACTTAAAGCAGCTTGCCGAGTGGATGTATGAGCGCGTCGACGTGATCTGCCAGAGCTGGGATATCTCGCTGGCCATTCCTGATGGTGAGTCGATGAGTTCCCACCAAAGCGAGATCCTGGCGCCCATCGCGCAGGGCGGCAACAGCGCGCTGAACCAGTACGACGCCAATGTGGGCTCCTGGAAGCCGCAGCAGCGTTCCTAAAATTAGTTCGCCATAGTCGGCATAACCTACGTGCGCAATTGATGTAAGCGCATGCTTATTGCTACAATTCGTACAAATATGCTTTAAACGCACGAGGAAGGAACCACATGTTTGGTTTTAAGAAAGAGCTCTACACGCCCGAGTATCAGCTTGCCGGCGACGAGTGCGCCGTTATCGAGACGTCGAAGGGTACCATCAAGGTCAAGTTTGACGGTGAGGGCGCTCCCATTCATGTCGCGAACTTCTGCGAGCTTTCCACGATGGGTTTCTATGATGGCCTTAAGTTCCATCGCTATGTGCCCGGCTTTGTCATTCAGGGCGGCGACCCCAATACCCGCGATATGTCCGGCGCCGACGTCGCTGCCGGTCTTGAGGGCCCTGACGGCATGCCCGGTACCGGTGGTCCCGGCTACTGCATCAAGGGCGAGTTTGCCACCAATCCGCGCAACAGCCATGTCGATGGTGCCCTTGCCATGGCACGCTCCATGGACCCCGATTCCGCGGGTTCGCAGTTCTACTTCTGCCTGGGTGCCCAGCATAACCTCGATTCCGGTTACACCGTCTTTGGTACCACGGTCGAGGGTCTCGATGTGATTTCGCAGCTGCGTGCCGGCGACGAGATCGTCCATGTCGAGATCGTTCACGAGTAAAGGGGATTTCCTTGAATAGCCAGCTGATCCAACAGGGCCGCGCCGCTTACCGCGCGGGTGATTTTTCCGCTGCAGCCCAGATGCTTGGGGCGGCAAAAACTCCCGATGAGATTATGGGCGAGGCCGATCACCTTCGTGGCAACGCCTTGATGCACCTGGGCATGTATGCCGAGGCCGCCGAGGCCTACGCCGCTGCCCTCAATGACGGCACCTACGGCAAGCGCGGCGCGCTGCTCACCAACCGCGGCAAGGCACTCGCCGCCGTGGGCGACTACACGACGGCCGCCCAGGCGTTCTCTGCTGCTACGCAGGATGCTTCCTATGCCACGCCGTTCAAGGCCTATCTGGGCCTGGGTAACGCGCTGTTCCAGTCGGGCGACTATGCCAACGCGGGTACTGCCTTCCGTCAGGCTGCCATCGACGGCGCCAATCCGGCTCCTGCCGCCGCACTGGGCGAGCTTGGTCGTTGCTTCATTAAGCTCGGCCGTCCGGCGGATGCCGTGGAGACCTACCGCACGGCTATCGACTTTGCCGGCCCCCGCGACGACACGCGTGCGCTCAACGCCGGCATGGGTCAGGCGCTTTCTGCCGCCGGCCGTCCCTCCGACGCACTCGACGCCTTTAACGCCGCTACTGCCGATGGCATCTACCAGCTCACTTCCGAGCAGGTCGATGAGCTTGCCCGCGTGCATGATTCGCTTGCCGCGCTGTCTGCCCAGACGGCTATGGCCACGGCTCCGGCGCCCGCGATGGACGCTCCTGCCGTCGATCCGCTCGATCCTACGGGCGCGACCGGTCAGTTTATGCCCGATCCCTCGGACACCGGCTTCTTTACGCTGTCCGAGTCCGAGATGGTCCAGCAGGACCGTCAGGATCGTAAGCAGGCCAAGGTCCGTCGTCGCCATCGCCACACGGGTCTCAAAGTCTTCATCGTGCTGCTTCTGCTCATTTTGATTGCTGCGGGCGGTCTGGGCTTTGCCTACACGCGCGGCTTTGGCTTCCCCTCGCAGGAGTCGGTTATCACCGATCTGTTCCAGGCTGCCGGCGACGGTGACACCGCAAAGGCCGAGTCTTGCCTGGCCTCGAGCCTGTCCGAGGACGCCAAGTCGATGATCATCTCCTCGATTCCGCAGGGCGCCACCGTGTCCGTCGAGGGCATGGATCAGTCCATGACCGAGACGACCGCTAAGGTGAAGGCATCGCTGTCCAAGGGCGGCGAGCAGGAGTACACCGTCAAATTCGTGCGCTCCGACAACCATATCGGCTGGGCCGTTTCCTCGCTCGATATGGATTTCTCGGCTGCTGACAACCAGTAGTGACCTTATGGGATTTAGCTTTGCCCGGCGCTTCACCGCAAGTGAGGTGCCGGGCTTGCGCTAGTATGATGAGCTAGTAGTTTTCCAGCAATCATCCAACACATCAGGAGTTGCGTTGTTTTCTTTGATGGATATGTTCTTCGGTAGCTATGCGGGCGATCTTGCCATCGACCTCGGCACCGCCAATACGCTTGTCTCCGTGCGCGGCAAGGGCATCGTCATTCGCGAGCCCTCTGTAGTCGCCATCGACAAGAACGACGAGCGCATCCTGGCGGTCGGTATCGAGGCAAAGCGCATGCTCGGCCGTACGCCCGGCAACATCGTGGCCGTTCGTCCCCTGAAGGACGGCGTCATCGCCGACTTCGATGTTACAGAGGCTATGCTTCGCTACTTTATCGACAAGGCGTCCGAGAAGCGCTATCCGTGGACCCCGCGTCCGCGCGTTGTCGTCTGCGTTCCCTCCGGTGTCACGTCGGTCGAGAAGCGTGCCGTCTTTGAGGCCACGATCCAGGCCGGCGCTCGCCAGGCCTATCTGATCGAAGAGCCTATGGCCGCCGCTATCGGCGCCGACCTGCCCGTCGAGGAGCCTACCGGCTCCATGGTCATCGACATCGGTGGCGGTACCACCGAGGTCGCTGTTATCGCCATGGGCGGTATCGTCGTCTCGCAGTCCATCCGTATTGCCGGCGACGAGTTCGATCAGGCCATCCTCACGCACGTTCGCGATGCCTACAACTTGGCCATCGGCGAGCGTACGGCAGAGGACATCAAGATCAAGGTCGGCTCCGCCGTGCCGCTCAAGGACGAGCTCGACGTCGAGGTCAACGGCCGCGACGTGATCACCGGTCTGCCCAAGACCGTGCGCATCGAGAGTGAGGAGATCCGTCGCGCGCTCAACAAGCCGCTCGACGAGATGGCTAAGGCCGTCAAGGACGCACTCGATGCCACGCCGCCCGATCTTGCCTCGGACCTTATGTACTATGGCATATTGCTGACCGGTGGCGGCGCGCTGCTGCGCGGTCTCGACGTGCGCCTGCGCGATGAGACCGGCGTTTCGGTCAACGTCAGCCCCACGGCGCTCGATAACGTCGTTAACGGCTGTGCCCGCGTGCTCGAGGCCAATGCGTTTGATGGCGGCTTCGTCCAGACCAATGCTTAATTTCCAAAAGGTGGATTCCATTTGGCACGATCTTCGGGTTTCTCCACAAATCTGAATACCAAGCGACAATCAACGGGTATGCGCCCGTTGATTGTTTTCAGCCTGATTTCGGTGTTGCTGCTCACGTTTTACATCCGCGAGGGCGAGGCAGGACCGATTCATGCCGTGCGTTCGGGCGTAACGACGATTACCTCGCCGGTGCGCTTTGTGGGTTCGGCTGTGGCGGCTCCTTTCAATGCCATCGGCAACGTGTTCTCTAACCTTACGGCGTCGCAGGACACGCTCGACGAGCTCAAGAAGCAAAACGAGGAGCTGACCTCTAAGGTTGCCGAGCTCTCCGAGGCTCAAAAGACCGCCGAGCGTCTGGAGGGGCTGGTCGGGCTGCAGTCGACCTACAACCTCAAATCGACCGCTGCTCGTATCGTTGGTGCCTCGGGCGATGCCTGGACCTCGACCGTAACTATCGACAAGGGCTCTGCCGACGGCCTTACCATCAACATGCCTGTGACGAGTTCGGCCGGTGTTATCGGCCAGATCATCGAAGTCTCGGCCAAGACGTCCACCGTGCGCCTGATTGGCGACGAGAACTCGGGCGTGTCCGCTATGGTGCAGGACACGCGCGCCCAAGGCATGCTGCAGGGTCAGGCTGACGGCACGCTGCGTCTTGAGTACGTGAGCGTCGACTCCGATGTTAAGGTTGGCGACATCATCGTGACCTCGGGCATTGGCGGTGTGTTCCCCAAGGGTCTACCGCTCGGCACCGTCTCGTCGGTCGAGAAATCGGCAAACGACGTGTACTACACCATTGTGGTGCGCGCCCAGACCACGGCCGAGAACAACGAGGAAGTGCTGGTCATCACCTCGCTGACCGACGAACAGTCGGCCTCGGATGAGGACGTGAGCACGGCCAACAGCACGCCGCAGGGAACGTCGCGCGATGCTGCGACCAAGACGAAGGACGAGAGCTCGGATGACAGTTCCGACACGTCCGAGACGACCGATTCCGGCTCGAGCGAATAGGGGGCATGTCCATGGATCTACACGAGCAGGGGATGAGCTCCCGCACGTTTGTAATCGCCGCCATCGTGTGCGTGCTGCTGCAGGCAGGCCTGGCACCGCAGATCTCCATTGCGGGCGGTCGCGTCAACTTCATGATTATCCTGGTGTGCCTAAGCGTGTTCTCGGGCGACCCGACCCGTGCCGTCGTGTGCGGTTTTTGCAGCGGCTTGTTCTATGACCTGTCCGCTGCCGTGCCGGTGGGCGTTATGTCGCTCCTGCTGACCGTGGGCTCTTTTGCCCTGGTGCACAGCGCCGTCGGTCAGACGGGCGGTACCCCGAGTGCGCGCGGCGTCACTGTGGGCGCCTTTGCGCTCGTCATTAATGTGATTTACAGCATCATCTTGCTGTTTATGGGTTTGGAGACGAGCTTTGTCGTGGCGATCTTCGGCCATGCGCTGCCGTCCTCGATCCTGACGGGTCTGGTTGCCATTCCGTTTTTGATGTCCGGCGTCGTGCCGCAGTCCGGCTATGGATTCTCCGCACGTGGCGGACGCCAGACGGGTATGCGCTTTAAGCCCAAGACCCGCAAGCTCAAATAGGGGAGGCCCGTAGATGTCTTCCCAGTTGACGGTTATTATCGCTGGTATCGTGCTGGTTGTGGCCATCGTGGTCGCGCTGGTCATCATGCGTCGTGGCGATTCCCGTTTTACCTACGATACGCAGCATGGAACGGCCCCACGCGCCACCGAGGGCGAGGGCAATACCGCGGCGACCGCCTTTAAGGGCCGCTTTTCCATCCTCACCACGGGTGTGGGCGCGATGTTTGCGGCGCTCGCCGTCAAGCTGTGGGGCATGCAGATGGTCTCGTCGGACTATTACGAGAAGCAGGCTAATAGCAATCAGACTCGCACCGTTACCACTCCCGCTGTACGCGGCCGCATCCTCGACCGCAATGGCGTGGCGCTTGTCCAGAACCGTCCCTCACTTGCTGTCGTGGCCTACCGCGACCTTGCCGAGGATGAGGTTCTGGTTCGCCATCTTGCCAACGTGCTTGGAATGCCTTATGTGGCGGTCCTTCGCAATATTCAGGACAATACAGAGGGCGCTCAGAGCCTGCATACCATCGCGACGGACGTCCGTCGCTCCACGGTTGCCTATATCAAGGAACACGCCGGCGAGTTCCCGGGCGTCAAGATTGCCGAGCGTACCGAGCGCCAGTATCCATACGGTGAGACGGCATGCCATATCTTGGGCTATACCGGCACCATTACCTCCGAGCAGCTCGAGGCCCAGAATAAGAAAACCTCTGGCGATGATAATGCTTCTGCTGGCAAGATTACGTACCAGTCGGGCGATATCGTGGGCCAGGCGGGTGTTGAGAGCTACTACGAAAACCTGCTGCAGGGTATTCGTGGCGAGCAGACCGTCAAGGTCGATGCCTCGGGCAATGTGACCGGTCAGGCCGGCGCCGTACCCGCAAAGGCCGGCTCTGACATTAAGCTCACGCTCGACCTTAAGATCCAACAGGCCTGTGAGGCGGCACTGGCGAGCGCTATCGAGCTTGCCAAGACCACTGGCTACAGCAATGCCGGTAACGGCGCCGTGGTGTGTCTCGATCCCAACAATGGCGAGATCCTGGGCATGGCGAGCGAGCCCAAGTTCGATCCGTCCGTCTTTATCGGCGGCGTCTCAAATGACGTGTGGACCGAGCTCAATGATGACAAGGGTTCGCACCCGCTGCTCAACCGCGCCATTAGCGGACAGTACATGTCGGCCTCGACCATCAAGCCGCTCTCGGCGCTGGCCGGTCTTGAGTTTGGAACCTACACTTCAACGCAGACAACCAACTGCACGGGCTATTGGACGGGCCTGGGCAAGGCTTGGGGCAAGCGCTGCTGGCTGACGTCTGGCCACGGCACCATGACGCTGCAGTCGGGTATCGCCAACTCGTGCGACCCCGTCTTCTACGACATGGGCAAGGCGTTCTTTTATGACGAGCAACATCCCGAGGGCCTGCAGGAGGTCTTTCGTCGCTGGGGTCTAGGCAAGACCTGCGGTATCGATCTGCCGAGTGAGGGCGCGGGCCGTATTCCCGATGCCGAGTGGAAAGAGTCGTACTTCACCGACGCATCTGCCGAGGACCGCAAGTGGAATGCCGGCGATATGACCAACATTGCCATCGGTCAGGGTGACATCCTGGTGACGCCCCTGCAGATGGCGTGCGCCTATATGGGTCTTGCCAACGGCGGCAAACAGTACGTGCCTCACGTATTTTTGTCTGCCGTGTCGCGCGATGGCGACGGCGATGCCTATAAGTACAATGGCAAGGGCAAGAAGAAGCGCCTGGAGGCCAAGATCAACAGCGATTCGGATTTGGCTCTTGTTCGCAACGGCATGCACGACGTGATTTACACGGCATCGACGTCCCTGGCGGCGCACTTTGGCACCCTGACGCCGCAGGTATACGGCAAGTCGGGCACGGGCGAGAAAAGTGGCGAGGACGAATACGCGTGGTTCTGCGCCTATGCACCGGCCGATGATCCCAAGTATGTCATCGCTACCGTCCTGGAGCAGGGCGGCGGTGGCTCAGATACCGCGATGCATGTCGTGCGCGACGTGCTCGGCGTGATTTATGACGAGCCCGATACCTCTTCGGCCTCGGGCGATTCTTCGGTTCGATAGGAGGTTGCGATGGATTTTTCTCCGGCGGATCTGTTCCGTTCAACCAAGACCGGCTCTCGCAGCAGCCTGGACCGCGTCAACAAGCAACTTTCGGCCTCGCGCGGCACGTTTCGCCAAAAGGTGCATATCGGTGTGCTCGTGGCTACTGTGGCGCTCGTCGCCTACGGTGCCATCATTATCTGGTCGGCTTCGCAGTTTAAGGCCGATGCATCGTTTTCACGCCATCTTCTGGGAATTGGCATCGGGGCGGTGCTGGCGGTGCTGGTCTGGCGTACCGACCTGCGCGGTATTTCCAATTTCTCGACGGCGTTGCTCGTCATCGACCTGATCGTGATCTTCTCGCCCAAGATTCCGGGTCTGTCCTATACGGGCGGTCTGGGCATGACGGGCTGGATCAAGATTCCCGGTATCGGCTTGACGTTCCAGCCGGTTGAGCTTGCCAAGCTCATCACCATCTTCTTTATTGCTACGCTTGGTTCGCAGTATAACGGTCGCATCGATACCGTTCGCGACTACGTCAAGCTCTGCGGCATGCTGTCCATTCCGTTTTTGGCCGTCGTTGCCATGGGTGACCTGGGCTCGGGCCTGGTCGTGCTGGTTTCGGGCGCCATCGTCATCTGCATGAGCGGTGCACGCCGCGAATGGGTGCTGTCGACCCTGGCCCTGCTCGTGGGCCTGGTGGCCCTCGTCCTGGCGCTTGATTCGGTCTTTGATTCGTTGCTCGGCCACGATGTGCTCATCAAGCAGTATCAGATGAACCGTCTGACGGTCTTTATCGACCCCGATAATGCCGATTCGGACGATGCCTACAACCTGCAGCAGTCGCTTATCGCCGTTGGCTCGGGCGGCTTCTTTGGTAAGGGCCTGGGGCATGCGACGCAGTCGGCCGGCGGCTTTCTGCCTGAGTTCCACACCGACTTCGTCTTCGCCTTCCTGTCCGAGACCTTTGGCTTTTGCGGTTCCTTTTTGCTCCTGTGCCTCTACGTGCTGCTGATCTTTTCGACGATTCGCGTCGCCTTTAAGTGCGAGTCGCTGTTTTTGCGTCTTTCGTGTGTGGGCATCGTTGGCATGTGGGCGTTCCAGACTTTCGAAAACATCGGCATGTGCATCGGCATGATGCCGATTACCGGTATTCCGCTACCGTTTATTAGCTTCGGTTCGTCTTCGATGATGATTCAGCTGCTGACGGTGGGTATCGTACAATCCATATGGCGGCATCGTTCGGGCGCCGCGTAACCGCTGGAGGGGTTTGCCATGAAAATTCCCGTAGATAAGCTGACCCGCGCTTTTAAGATGGGCGCGTCCGTTAAGAAGGATTCCGATACGCCGGTGCGCGTCTCGGTCTATCTGGATTCGTCCGCCTCGCGCTTTCTGGCCGAGACGGTGCGTGACGCCTTTGTGCCGCAGACGACCTCGGGCATTGTGCGCGTCGAGCGTCTGGGGGAGGAGCGAATTGCTCCAAAGACCGATACCGATGTGGTGCTGGTGCTTTCGTGCGGATCCGACCGTCTTGAGAGCGCCGTGCAGGAACTCGTGATTGCCGGCGCCCCCGTGTGCGTGCTGGCCGAGTCCGCTGTCGAGGTGCCTTTTATCCAGGAGTCCACGCCCATGCTCGGCGCGGTGGCGGCTACCGATAAGACGTATCTGCTCGAGACGCTTGCCCGCTGGATTCTCGATCGCACGGACAAGGAGACGGCATTTGCGGCGAACTTCGCCTTTATGCGTATTGCGGCCGCTAACCGCATCATCACCTCGTGCGCGCTTACCAATATGGCGACGGGCGCGCTGGTGTTTTTGCCGGGGGCCGATTATCCCGTTATGGCGCTGGCGCAGGTGGGCATGCTCTTTGAGCTCGCGGCAATCTTTGGACGCGGTATTAAGCCCGAGCGCGGTTATGAGGTCGCGGGCGTGCTTGCCGGCGGTCTTGTGATCCGCGCGGTCACCCGCGCGCTCGTCAAGCAGACGCCGCATATTGGGTTTGCCGTCAAGGCGCTCACTGCTGCCGCGGGCACCTACGGCATGGGCCGTGCACTCGTTTCGCTCTACGAGCGCGATGTCGACTACAGCCGTGCCAACGAGGCGGTCACTGCCACGTTCTCCCGCGTTCGCGATCTGGTGACCACGGTCGCGGGCGCTACCCGTCCTATGGCGTCCTACCAAGACGCATCCGATCTCGCTGCTTAGGGGTTTTCCGTTGCGCGTTGCATACCAAGACTGTTTTCATTTAATTGAGCCGTTGCTCGCCAAGGTCGAGAAGCCGAGCCGCTATATCGATCACGAGTGGGGCACGCTTTCCAAGGCCGATGCCGACTACCGTTGCTGCCTGATCTATCCGGATGTGTACGAGGTCGGTCTGCCCAACCAGGGCATCGCCATCCTCTACAACATCCTTAACCAGGCCGAGGGCATCTCCTGCGAGCGCGGCTATGTGCCGTGGCCCGATATGGGTGACGCCATGCGCGAGGCGGGTATTCCGCTGCTCTCGCTCGAGGGTGCAGCGCCGGTCGCTTCGTTTGATATCGTCGGTCTGCATGTGCCGCACGAGATGGCGGTGACGAACTTCCTCGAGGCACTCGACCTCGCTGGCATTCCACTGTTGGCGGCCGACCGAGGCGAAGACGACCCCATCATCATCGCCGGCGGCCCCTCGGTGTACAACCCCGAGCCGTACGCGGCCTTCTTCGATGCCATCCTCATCGGTGAGGGCGAGGAATCGCTGCTCGAGACCTGCCAGCTGCATCGCCGCCTGCGTGACGAAGGGGTCCCGCGCGCGCAGATTGTCGAGCAGCTTGCATCCATTGCCGGCAACTACGTGCCGTCGCTCTATGAGGTTCGTCACGACGAGCCCTGCTCGCCGCATGGCTACACCGTGCCGCGTGAGGGCAAGGATGCGCCGACCGTGGTCTACAAGCGCGTCGTCGAGGATTTCGGCGCCACGAATCCGCTGTCGCAGTCGTGCGTGCCCTATGCGCAGCTGGTCCACGACCGCCTGTCTATCGAGATCCTGCGCGGCTGCGCCCGCGGCTGTCGTTTTTGCCAGGCCGGCATGACGTATCGCCCGGTGCGCGAGCGCTCGGCCGACCAGATCGTCTCGTCGGTGATTCAGGGTCTGGAAAAGACCGGCTATGACGAGGTGTCGCTGACCTCGCTCTCCACGACCGACCACTCCTGCATTCGCGACGTGCTCGGCAGGCTCAACCGTCGCCTGGAGGATACGGGTATTCGCGTGTCTATTCCGTCGCAGCGCCTGGATTCGTTTGGCGTGGATATGGCCGAGTCGGTCGCCGGCGAAAAGAAGGGCGGCCTGACGTTCGCGCCCGAGGCCGGCAGCCAGCGCATGCGCGACATCATTAACAAGAACGTGACCGAGGAGGACCTGGACCGTGCGGCCAAGGCGGCCTTCGAGGCCGGCTGGAACCGCATGAAGCTCTACTTTATGATGGGCCTTCCCGGCGAGCGCGACGAGGACATCGTGGCCATCGCCAATCTGGCCGATCACGTGCTGGAGCTCGGTCGTTCCGTGGTGCCCAAGGCTCGTCGCGGCTCGATCTCGGTGTCGATCTCGGTTTCGGTCTTTATCCCTAAGGCTGCCACGCCGTTCCAGTGGTGCCCGCAGCTCGACTACGACGACGTCAAGCGTCGCCAGAAGCTGCTCATCACGAGCGTTCGCAACCGTGCCGTCCGCGTTCATTACCACGATGCCGAGACCTCGCTCATCGAGGCTGCGTTGTCCCGCGCCGGTCGTGACATGACGCCCGTCATCATCGACGCTTGGCGCTCGGGCTCTCGCTTTGACGCCTGGGTAGAGCATTTCTCGCTCGATAACTGGAAGGAAGCTGCTGCCAAAAACGGCATCGACCTCAATGAGCTCGTGCACCTGCCCTACGAGTTGGATTGGCGCCTGCCGTGGGAGCATGTGAGCCCTGGCTGTACGCGCGGCTTCCTCGAGCGCGAGTACCGTCGCTCGCTCGAGGGCGTCACGACTCCCGACTGCACCCGCACGTCGTGCACCGGCTGCGGGATCTGCCCCACGCTCCACGCCAAGAATGTATTGATGGGTGATCGCGCATGAGTGAGCGCCTGACCGACAACCCCTCGCTCTTTAGACTTCGTGTTCGCTATGGCAAGCGCGATCGCCTTAAGTACCTGGGCCATCTCGAAGTGATCCATACCATTGAGCGCATCGTGCGCCGTGCGGGACTTCCCTATGCCGTCACGCAGGGCTTCTCTCCGCACATGCGCGTGGGCTTCTCTTCGGCGCTGCCGGTGGGTACGTCGTCGACCTGCGAGTGGTATGACCTGTTTATGACCGAGTTCGTGGCGCTCGACGAGGCGTTTGGGCGCCTGGCTGCGGCGTCTCCGGCCGATCTGGCGCCCATCGAGGCGGCGTACATCGACGTGCGCACGCCGGCGTTGACGGCGCAGCTCACGCGCCTGTCGTATCGCATCGAC
Organism: uncultured Collinsella sp.; assembly: GCA_900551555.1. Taxonomy (GTDB): domain Bacteria; phylum Actinomycetota; class Coriobacteriia; order Coriobacteriales; family Coriobacteriaceae; genus Collinsella. Next base: position 52,941 of record URWC01000001.1, on the reverse strand, counting down.
CTGCACTTGGATCCCGAGGCGCCCGTAAGCGCCGACGAGGTGCGTCGTGCGATCGACACGCTGCGCGCGGGCCACGGCATCGACTACGCGCGCGGCAAAAAGAGCAAGCGCTTGGATTTGGATCACACGCTCGTGGGCTATGAGCTCACGGCGGGGGAGCGCCCGGACCATTTGGTGCTCATGCTCGACACCCATGCCGACAACGAGGGCTCCATGCGTCCGGAAATTTTGCTTTCCGCTGCTGATGTTTTGTTGCAGGGCTTGACCCCGGGCGTGGATGCACCTATTGTTTCCACCGGTATGCAAGACCTCGTGACCATCTGCTCCTACGATGTCGAGCGTCAGAATCAAGCATGCGAGGACGACGAGGGCCGACTCGTCAGCCCCATACCTGTGCGAACTTGTGGATTTGCTCCACATACTCGTTGACGGGGGTATTTTCGCCTGCTACTATATTCGGCTGTTGCACTAACTGATGCATGAAGGGCAAGTAAACATGTACGCAATCGTTAACACGGGCGGCAAGCAGTACAAGGTCGCCACCGACGATGTCATCACCGTCGAGAAGATCGAGGGCAATGAGGGCGACAAGGTCACCCTGCCGGTTATCTTCCTCAACGATGGTAAGAAGATCGTCACCGATCCCGACAAGCTGGCCAAGGCCAAGGTTACCGCTCAGATCGTTGAGCAGTTCAAGGGCGAGAAGCAGCTGGTCTTCAAGTTCCACAAGCGCAAGCGCTATCGTCGTCTGAAGGGTCACCGTCAGCAGCTCACCAAGCTGAAGATCGTGAAGGTCCAGGCTACGTCCCGCGCCAAGAAGGCTGTCAAGGCAGAGGCCGAGGCTGTTGCCGAGGCTCCCGTCGCCGAGTAGATTACACTCGTAACGAAAGAGTAGGTATACACAATGGCACACAAAAAAGGACTCGGTTCCTCCCGTAATGGCCGTGACTCCCGCGGTCAGCGCCTTGGCACGAAGCGCTATGCCGGCCAGACGGTAACCACGGGCACGATTCTCGTCCGTCAGCACGGCACGCACATCCATCCGGGTGAGAACGTTGGCCGTGGTAAGGACGACACGCTGTTCGCGCTGGTCGACGGTACCGTTGAGTTCCACAAGGGTATCAAGCACAGGGTCAGCGTACGCCCGCTCGCGAACGCGTAATTCACCCTTCATAGAGCACATATGTGGGAGGCACTTGAGTTTTAGGATTCAAGGGTCTCCCTCTTTTTTGTAGGAGGCGATTCTGTTGTCACAGTTCACCGATATCAGCCGCATTAACGTGTGCGGCGGCGACGGCGGAGCCGGATGCATGTCGTTTAGGCGCGAGGCATTTGTCCCCAAGGGCGGCCCCGATGGCGGCGACGGCGGTCGTGGCGGCAATGTCGTCATCCAGGCCGATGCTCAGCTGTCTTCGCTGATCGATTACCGCTTTAAGCATCACTTCCGCGCCGAGCGCGGCACGCACGGGCAGGGTGCCCGTCGTAACGGTAAGAGCGGCGAGGACCTGATTCTCAAGGTCCCTATGGGTACCGTGGTGCGCGAGCTCGACCCCGAGACGCAGACCCCGATGTTCGAGATTGCCGACCTCGTTCACGATGGCGAGCGCGTTGTCGTGGCGCCCGGCGGTGCCGGCGGCCTGGGCAACACGCACTTTGTGACGTCGGTGCGCCGCGCGCCCGCGTTCGCTCAGCTGGGCGAGCCGGCCGAGGAGCACTGGATCGAGCTCGAGATGAAGCTTATGGCTGATGCCGCGCTCGTGGGCTTTCCCTCGGTGGGTAAGTCATCGCTCATTGCGCGCATGAGTGCCGCCCGCCCCAAGATCGCTGACTACCCGTTTACCACGCTCGTGCCGAACCTCGGCATGGTGCGTGCCGGCGAATATTCTTACGTCGTTGCCGACGTCCCCGGTCTCATCGAGGGCGCGAGCGAGGGCCGTGGCCTGGGTCACCAGTTCCTGCGCCACATTGAGCGTACGGCCCTAATCATGCATGTCGTCGACATGACGGGTGGTTTTGAGGATCGCGATCCGGTCGAGGACTATCGCATCATCAACCGCGAGCTCGAGCAGTATGGCGCCGAGCTTTCGGAGCGTCCGCAGATCGTCGTCGCTAACAAGTGCGATGCGCCGGGCACGGCTGACAAGATTGCCGACCTTAAGCGTGCGGCGCTCGACGATGGCCATATGTTCTTTGCCGTGTCTGCTGTTACGGGCGCCGGCCTCAACACGCTGATGCTTGCCGTGGGCGAGCAGGTGGCTAAGCTGCGCGCCGAGTTGGCTGTCTCCGATGAGCCGGTCGTTCTGCGCGACGATGAGTGGGAGCGCCGTCGCCTGCAGCGTGAGAAGCGTTTCCGCATTGTCCAGGAAGAGCCCGGTGCCTTCCGCGTGGTCGGTCGCGCCATCGAGCGCATGGTCATTCAGACCGACTGGGAAAATGAGGAAGCCGTCATTTACCTGCAGCATAAGTTTGCGCGTATGGGTGTTGACGACGCGCTCGAGAAGGCCGGTTGCCGTGCGGGCGACGAGGTCCGCATTTGCCAGCGCGCCTTTGACTTTGAGGGCGCCGAGGACTTCTCGGAGTACGAGGAGCTCGAGGATGCTGGCGAGGACGATGCCGTTGAAGCCATTGACGTGGCCGATGCTGTGGATGAGAGCGTCGAGGTTGTCGATGCGGCGGATGCCGCGGACGATGCCGAGACCTCGGAGGGCGAGTAGGCCATGTCGCTGCGCGGTGGAATCGGTCTGCCCGAGCTTCCTCTAGAGGACGGGCAGGAGTTTAGGCTCGGCATTATGGGTGGCACCTTTGATCCCATCCATTACGGGCACCTGGTGACCGCTGAGCAGGCGCGTGAGTCCCTCGACTTGGACGCTGTGCTCTTTATGCCGGCGGGCTCTCCTGCCTTTAAGCTTGACAAGCCGGTGACGCCTGCCGAGGACCGTTATGCCATGACGGTCCTCGCCACCGCCGCGAACCCGGCCTTTTTGGCGAGCCGGTTCGAGATCGACCGCCCGGGCGTAACCTATACGGCCGATACGCTTCATGCCCTTCGCGACTTTTACCCGCCGCAGGTAAAGCTCTACTTTATTACGGGCGCCGACGCGATTATCGATATTGTGACCTGGCATGATGCCGAACGAATCGCTGAGCTTGCTACCTTTATTGCGGCGACGCGACCGGGTTTTGATATCGATACGGCGCGTGCCCGAATCAAAGAGTCGGGGCTGCCGTTCGACGTGCGCTATATTCAGATTCCGGCGCTGGCGATCAGCTCGACTAACATTCGTAAGCGAGTTGCCCGCGGCATGAGCGTGCGCTATCTTACGAGCGAGTCCGTGCTCGGCTACATTCGCAAACGCAGGCTATATGCCGATTTGGGCCAAGAAGATTTTGAGTGATGGGGGTCTACGTTGTCGGTAGAGGATCAGTTTGAGGGCGATGAGCGCGCGCTGCTCAAGCGCATTCAAGAGCTGCTCGATGTTCGCATGAAGGATAAGCGCAAGCGCTATGTGCATTCGCTGGGTGTTGCCGAGACCGCACTTCATCTGGCCGAGGTCTACGGCGTTGACCGCTTTGATGCCGCTGCTGCCGGTCTGATCCACGACTGGGACAAAGTGCTCTCCGACGACGAGCTGGTCACGCGCGCTCTGCATTACGGCATTAAGATTGCCGGCTCTCCGTCTGCCGCGATGCCGCTTTTACACGGCCCAGTTGCCGCCTATGAGCTTCCGCAGCTTTTCCCCGAGTTGTCGCCGGCCGTTTTCCAGGCTGTCGACCGTCACACCGTGGGTGCCTGCGACATGACGCCGCTCGATATGGTGGTCTTTGTGGCCGATGCCATCGAGCCCAACCGCCACGGCGACTATGCCCATGCGTTGCGCAAGATGGTGGGGGAGTCGACGCTCGATGAGTTGTTCTTCTCCTGTTTTGCGCAGGGTCTGGTCTATGTGATCCAGTCCGGGCGCTATCTTTATCCCACGGCTATTTCGATTTACAACCATTACGCCCAGCTGCGCTAGCTCGGGCTGTCTAGAAAGAGGTATTCCATGGCCGACGAGACCATGACCGACGAGCAGATTCTTGAAGGTGTGGAGCACAAGAGCTTCGTCGCCACGTCCGACCGCACCGCCGCCTCGCTGTCCGCGAGCGGTGTCGCCGCCGAGGATGTCGCCCGCGCCGCCGCGCAGGCCGCCTACGACAAGAAGGGCGAGGACGTTCAGGTGCTCGACCTGACCGAGCTTTCCGACGTATGCGACTACTTTGTGCTTGCCACCGGTACCAACAACCGCCAGGTCGATTCTATCGTCGACGAGATCGAGGAGAAGGTCGCCGAGGCTTGCGGCGAGCACCCGTTCTCCATCGAGGGTCGCGAGCAGAAGACCTGGATGCTCATGGACTATGGTTCGGTTGTCGTCCACGTCTTCACTCCCGAGGCGCGCGACTTCTACCGTCTCGAAAAGCTCTGGGGTGACGCTCCCCAGCTCCCCCTCAACCTCCTCTAGTAGCTCATTTGAGACGGGGTTTTGCTATCCTCACGCATATCGCCGGGCAGTTGCGGTTTTCCGCACCTGCCCGGCTTTCTTTTTGCCTCAGGGACTAATCGTTGAAGCGGGATTGGCGGCCGAAGGATAGGGCGGTGTCGCCGAACTTGTCTCGGACGGCGTCGATGGCGACGGAGAGGTCGCGTCGGTCGCTGGATTGGGCTCCGCGGTCATCGATCTCGCAGAACAGGTCGGTCTGGATGCCGCCTTGGTGGTCGAAGTCGCTCATGCCGATGCCCGCTAAGCGAACATGCATGCCTTCCTGCCAGATATTGTCGAGCAGCTCGAGCGCAACCGCCACGAAGATATTCTCATCGTCGGTCGGATGAGGCAGCCGGCGCTGTGCCGTACGCCCGCTGCCATACGAATACTTGAGCTTGAGCGTTACCGTGGCACCCGTCAGCCCCTGACGGCGCAGACGGCGTCCCACTGACTCGCCCAGCAGCGCAATCGCCGCCTCAATATCCCCACGCTCAGTCAAATCTTTAGCAAAGGTGCGTTCATTGCTGACCGATTTGACCTCGCGCTCTTCATCGAGACTCGTGACTTCGGAGATTTCGAGTCCTTGCGCACGCTGGCGCATGCGTTCGCCGTTGACGCCAAAAATAGAGGCCAAGGTGGATTCCGGTGCACGTGATAGCTCGCCGAGGGTGTAGATGCGCATGCGGCGCAGTCGCTCCTCGGCCGAGCGCCCGATGCCGCTCATGGCAGATACCGGCAGCGCGGCCAAAAAGCGCTGCTCGGTTCCGGGGCGCACGATGGTCAGCCCAAACGGCTTATCCCGCTCGCTTGCGATTTTTGCGACCGTCTTGTTGCAGCCCACGCCAATGGAGCACGTCACTCCCAGCGCTGCCACGCGGTCGCTTATACGCCGCGCAACCAGCAGCGGGTCTTCGGGCGCAAAGCGACCCGGTGTGATATCGATAAAGGCTTCGTCGATGGATACGCGCTCAACGCGCGGCGTCTCCTCGGCAAGAATCGCCATGACCTGCGCGCTCACCTCGCGGTAGCGATCAAAGTGCCCGTGCGTCCAAATGGCTTGCGGGCACAAGCGCCGCGCCTCGGCCGAGGCCATGGCAGAGTGCACGCCAAAGCGACGTGCCTCATACGAACACGTAGACACGACGCCACGCGAATCGGCGTCTCCGCCCACGATGAGCGGCTTGCCGCGCCACTCGGGATGATCGAGCATCTCCACGCTCGCAAAAAACGCGTCGAGATCCATGAGGCCCACCGCCGGGCCCGTCCAGGGAGGCGGTGTGACGCCCATGGCATCCTCATAACCGTATGTATGTTCGCGTCTTTCCATGTCATGAGTATACCGCGCAGCTCATGTGGGGTGCGTGTATGTGCTTGCAAATCCCGAATTCTTGTCTAAGATATGGATTTGCCCTCGACTACACCGAAGAAGTTGGTCTCACGGACTTCACCTGCCCGCGTCGATGGCGTATTATGTTCAACTGTTTGTTTGTAGTTGCAGCCTAAAGCTGCTTGGTTGGAGGAGTTTCCTTTGGCAGTCAAGATTCGCCTTGCTCGTCACGGCGCTAAGAAGCGTCCGTACTACCGTGTCGTCGTCGCCGATTCCCGCGCCCCGCGTGACGGTCGTATCATCGAGGAGGTTGGCCGCTACAACCCGATGACCGCCCCCAAGACCATCAACCTCGACCTCGAGAAGATCGCCGACTGGCAGTCCAAGGGCGCTCAGCTCACCGACGCCGTCGCCGCTCTGGTCAAGGCCGCCAACGAGGGCGAGAAGACCGAGACCGTCGTCAAGAAGTCCAAGAAGCAGCTCGCCAAAGAGGCCGAGGCCGCTAAGGCTGCCGCTGAGGCCGCTGAGGGCGCCGAGGAGTAAATCGTGCCTGAGGTTGACGCTGCACAGCTCGAGGGTGAGGCAATGCTCTCAGATCGCATCGCCGATCTCGTCGAATATCTCGTTGTTCAGATCGTCGACGACCCGGATTCCGTGAGCCTTGAGGTCATCGATGGTGACGACGCCTCTACGATTGAGGTTTCGGTCGCCGAGGATGACGTCGCTAAGGTCATCGGCCGTCGTGGCCGTACCATCAAGGCCATTCGCACGCTCGCCCGTGCACTGGCCGCTCGCCTCGACACTGCTGTCGAGGTAGAGGTTCTGGGCTAGGACCTTGAGGTCCCAGTACAAAAACATCGCCCGTGTGGTCAAGCCGCACGGAAGGAAGGGGGAGGTCCTCGCGCAGCCGCTGCGGGGGCTTCCTTCTGTATTAGAGCCGGGTATGCGCGTCGCCCTGACGCCGCCGGCGCTCAAGCGCGACCGCTTTTGCACGGTCGTGTCCGTCACCGATACGGGCGATGGCGATCTGGTCTCGTTTGAGGGCATTGACGACTTGACGGCCGCCGAGGGCATCACGGGATGCTACGTGCTGGCAAATCGTGACGACTTTGAGCTCGATTCGCTCGACGCTGCCTATACCGACCTGATGGGTCGCGAGGTGGTCGACGAGCGCTTCGGTTCGCTCGGCACGATCGTCGAGATTGTGTCGACGCCCGCTAACGATGTTTGGGTTGTCGAGGGTGATCGGTACGGCGAGGTACTGATTCCCGTGATCGAGCAGGTCGTGCTCGATCTTCCCGACACAGGAACAATTTCCGTCCACGTTATGGACGGCCTGATCGATATGGACAAGTAGGGAGGACAACATGCTGATCGAGACCCTTTCGGTCTTTCCCGAGATGTTTGAGCCCGTCATGTCCACGTCGATTTTGGGCCGCGCCCGCAAGGCCGGCCTTTTTGATTTTAAGGCGTATAACCTGCGCGATTGGACGCACGACCGCCATCGTACCGTCGATGACGAGCCGTACGGCGGCGGGCAGGGCATGCTCATGAAGGTCGAGCCTATCGCAGAGGCCATCGAGGCCATTAGCGCAGAGGGTCCCAAGCCAACGGTTGTGTTCTTCACCCCCTGTGGCGAGCCCTTTACGCAGCATGTGGCCGAGCGCCTGCTCAAAAGCGAGCGCCTGCTGTTTGTGTGCAGCCGCTACGAGGGCGTCGACGAGCGCGCGTATGCGTATGCCGACGAGCGTCTGTCGATTGGCGACTACGTGCTTACGGGCGGAGAGCTTCCCGCTATGGTCGTTGCCGATGCCGTCGTGCGTCTGATCCCCGGCGCCCTGGGCGACGAGATGAGCAACGTGGACGAGTCGTTCTCGACCGCCGAGGACGGAGGCCTGCTCGAGTACGCGCAGTACACCCGCCCCGCCGAGTTCAACGGCGAGGGCGTTCCTCCGGTGCTCGTGAGCGGCGATCACGCCAAGGTCGATGCCTGGCGCCGCAAGAATGCCATCGAGCGCACCTGTCGCTGGCGTCCCGACCTGATCGAGACTGCGCGGCTCACGCCCGAGGAGCGCGCTTACGCGCAGGAGATTTTGGACGCTTCGTATTCGCAGAGCGAGGAGTGAGAATGGTTCCATCGCAGCATTCCGCGTTGAGGGGCGCTTTTGAGTGGATCGCGGTCATCGCGATCGCGCTTGTGGCCACCTTCCTGATCCGCACCTTTGTGGTCGAGCCCTTTGTGGTGCCCACCGGCTCTATGGAGGACACAATCGAGATTGGCGACCAGATCCTGGCGCAAAAGGTGAGCCTCGAGCTCGGTCAGCCCGTCAAGCAGGGCGATATCGTGGTGTTTCACAACCCCGATGGCACCTCCGAGCATGATGTTCTTGTCAAGCGCGTTATTGCCACGGCCGGCCAGACGGTCGACCTGCAGGATGGCAAGGTGGTCGTTGACGGCCAAGCGCTCGACGAGGACTATACGACGGGCATGAGCTGGCCACTATCGGTCCAAGCGCCCGGCGCTCAGGTAAGCTATCCCTACACCGTTCCCGACGGGTGCGTGTGGGTGATGGGCGACAACCGCGAAAACTCTGCCGACTCACGCTACTTTGGTCCCGTCGATCGCTCTGATTTGATCGCTGTGGCGCTTGTGCGCTACTGGCCGCTCAACCGCATCGGCGCTATCGAGTAAAAACCGCTATAGTACAGTACCTAACCGTGTAATCGTTTCGACGAGGGGATATTAGAGGCATGAACGCTTCATCGCTTTCCTTCCAAGACATCATCCTGCGCCTCCAGCAGTACTGGGGCGAGCAGGGCTGCGTCATTATGCAGCCCTATGACTCCGAGGTCGGTGCCGGTACCTTCCATACCGCGACCACGCTGCGCTCGCTCGGTCCCGCCGAGTGGCGCACCTGCTATGCGCAGCCTTGCCGCCGTCCCGCCGACGGCCGCTACGGCGAGAACCCCAACCGCATGCAGCACTACTATCAGTTCCAGGTGCTCATCAAGCCCTCGCCGGTCAACGCCCAGGAGCTCTACCTGGGGTCTCTTGCCGCCATTGGCCTGGACCCCAACGACCATGACGTCCGCTTTGTCGAGGACGACTGGGAGAGCCCGACGCTCGGCGCCTGGGGTCTTGGCTGGGAGGTCTGGCTCAACGGCATGGAGGTCACGCAGTTTACGTACTTCCAGCAGGTGGGCGGCATCGAGGTCGACCCCGTGCCTGTCGAGATCACCTATGGCCTGGAGCGCATTGCCATGTATGCGCAGGGCGTCAACTCCGTCTACGACCTGGTGTGGAGCTACCTGCCCGACGGCACGTCCATGACCTATGGCGACGTGTTCCTCGAGAACGAGCGCGAGTTCAGTGCCTATAACTTTGAGGTCGCCAACGTCGAGATGATGCGTCAGAAGTTTGACGACTACGAGGCCGAGTGCCATTCCTGCCTGGAGCGAAAGCTGCCGCTGCCGGCGTACGACTGCGTCATGAAGTGCAGCCACTCTTTCAACCTGCTCGATGCCCGCGGTGCCCTATCCGCGGTCGAGCGTGCCAACTACATCCTGCGCGTCCGCGCCGTCGCCAAGGCGTGCTGCGAGGCCTACATGGCCGAGGTCGCCGGAGTCAACGAGAATGCCGACCAGGAAGGCGAGGTGGCGTAAGCCATGGCAGACGCTAAGGATTTCCTGTTTGAGATTGGTACGGAGGAAATGCCCTCCGCACCGTTGAACAATGCCGTCAAGCAGCTTGGCACCATGATCGCCAAGGGCCTCGACGAGGCCGGTCTGGCCCATGGCGAGGTCCGCGTGATCTCGAGCCCGCGTCGTCTGGCTGCGCTCGTGGCCGATGTCGCCACTGCGACCGATGAGGTCCATGAGGTCAAGCGCGGTCCCGCGGCAAACATTGCCTTCGATGCCGACGGCAACGCCACCAAGGCCGCCCAGGGCTTCGCCCGCAAGTGCGGTGTGGCTGCCGAGGACCTGGTTCGACGCGAGGACACTGACGGTCGCGAGTATGTGTTCGCCGAGAAGAACATTCCCTCCGCACCGGCTACGCCGATTCTGACCGCTCTGTGCGAGAAGACTATTGCCGGCCTGCAGTGGCCCAACTACCGCAGCCAGCGCTGGGGCCACGAGCACGCGACCTTTGTTCGTCCGGTCCGTTGGATCTGCTGCCTTTTGGGCGAGGATGTTGTTCCCGTGTCGTTTGCCGACGTGACGAGTGGCAACACCACGCGTGGTCATCGCGTACTTGGCCCTGGTGCCAGCCCCGCCGTCTACGAGCGGGTGCTCGAGGACGCCGGCGTGCTCTCTGCTGAGCGTCGTCGTGAGGCCATCCTTGCCGGTATCGCCGAGGTCGAGGCTGCCCGTCCCGGCTGCCATGTTGATACGCCCAAGAAGGTCTTCGAAGAGGTTATCAACCTCTGCGAGTGGCCGACGGTGCTCGTCGGTACCTTCGACGAGGAGTTCCTCAAGGTCCCGCACGAGATCATCTGCGAGTCCATGCTCACCAACCAGCGCTACTTCCCGATCTATGACGGCGAGGGCAAACTCACGCGTGAGTTCGTGGTCGTCTCCAACAGCAAGCCCGAGAACGCCGAGCGCGTGATCGACGGCAACGAGCGCGTCGTGCGCGCCCGTCTGGACGACGCAAAGTTCTTCTACGAGGAGGACCTGAAGATCTCCCTCGACGAGTTCCGTGAGCGTCTGGCCAAGGTTGCCTTCCAGGAGAAGCTCGGTAGCGTGCTCGCCAAGTCCGAGCGCATCGAGCAGCTCGCGCTCGCTATCGCCCGCGAGGCTCACCTGGGCGCCCACCTTGCCGCCGATGCCGCCCGCGCCGCGCACCTGTGCAAGGCCGACCTGGTGTCTAACGCCGTCGTCGAGTTCACGAGCCAGCAGGGCGTGATGGGCGGTTATTACGCGACCGCGATGGGGGAGAACGACGAGGTCGCTCATGCTATTCGCGATCACTATCGTCCTCGCTTTGCCGGTGACGAGCTGCCCGAGGGCACCGCTGGCTGCATCGTGGCCTGTGCCGACAAGCTCGATACCATCGCCGGTATCTTTGCCATCGGCGAGCCCCCGACCGGCTCTTCGGACCCCTACGCGCTGCGTCGTGCCGCTATCGGCATCATCAACATCCTGCGCGACCGTCTGCCGATCGACCCCGCGTCGCTCATCGACTTCGCCCTCGAGCTCTACAGTGAGCAGGGCATTGAGTTCGACGCCGCCGAGGTCGCCCAGCAGGTTCGCGACTTCTTCCATGGCCGCCTGGTGAGCATGGCCCGTGACGAAAAGATCCCGGCCGATACCGTTGCCGCCGTCTCCGCGGTGCACATCATCGCCCCGTCCGTCTTCTTCGCCCGCTGCGCCGCGCTCGACGAGGCCCGCAAGAACGATGCCGAGACCTTCGACAACCTGGCTACCGCCTATGCCCGCGCCGCGCACATCTCCAAGCCCGAGCTGGGTGCGGAGTACGACCGCAGCCTGATGGGCGAGGTCGAGCTCGCGCTCGCCGACGCCTCCGAGGCTGCTCAGACCTCTGTCGATGCCGCCCTTGCTGCCGAGGACTACCCGGCCGCATTTGCCGCCCTCGCCGCCCTGCGCGCGCCCATCGACCGTTTCTTCGATGAGGTCATGGTCATGGACAAGGACGAGCAGCTTCGCGATAATCGCCTTAAGCTGCTCAACCGCTTCGAGGCCGTTTTCTCCGGCATCGCCAACATCGGTGAGCTTGCCCGCAAAAAGTAAGCCAGCCTGCGCGTAAGCGCAAAAGGAGCCCCGCATGGATTGCCCGGTCGCCGTTCGTCCCACCGTTATCGTTATCTCCGACTCGCTCGGTGATACCGCTTGTGAGGTGGTGCTTGCGGCGTCCGGGCAATTTGATGAAGGGGCTTTTCGCGTTTTGCGCCTGCCTAAGGTGACCTCGGTGGAGCAGGTTGAGTCGTTTGTGGGACCTCGCGTCGATGCCGACCATCGCGATATCGCCGTGTTCCACACCATTGTCGACCCGGCGCTACGTGCTCGTGTGCTCGATTACCTGGGCATGCTGCATATTCGCTCGGTCGACCTGATCGGTCCGACGCTCGCCGTGTTGTCGTCGCTCATCGGTGTGCCGCCCAAAGGCGTCGCGGGCGTGATTCACAGGACCGATGACCGCTATTTCCATCGTATCGAGGCCATGGAATATTTCGTTGAGCACGATGACGGGCGCGGTTGCGACGATTTGTCGGGTGCCGATATCGTGCTGCTGGGCGTATCGCGCACGTCCAAGACGCCGCTGTCGATGTATCTGGCTTATCAGGGCTACAAGGTTGCCAATGTTCCGTTGGCCCATGGCATGGAGCCGCCGAAGTCGATTTACGAGGTTGACCCGATGCGCCTGTTCGGCCTGATTTCGACCGTCGATGTGATTTCCGAAATTCGCGATAGCCGCTTGGGCGATGACTACGCTCGTGCCGTTGCCGGCTCCTATGCCGAGCCCGAGAGCGTGCACAGCGAGCTCGAGGAAGCCCGTGCGCTCATGAAGCGCCTAGGCTGCTTTGTGGTACGTACCGACGGCAAGGCCATCGAGGAGAGCGCCTCCGAGATCATCAGCCACTTGGAGGAAATCCAAGAAGCCCGCGCCCGCCGCGCCGCCCGTCGAGCCCAACAAAGCTAGCTTATTGGGGTAGCTAAAAAGCCCCGTCTAAAAAGACTAACTAAAAATAATGCACGATAATGGTAAAGCGATTTAGCAAATTACTTGCATTTGACCTGCAAGTTTATTGAAGTGGTCTCTTCATAAGGTAACCACCTTTACCTACCGTTTACCGCCAGTTTTAGCACGTTTACCAAACCGCGCATCCTCTGCTTAAGCCCGCTCAAAACCCGCCGTATAGTTCCCTCACGGCCCGCATCTGGCGGGTCGATTCGTTACCACGGTCGTGCGCGTAAGCGCATGGAAGGGGAAGTATCGTGAGCGATTGCAAGAGGGTTTACCGTTTTGGAACCGACGCCCAGGGCACCTGTGTCACCGAGGGCGACAAGTCCATGAACTTCGTGCTTGGCGGCAAAGGCGCTAACCTTGCCGAGATGAGCCGTATCGGCCTGCCGGTTCCCGGTGGCTTTACCATTACCTGCCAGACTTGCGTCGAGTACTCCGGTGCCGGCAACGTGTGGCCCGAGGGCGCACTCGATGAGATCGTTGCCGCCGAGGCGGACCTCGAGGCCCGCTGCGGCAAGAAGCTCGGCGACGCCTCCGATCCGCTGCTCGTGTCGGTTCGTTCGGGCGCTCCGTTCTCCATGCCCGGTATGATGGACACGGTCCTCAACTTGGGCCTCAATGACGATTCCGTCCAGGGCCTCATCGCGCAGACGCAGAACCCGCGTTTTGCCTGGGATAGCTATCGTCGCTTTATCCAGATGTTCTCCAACGTCGTCATGGGTGTCGATGCCGACCTGTTCGAGAACGCCCTGACCCAGGCCCGTCTGGTCGCCGGCGTTCGCGTCGATTCCGAGCTTTCGGCCGAGGACCTGCAGGAACTCGTCGAGACCTTTAAGGGCATCTTCTCCGAGAACGTCGATGCCTCCCTGTATCCCGAGCTCGAGGTCGCTGACGGCAAGCCCGTTTTCCCGCACGACCCGGAGCTTCAGCTACGCCTTGCCATCCAGGCCGTCTTTGGCAGCTGGATGAACGAGCGTGCCTGCATCTACCGCAAGCAGCATGGCATTTCCGACGACCTCGGCACCGCCGTCAACGTGCAGGCCATGGCCTTTGGCAACAAGGGCGAGACCTCTGCGACGGGCGTCGCCTTTACGCGTAATCCGGCTGACGGCACCAAGGAGTTCTACGGTGACTTTTTGGTTAATGCCCAGGGCGAGGACGTCGTCGCCGGCATCCGTAACACCGAGCCCATTGCCGACCTCAAGACCACTCTGGGCCTCGAGTCTGCAGGTGAGGAGCTCGAGCGCGTGTTCCTGACGCTCGAGGATCATTACCGCGATATGTGCGATATCGAGTTCACCATCGAGCAGGGCAAGCTCTGGATGCTCCAGACCCGCGTGGGCAAGCGCACTGCTACCGCCGCCCTGCGCATCGCCATCGAAATGGTCGAGGAGGGTCTGATTACTCGCGAGGAGGCCGTGAGACGCATCGATCCCGCGCAACTCGACCAGCTTCTGCACCCGCAGTTTGACGCCTCCAAGAAGTACGAGGCCTTGGCCAGTGGTCTGAACGCCAGCCCCGGTGCCGCCGTGGGCGAGGTCGTGTTCTCGAGCGATGACGCCGTCGCGCGCGCCAACGAGGGTCACAAGGTGATCCTGGTCCGCTGGGAGACTAACCCCGACGACCTGAAAGGCATGGTCGCCGCCGAGGGCATTCTGACAAGCCACGGTGGCAAGACGAGCCATGCCGCCGTTATCGCCCGCGGCATGGGTACGCCTTGCGTCTGCGGTGTCGAGCGCTTCCACATCGACGCCGCCGAGAAGGTCGTGCGCATCGAGGGCAGCGACCGCGTGCTGCATGAGGGCGATGTCATCTCCATCGACGGCACCCAGGGTATCGTCGTCGACGGCGCCGTTGATCTGGTTTCGGCCGAGCTCACCGGCGACTTGGACACCATCCTGTCCTGGGCCGACGAGATTCGTCTGGACGAGACCTGTGGCCACGCCAACCACGTACGCGTCAACGCCGACAACCCCGAGGACGCCGAGCTCGCCCTCGAGTTTGGCGCCGAGGCTATTGGCCTGTGCCGCACCGAGCATATGTTCCTGGGCGATCGAAAGAACATCATCCAGAGCTTCATCCTGTCCGACGATGAGGCCGAGAAGCAGCAGGCCCTGGCCGATCTGCTTAAGGTCCAGACTGAGGACTTCCTAGCGATGTTCAAGACCATGTCCGGTCGCGATGTGGTCGTTCGCCTGCTCGACCCGCCGCTTCATGAGTTCCTGGATAATCCTCGCGAGCTCGAGGTCGCCATCACCAAGAAGGAGGCCGCTGGCGCCAGCGAGGAAGAGCTTGCCGCCCTGCGCGCCCGCCTGCGTCGTATCGACGGCATGGTCGAGTCGAACCCCATGCTCGGTCTGCGCGGCGTGCGCCTGTCCGTCGTCTTTAGCGATCTGCCGCTCATGCAGGTTCGCGCCGTCGCCACGGCTGCTGCCCGCCTTATCAAGGAGGGCGTCGACCCGCGCCCCGAGATCATGGTTCCGCTCGTCTCCATCACGGCCGAGCATGTCCAGACCCGCGAGGTTATCGAGCGCGTGATCGCAGAGGTTTCCGCTGAGGAAGGCGTCGAGCTCAACATTCCCGTGGGTACTATGCTCGAGTTGCCGCGCGCCTGTATGGTCGCCGACGATATCGCCCATCACGCCGACTTCTTCTGCTTCGGCACCAACGACCTCACCCAGACGACCTTCGGTTTCTCGCGTGACGACGCCGAGGCTAAGTTCATCCCGCTGTACATGCATAAGAAGATCTTGAAGGACAATCCCTTCGAGACCATCGACACGGCAGTACTCGAACTGGTGCGCATGGCTGTCGAGAAGGGTCGCGCCACCAACCCCGACATGCACTTTGGCGTGTGCGGCGAGCACGGCGGCGACCCCAAGTCCATCAAGGGCCTGTTTAACGTGGCCGACGTGGACTACGTGTCCTGTTCGCCCTATCGCGTACCCCTCGCACGTCTTGCGGCCGCCCAGGCCAAGCTCGAGGCGGAGCACTCCGCGTAACGTTTTGGGTTTAGACGCCTAGCGTAGCCCCCTTCATGCCGCCCGTCTCATTCGTGAGACGGGCGGTTATCATGTGCGGGTTTTGTCTTTTTGTCTGCGTAAAAAATTGTTCTTGCAGCAGAAACCCGCGCGTGTATACTCGAATACGTTTGTTCAACTACGTGCCGGCCAAGGTGGTACGGCACCTCTAGAAGAGTAAGGAATTGCACATGGATTACATCCGCGCAATCGAGCGTCAGCAGATCCGCGAGGACATTCCTCAGGTTCGCGTCGCCGACAACGTCAAGGTTCACTACCGCATTAAGGAAGGCGACCGCGAGCGCATCCAGGTCTTCCAGGGCGACGTCATCCGCATGGCCGGCGCCGGTGCCCGCGAGACCTTCACCGTCCGCAAGATGTCCTTCGGTGTCGGTGTTGAGCGTACCTTCCCGCTTCACAGCCCCAAGATCGCCAAGCTCGAGGTCGTTCGTCATGGTCGCGTCCGTCGCGCCAAGCTGTACTACCTCCGCGACAAGGTGGGCAAGGCTGCTCGCATCCCCGAGAAGCGCTAAGAAGATCGCAGCGTCTGTCCACTCGTTTGGACACAAGGGTCACCTTCGGGTGGCCCTTCTTTTTATCTGATTTGCATGCAAGGAGGGCCTGGTATGGCCAATATGACGAGCTCGGTTTCGGCATCGCAGGTTGCCGGCGAGCTGGCGAGCGCCACGTTTGAGGAGATCCCCGCCCTCGTGGAGCATTATCGCGAGGATCCGCGCCAGCAGGTGATCAAGGCTTGCGAACGTGCCCTTAAGCGCCATGCCAAGGAACTTGCCGAGCGCGAGCGCGTCGACGGCATGTACGAGCTGATGCACGAGCTCGGTGGGGATGGCGTGGTCGTGGGCGTCGACGAGGTGGGTCGCGGCTCGGTGGCCGGTCCTTTGACGGTGTGCGCCGTGTGCCTTCCTATGGAGCCGCGCGTCTGGGGCATCAACGATTCCAAAAAGCTCACGCCGGCGCGCCGCGAGCTGCTCTCGGTGAAGATTGCCGAGGTCGCGACTGCTATCGGCTTTTGTCATATCGCGCCTGCGGATATCGATGATATGGGTATGGCCCGGGCCATCCGCGCTGCCGTCGAGGGAGCCGTGGCCGATACGGGGCTTGAACCCGACTGCGTCCTCATGGATGGCAACCCCTTGGGCGCCGTTCCCAACGAGCGCGATGTGGTGAAGGGCGACGCCAAGATCGCCTGCATCGCCGCGGCGTCCATCATGGCCAAGGTCACGCGTGACGAGATGATGGTCGAGTACGACGCCGAGTATCCCGAGTACCATCTGGCCGAGTCGAAGGGCTATGCGAGCCCCGAGCATATCGAGGCTATTCGCAAACATGGACTTTGTCCGCTGCACCGCGTGAGCTTTTGCGGAAACTTTCTGCAGACCGAGCGGCTTTTCTAGGTCAATTGTGGAGATAGAGACCTTAAAGGTTCTATATACCTGCTGGTAGCGGGCCGTATGCAACAGCATTGCTGCGTACGGCCCGTTTTTTGTCGGCATTTGGTCAGCTTTTGGTTTGCTTCCGGTACTTACCCGCATGAAAGGTGCCCTCATCATCGGGGCAATGCAGTGTGCGGGAAAGGAGACCCCATGAGTGCCGCAAGCAAAAAGAGCAAGACGCAGCAGCTCAAGGAGCGTTGGGAAAACGGCGAGCTCGACTCCGGGGCGATGACGCCCGAGTTTATCAAGGGACTCAGTCCCCGCGAGCTAGGCATGCTGGGCGAGCTGATCACCATCGACTACTTTAACGAGCGCGGCTACACCTTGCTGGAGCAGGGCTATCGTTGCACCGAGGGCGAGGCCGATCTGGTGCTGCTCGATGAGCTCGACGATGTCGTGGTGATGGCCGAGGTCAAGACCAGACGCGTCGCCCTGGATTGCACCACGCGGGTCTTTCCCGAGGAGGCCGTGGACGCCCAAAAGCAACGCCGCTACCGCCGCATCGCAAGTTGCTATCTCATGGAGCATTATCCGCTCAAGGCGATTCGCTTCGATGCCGTGGGTGTCACCATCCGCGGCGGGCATATCGCCGAGATCGAGCATCAGTACAACGCGTTCGATTGGCAGGTGTCGTGATGGCGTTCGAGACGTTTGCCGTTCACGCGGCCTGCATCCGCGGCGTCGAGGCGATTCACGTCACGGTCGAGGTCTCGCTTGCCGGCGGCGTTCCGGGCATTCAGATGCTCGGCATCCCGAGTATGGAGGTGATGGAGTCGCGTGGTCGCATTCGCTGTGCGATGCGCTCCGCCGGGTTCGAGATCCCACGCTCGGGCATTACGGTCAATCTGGCACCTGGCGATATTCGCAAGACCGGTAGCGGCTTTGATCTTCCCATCGCCATCGCGGTATTGGCGGCCGATGGTCAGATTCCCCGCGACAACCTCGATCGTTGTCTTATCGCCGGTGAGCTTGGCTTGGACGGTACGGTGCTTCCTGTCAAGGGCGAGGTGGCGTTTCAGCTGCTGGCTCGCGACATGGGGCTGTCTTTTATCGCTGGAAGATCAGACCAGCATGTGCCACTCGCGGGCGTGGATTGCGGATTCATAGATCATTTGTCTCAGCTTGCTCATGGTATGGGCGATGCCGCGCGGCATTATCTGGATTCCGAGGGTGTGGAGGCTACTTTTGAGCCCGAACTCGACTATGCCGACGTGCTGGGGCAGGAGGTTGCCAAACGCGGCATGGCACTGGCGGCAGCGGGTGAGCTAGGTTTGCTTATGATCGGGTCCCCGGGATCGGGCAAGACCATGCTTGCGCGGCGCATGACAGGCATTTTGCCCGAGCTTTCTCTCGAGGATCAGCAAGAGGCGCTGTGCATCCATTCGGTCTTGGGCGAGAACATCGATGGACTGCTTGCGGGGCATCGCCCCTTCCGCAGCCCGCATCACAGCATTTCGACCGCGGGCCTCATCGGCGGCGGACGTCCAGTGCATCCGGGCGAAATTAGCCTAGCTCATGGCGGCGTGCTCTTTTTGGACGAGCTAGCCGAGTTTCCCACTGGCGTGCTGCAGACGCTGCGTCAGCCCATCGAGCGCGGCTATGTGAGGATCGTACGCGTCGACGGGGCTTTTACCTTCCCGTCGCGCTTTCAGCTGCTGGCTGCGAGCAATCCCTGCCCCTGCGGCTTTTTGGGCGATCGCGAGGTACCGTGTCGCTGCTCGGCGGCGATGGTCGAGCGCTATCGGTCTAAACTGCGCGGTCCCTTGGCCGACCGTATCGACATGATGATCGATGTGACCCGTCCCGACCCTCAAGTGATTATCGAGGGTGCGGAGGGTATGTCGTCGGCCGAGTTACGTGACTACGTTGTGCGCGGTCGTGCCTTTCGCGCCTGGCGCGAGTCCCGTATGGACGATGCGGATGCCGAGGCCGAGGATGACGAGACGCGGTCCATTGACGGCGTCGTTTCGACCTTCGAGCTCGATGATGCTGCCGAGAAATGCGTACTCGGCCTATCCAAACGCACACATCTCACGGGCCGCGGCATCGTACGCCTGGTGCGTATCGCGCGTACAATCGCTGACGTCGCCGAGAGCGAGCAAGTGACGCAGGACCACGTGCTCGAGGCGGCGATGTACCAGGGAAGGAGGGACCAATGATAGCTGAGGGGACCTTCGAGCTGCATCCAGGTGATGCGTTGTATCCCGAGACCGTTTTGGAGCTTTCTGATGTACCTCAGACGCTCTATGTGCGCGGCAACCCCGAGGCGCTTTCGACGCCCGCGCTCTCCATCATCGGTGCGCGAAAGGCCTCGCCGTATGGTCTTGCCGTGGCAGAGCTTGCGGCGAAGGTGGCGGTTGAGGCGGGAGTGACGGTAGTTTCGGGCGGTGCAGTCGGTTGTGACCAGGCCTCGGGTTGGGCTGCGGTCAACGCCGGCGGCAAACACGTCGTGGTGCTGGGGACGGGCGCCGACGTGGTCTACCCGCGTTCGAGCGCGGGGCTTATTACGCGCACGCTCGATACGGGCGGCGCGGTCGTGTCGATCTCTCCGTGGGGCATGGGTCCGCGCAAGTTTGCCTTTCCGCGTCGCAATCGCGTGATCGCGGCCCTGTCGCAAGCCCTCTTTGTATCCGAGGCGGGTATGCCTTCCGGGACGTTTTCTACAGCCGAGGCTGCTATGGATTTGGGGCGCGAACTTCTTGCCGTGCCGGGGTCGATCCTGTCGCCCGAGTCGCGTGGCACGAATTACCTCATTGCGAACGGTGCCTGCTGCATTGTCGACGAGGAGTCCATCGAGATGGCTATCTCTCGCATATACGGCACCCTGCGCTACTCGCGCCCCGATGCTCCCGGCATTGCCGACCTGAATCCAACACAGCAGACCGTGATGCATGCGCTCATCGCCTCTCCGCTCAAGGTCGACGACATCGCGGCGCTCGTCTCACTCGATGCTGTCGGCGTACTCAAACTCTTGGGTTCGCTTGAACTCGAGGGCCTTATCGAGCGCATGATGGATGGAAGGTATGCGCCCTCCAAGTTTGCCCTTCACGCCCAGACGCCCTTCGGTCACAATGGAAAACGTGTCAATTAGAAAGGTGTTTGCAGATGCAGTTCGATCAGGTGACGGTTATCGGTGGCGGTCTGGCGGGTTCGGAATGCGCGATCCAGCTGGCAGACCGCGGGTTTGCCGTAAAGCTGTGCGAGATGCGCCCCCAGGTGAGCTCCCCGGCTCACCATACCGATCACCTGGCAGAGCTCGTCTGCTCCAATTCGTTTAAGTCGACCCGTCCGGATTCCGCGGCTGGTTTGCTGAAGGCCGAGCTTGAGCGCATGGGTTCAGTCCTGCTCGACTGCGCCCATCGCGCTGCTGTTCCCGCTGGTGGCGCCCTGGCGGTCGACCGTGTTACATTCTCCGAGCTCGTCGAGGCTGAGGTTGCCGCCCGCCCCAATATCGAGGTCGTTCACGGCGAGGTCACCCAGATCCCCGAGGGCCACGTGGTCATTGCCGCGGGCCCGCTGTGTTCACCGGCGCTGAGCGAAGAGGTCATGAAGCTCGTCGGTGGCGACGCCCTTGCGTTCTTCGATGCCGCGGCGCCGATCGTCGATGCCTCCACGCTCGATATGGACGTGCTGTTTTCGCAGTCGCGCTACGAGGAGCAGGGGAGCGGCGACTATCTCAACGCTCCGCTCAACAAGGAGGAGTACGAGGCCTTTATCGAGGCGCTCACCACGGCCGACCGCGTGGTGCTCAAGGACTTTGAGGGCGGCGATCTGTTCCAGGCCTGCCAGCCTGCCGAGGAGGTTGCGCGCACCGGCAAGGACGCCATTCGCTTTGGCGCCATGAAGCCCGTCGGCCTCACCGACCCGCGTACCGGACGTCGCCCTTGGGCGGCGATTCAGCTGCGTGCCGAGAACAAGGAGAAGACCGCCTATAACCTGGTGGGCTTCCAGACCAACCTGACCTTTGGCGAGCAGAAGCGCGTCTTCCATATGGTGCCGGGCCTGGAGAACGCTGAGTTCTTCCGCTACGGTGTCATGCACCGCAATACCTTTGTCGACGCCCCGCACGTGCTCGATGGCACCTTTGCCGTGCCCGGTACCGGCGTGCGCCTGGCCGGTCAGATCACCGGCACCGAGGGGTACATGGAAGCCGTGGCGACCGGTCTGCTCGCGGCGCTCAACACCTATGCAGAGGCTATCGGCGCCGATTCCGTCGAGTTGCCCCGCGTGGGCGCCCTGGGTGCGCTCGTGGGCTATGCGACCGATCCTGCCACCGTGGGCTATCAGCCCATGCATGTCAACTTTGGCCTGGTGCCGCCGCTCGAGGACGGTAAGCGCCGCAGCAAGCGCGACCGCTATCAGGCCTATGCGGACCGTGCGCTCGAGGCCCTCGATGCCTACTTGGCCACGCGTTCCGACTTGTTTGGAGGCGACCGGTCATAGCCTTTGACCTGTACGACACCGTCGACTCTTTTATCGCCTATATCGCACGCGTTGAGGGGCTTTCTCCCAACACGGTGACGGCCTATGGCTCGAGACTGGAGCGCTTTGCTGCCTGGTGCGAGCGCGAGGATATTGATGCTTTCGCTGCCGACGTGCGCACCATTCGTCGCTATCTTGCTGAGCTTTCGCGTGAGCAGGTGGCTCCCCGAACGCTTGCGGCGCACCTGTCGGCTATCCGATCTCTCTATCGCTGGATGGCTGCCGAGGGGATTGTCGAGGGCGATGCGGTCTCGGCGATCGCGTCGCCCAAGCTGCCGCGTGACCTGCCGGGCGTCCTTACGACCCAGCGGGTCGAGGCGCTGCTCAAGACGCCTGATACCTCAACACCCGCGGGACTGCGCGATGCGGCGATGCTCGAGTTGCTCTATGCCTCGGGTGCCCGCATCTCAGAGCTTGCGGCGCTCAATGTGGAATCCATCTCATGGTCCGAGCGCACGCTGCGCCTGTGGGGCAAGGGGAGCAAGGAGCGTATCGTCCCTCTGTATCGTCGTGCGCTCGATGTGACGCGTCTCTATATTGAAGAGGGGAGGCCGGAGTTGCTCGCTCGGGCAAAGCGCCGCGACCTCGCTACCGGGCCGCATCCGCTGCTTATATCGGCGCGCGGCAATCGCATGAGCGCCGCGATGCTTCGGCGGCGGTTCCATACGCTGGCGACGCTCGCCGGCATTCCGGCTGACATCGCCCCGCATGCGATGCGCCATACCTTTGCGACCGACTTGCTCGAGGGCGGTGCGGACCTGCGCTCGGTTCAAGAGCTGCTAGGTCATGCGAGCCTGTCCACGACGCAGATCTACACGCATCTCACACTCGATCGGCTTAAACGTGCCGTGGCTCAAGCCCATCCCCGCGGCGAATAGTGGCTGGGACGTCCCGCGCCGCACTCAGGTGTGTGGTTTTGATTGCGGGTTGGCAGGAAGAGGCATTCCTGCTATCATTCATCGGGTTGCTTCACGGCAACATGTTTTTATCACGCACGCGCGGCTACTTCATACCGTGGTGCCCGGGCTTTGGTAGCACATGTCCGGGTTGGTTTTGGAGGATGACCCCGCGCGGAGGCAAACCACAGGAGGTTTAACATGGCTACCAAGATTAATATCCGCACCCTGCTCGAGGCCGGCTGCCACTTCGGTCACCAGACCCGTCGCTGGAACCCCAAGATGAAGCCGTTCATCTTCGGTGAGCGCAACGGCATCTACATCCTCGACCTCAAGCAGACCATCCTCGACGCCGACCAGGCCTACACCTTCGTCAAGAACGTCGCCAAGGGTGGCAACGTGCTATTCGTCGGCACCAAGAAGCAGGCTCAGGAGGCCGTCAAGAACGCTGCTGAGCGCGCCAACATGCCTTACATCAACCAGCGTTGGCTCGGCGGTATGCTGACCAACTTCGTCACCATCCGCTCCCGCATCAACCGCATGGAGGAGCTCGAGGCCATGGTCGAGGACGGCCGCATGGCTGTTCTGCCCAAGAAGGAGCAGGCTGTTCTCGGCAAGGAGCTCACCAAGCTCCAGACCAACCTCGGTGGCGCCCGCGACATGAAGGGTCTGCCCCAGGCTCTCTTCGTCATCGACACCAAGCGCGAGGAGAACGCCATCAAGGAGGCTCAGCGCCTGAACATCCCCGTCGTCGCCCTGATCGACACCAACTCCGATCCCGACGAGGTCGAGTACGGCATCCCCTGCAACGATGACGCTATCTCCGCTGTCACCCTTATGTGCGAGCTCATGGCTGACGCCTGCCTCGCTGGCTCTGGTAAGGAGCAGGTCTCCGAGGCCGAGATGGCCGCTGAGCCCAAGGCCGAGTAAATCAGTCTTAGTTAATTCTTTTTCATCTCTTTGAAAGGAACCACAATGGCCCAGATTACCGCCGCTATGGTCAAGCAGCTCCGCGAGATGACCGACTCCCCGATGATGGAGTGCAAGAAGGCTCTCGTCGAGGCTGACGGCGACATGGACGCCGCTGTCGACGTTCTGCGTAAGAACGGCCTTGCCAAGGCTGCCAAGAAGGCTGGCCGTGAGACCAACGAGGGCGCTGTCGCCGCGTTCGTCTCCGAGGATGGCAAGACCGGCGCTCTGCTCGAGCTCTCCTGCGAGACCGACTTCGTTGGCTCTAACGCCAAGTTCACCGGCTTTGCTTCCAAGGTCGCTGTGGTTGTCGCTACCACCGAGCCTGCTGACGTCGACGCTCTGCTCGAGAAGCCGATGGGCGAGGAGACCGTTTCCTCCGAGCTCACCGAGATGATTCACATCATGGGCGAGAACATGAAGATCTCCCGCTTCGCTGCCCGCAAGGCTGAGAACGGCGCGCTCGCTTCTTACATCCACATGGGTGGTAAGATCGGCGTCCTCGTCGAGTTCGCCTTCGAGAAGGCTGAGACCGCTCAGGCTGAATCCTTCAAGACCTTCGCTCACGACGTTGCCCTTCAGGTTGCCGCTGTCGCCCCGATCTGCGCTACCCGCGATCAGGTTCCGGCCGAGACCGTCGAGCACGAGAAGCAGATCTACATGGCTCAGGCTGCCGAGTCCGGCAAGCCCGAGGCCATTCAGGAGAAGATGGCTGTCGGCCGTCTGGAGAAGTTCTACAAGCAGTCCGTGCTCACCGAGCAGGAGTTCATCAAGGACAGCTCCCTCACCATCAAGAAGTACGCTGAGCAGGTCTCCAAGGAGCTCGGCGACACCATTACCGTCGTTGCCTTTGACCGTCTGGTCCGTGGCGAGTAAATAAGCTCTTGTAGCTGGTAATGAGCAGGCTGTGGGTTTTACTCACAGCCTGCTTTTTCATGGCTCTTCTTAGAGCCTTTGATAGAATGTTGAGAGTTCAATCTAAAGGAGGATCGCTTTGTCCGACATCCGATATAAACGCGTGCTTCTTAAGCTTTCCGGCGAAGCGCTGATGGGCGACGGCCAATATGGCATCGACCCCAAGGTTACCGACCATCTTGCCAAGCAGGTCAAGGAGCTGCTCGCCGTTGGCCATGAGGTCGGCGTCGTTGTCGGCGGCGGCAATATTTTCCGCGGCATGGCCGGCGCTGCCGGTGGCATGGAGCGTGCTCAGGCCGACTACATGGGCATGCTGGCAACCGTTATGAACGCGCTCGCCCTGCAGGATGCCTTCGAGCATAACGATGTTCCCTGCCGCGTGATGAGCGCTATCCAGATGAACGAGATCTGCGAGCCCTATATTCGCCGTCGCGCCATCAACCACCTTTCCAAGGGCAACGTCGTTATTTTTGCCGCCGGTTCGGGCAATCCGTACTTTACGACCGACACCGCCGCGGCTCTTCGTGCGTGCGAGATCGGCGCCGAGATTCTGATTAAAGCCACCAAGGTTGACGGCATCTACGACAAGGATCCCGTCAAGTGCGCCGATGCCGTCCGTTTTGACAAGATTACCTATCACGAGGTTCTCGTCCGCGGTCTGCAGGTTATGGATTCCACGGCTACGGCACTGTGCCAGGATAACCGTATGCCGATTTTGGTCCTCAACATCGATGGCGAGGACACCGTCAAGCGCGCGCTTTCGGGTGAGCCCGTCGGCACGCTCGTCTATCAGGAGGATTAAGCATGGCAGATAACATCACCGCCCATATGGACAAGTCGCTCGAGTCCCTCAAGCATAACTTCTCCAAGGTCCGTACCGGCCGCGCCAATGCCAACATTCTGTCCGACATCACCGTCGATTATTACGGTGTTTCCACGCCGGTCACGCAGGTTGCCGCCGTCAAGACCCCCGAGGCCCACATGCTGCTCATCGAGCCGTGGGACAAGGCACTCATCAATGCTATCGTCAAGGCCATCGGCGCTTCCGATCTGGGTATTACCCCCAACTCCGATGGCACCGTCGTTCGTCTTCCGTTCCCGGCTCCCACTGAGGAGCGCCGTCGCGAGCTCGTCAAGGAGTGCCGCGAGTACGCCGAGCAGGCCAAGGTGTCTATCCGTAACATCCGTCGCGACTTCAACAACAAGCTCGAGCGCGATGAGGAGCTCACCGAGGACGATGTCCGTCGCGAGCAGGCCAAGGTCCAGAAGCACACCGATGAGTATGTCGCCAAGGTCGAGGAGCTTCTGAAGGAAAAAGAAGCCGAGGTCATGGAGATCTAAGGTGCAATACGACGAGCATAAACTGGTCGAGTACTTTGCCGACGCCCCTGCGGGCGTCGGTTTTTCCGACCTTGACCTCAATAACATTCCGCACCATATCTCGTGCATCATGGACGGCAACGGTCGCTGGGCCACGTCGCGCGGTCTTGCGCGCACTGAGGGCCACAAGGCGGGTATCGTCTCCCTTCGTGAGATTATTACCGCCTGCGTGCGTCTGGGCGTCGACGTGCTTTCTGCCTATGCGTTTTCGACCGAAAACTGGAATCGCCCTCAGCACGAAGTCAACGTTCTGATGCACCTGTTTGCCAAGACGTTCATCGACGAGCTGCCGCTTCTGAAGCGCGAAAACGTGCGCGTTGTCTTTTTGGGTGACATTTCCGCGCTGCCCAAGAAGACCCGCGACGTTTTTGAACGCGGTCTTGCTGAGTGCGCCGATCACACCGGCATGACGCTGGCGCTTGCCGTCAACTACGGCGCGCGTGCCGAGATTACCCGCGCTGTCCGTCAGATCGCACTCGACGCTGCCGCCGGTAAGATCGATCCTGCCGCAATTGATGACGACATGGTGGCTTCCCACCTCTATACCGCCGGCCTTCCCGATCCTGAGCTTGTGATTCGCACTTCTGGTGAGCTGCGCCTTTCGAACTATCTGCTGTGGCAGGTGGCTTATTCCGAATTCTACGTCACCGATACCTATTGGCCCGACTTTGATCGTTGGGGCCTTGTCGACGCCATTTTGGCCTATCAGGGCCGTGACCGTAGGTTTGGTGGTCTGAGCAAGACCGAGGAGGCTTAATCGTGTTCGATCGTCCCAAGGCAACTGCTCCCAAGACATCTGGGCGCAAGGCTGTCGCTGCGGGAGCGCCCGCAGCGAAGAATGGCACCGGTTCGTGGCTTGCGGGCTTTATCACCCGTGCCGCCGCCGGTATCGTTTACGCCGTTGTCTTTATCCTGTGCCTGGTTTTGGGTATCGTGCCCACGGCCATCTTTGTTTCTGTCATGAGCGGTCTGTGCTGCTATGAGTTTTTCCGTATGACGAGGCTCGATGGCAAGATGGCTAACGAGCGCATGGGTATCGCTGCCGCCGTACTCTTTCCGCTGTCGGCGTTGGGCGATTCGATGTTGCTGAATGCCCTGCTTTTTGCCCTGATGCTCGCTGTGGGCATTTGGTATGTCTGGTCGCCGCGTACCCGCATCTCTGATGTGGCCGTGACGCTCATGGGTCCTATCTACACTGGCTTTATGCTGTCGGCTATCGTGCTGCTGCGCGATGCCGTGCCCGGTTTTGCCGGCGCCTTGCTTTCGGTGGGCGTTTGCGCGTCCCTTTGGGTCTCCGATTCGTTTGCCTACATCGTGGGCAGCCGTATCGGCAAGCACAAGATGGTTCCCAAGATCTCTCCCAAAAAGAGCTGGGAGGGGTTTGTTGGCGGCATCCTGGGCTCGGTTTTGATTTGGCTCATCCTGTGGGCGACGCATTTCTTCAAGCTCAGCCTGCCCTATGCGCTGCTGTGCGGCGTGGTCGTGTCCATTCTGGGCGTTATCGGCGACCTTATCGAGTCGCGCATCAAGCGCGGTGTGGGCGTCAAGGATTCCGGCAACCTTATCCCGGGCCACGGCGGCATGCTCGATCGTAGCGATTCGCTTATCTTCGGCTGCATCACCGCGCAGCTGATGCTGATGATCGGAGGCGTGCTGTAATGTCATTCCAGACGACGTATGGCCCCGATGGACGCCTCCGTGTTGCCATCCTGGGTTGTACGGGCTCCATCGGCACCCAGGCGCTCGATGTGTGCCGCCAGCATGCCGATCGCCTGCAGGTGACGGCGCTGTCCGTTAACTCCAGTACCTCCGAGCTTGTTGCCGCTGCCCGCGAATTCTCGGTTTCGGCGGTTGCCGTGGCCGATGTCGCTCATGGCGATGACGCCGTGCTGCAGGAGTTGCCCGAGGGAACGAAGCTCGGCGTTGGCGCGCAGGCGGTTTGCGAGCTCGCGCGTCGCGACGATGTCGACTGCGTACTCGTCGCTATTGTGGGTGCCGCCGGTCTCGAGGCGAGCCATGCGGCCTTGACCTCAAATAAGCGCCTTGCCCTTGCCAACAAGGAGTCCCTCGTCGTCGGTGGCGACTTGCTTATGCCGTTGGCGCAACCGGGCCAGCTTATTCCAGTCGACTCTGAGCACTCCGCCATCTTCCAGTGCTATCTGGGGGAGAACCCACGCGAGGCTCATTGTATTTGGCTCACCTGCTCGGGCGGTCCGTTTTTTGGCCGCACGCGCGACGAGCTCGACCGCGTGACGCGTGCCGATGCCCTCGCACATCCCACGTGGGCCATGGGCGCCAAGATCACCATCGACTCCGCCACCCTCATGAACAAGGGCCTGGAGCGCATTGAGGCCATGCATCTGTTTAACTGCGACCTCGATTTCATTAACGTGGTCGTGCAGCGTCAGTCCAAGATTCACTCTATGGTCGAGTTCTCCGACGGCTCCGTGATGGCGCATCTCGGTGCTTCCGACATGCGTATTCCCATCCAGTTCGCGTTCTCGTATCCCGAGCGTTGGGATACTCCGGCGCCTCGTATCGATTTTCGCGAGTTGGGGCAGCTCACGTTTGATGCTGCCGACATGGATACCTTCCGCTGTCTGGCACTGGCCGAGCGTGCCGGCAAGACGGGTGGCACCATGCCGTGCGTGCTCAATGCCGCCAACGAGGTCGCCGTCGATGCCTTCCTGCGCGATGGCTGCAGCTTTACCGATATCGATCGCATTGTGGAATCCTGCATGGATGCCCACGATGTGCAGGCGGTCGATTCGTTTGAGCAGCTTCGCGACATCGATGCGTGGGCGCGTGAAAAGGCTGCGCAGGTACTCGTCGCAACCCGTTCCTAACCCATAAGGATTGCTTTTTCGTTTTATGGATACTGTTCTGAGCGTTCTCTCATCGGTCTTTTGGGGCCTGCTGATGCTTTCCGTCCTCGTGTTTTTGCACGAGGGCGGCCACTTTTTGGCGGCGCGTGCCTGCGGCGTCCGTGTGACCGAGTTCTTTTTGGGCCTGCCGTGCCGCTTTGACATTCATTACACGTCGCGTCGCATTGGAACCAAGTTTGGCGTGACCCCGCTGCTGCTGGGTGGCTACGCTGCCATTTGCGGTATGGATCCGACCGACGTCTCGTGTGCCGACCGCGTGCTCGCGGCTATCTATCGTCATGGTCGCGTGACCGTGGCCGACCTTGCTGTCGAGCTTGAGCTTTCCGAGGAGGATGTGCTCGAGGCATGCGCCCTGTTGCTGGGCTGGGGTTCCATCGCACCCTGGTATGAGGAAGGGGAGAAGCCCTCGCCGAGCTACTATCCCACCAAGTATCAGACGCTGCCGCGAGATGCGGCGGGTTACACTACCTTTGACGGCCGCCGTTTCGATCGCGAACATTCAACTGCCGAGGGCGATGTGTGGGAGCTGCCGTGCGGCGAGGCCGAGTTCCTTGCACAAGAGCGTTCGCACACCTATCTTGGCCAGGGCTTTCTCAAGCGCGCCTTTATGTTGCTCGCGGGCATTCTCGTCAATATCCTGACGGGCTTTTTGCTGCTTATGAGCATCTACTCTATTGCGGGTGTCACCGTGCCGATGGATACCAACGTGATCGGTCAGGTTGACGAGGGGTCTATTGCCGCCAAGGCGGGTATCGAGGGCGGCGACGCGATCCTTTCGGTTGACGGAGTATCGTGCTCTACCTGGATGGACGTTTACGATGCCATCGGTAAGGCTGCCGGTAAGGACGATATCGCCATCGAGTACGAGCGTGACGGCAAGCAGCATTCGACCGCGGTTGCGCTCAAAGAGGACGAGCGCCTAGGTGTGTATGCCTCTACGCAGGTGGTCCGTTTAGACCCCATCACGTCGGCTCGACTTTCGTTCTCCTATGTCGTGCAGACAGCGGAGGGCGTGATGCGCCTGCTCCAGCCGCAGCATACGATGGAGATTCTCGATCAGTCTTCTTCGATCGTGGGCATTAGCGTTATGTCCTCACAGGCTGCTGCTGCCGGCCCTGCCACGTTCCTTTCGTTTGCCGCCCTCATTTCGTTCTCGCTTGGCTTTATGAACCTGCTGCCCATCCCACCACTCGATGGCGGCAAGCTGGTCATCGAGATCATTCAAAAGATTGCTGGCCGCGAGCTTCCGCTCAAGGTCCAGACGATTGTGAGCTATGTGGGCATCGCGCTCTTTGTGCTGCTGTTTGTCTATATGCTTCGTTCCGACATCCTTCGATTTATTCTGTAGGGGAGTGTTTGGATTGTCTTTATCCCATCCTTTGCCTCGCGAGTTGACGCGCCCCGTGCATGTGGGCGGCGTGCAGATCGGTGGTGGCGCTCCGGTCGTGGTTCAGTCCATGACCTGCACCGATACCGCTGATGCCCAGGCAACGCTTGCGCAAGTGTGCGCGTTGGTGCAGACTGGCTGCGATATCGTGCGCGTGAGCGTGCCCACCGAGGCCGCGCTTGAGGGTTTCCGCACCATCTGTGCTGAGTCTCCGGTGCCGATCGTCGCCGATATTCACTTTAACCACAAGCTGGCCATTGGCGCTGTGGAGGCCGGTGCTGCCAAGCTCCGCATCAATCCCGGCAACATTGGCGATTGGGCCAAGGTCGATGCCGTGATCGATGCCGCGGGCGCCGCTGGGTGCGCGATTCGTATCGGCGTCAATGCCGGTTCGCTTGAGCAGGATATCGCCGAGCGCGACGACCTCACGCAGCCCGAAAAGCTCGTGATGTCGAGCGAGCGTTTCGTCAAGCATTTTGAAGACCGCGGCTTTACGAACATTGTGCTTTCGGCCAAGGCCCATAGCGTACAGACGACGCTCGATACCTATCGAGCCCTGTCGCGTGAGATTCCCCACGTTCCGCTTCACCTGGGCGTAACCGAGGCGGGTACCAAGCTCCAGGGCACCATCAAGAGCTCTGTAGGCTTGGGTATCTTGCTTTCCGAAGGCATTGGTGACACCATGCGTGTGTCGCTCACAGCCGATCCGGTTGAGGAGCCGCCGGTTGCCTGGGGTATTCTGCAGTCGTTGGGCCTGCGTCGCCGTGGTCCCGAGATTGTCTCGTGCCCCACGTGCGCCCGCTGCCAGGTTGACCTCATTCCCATTGCTGAGGAGGTCACCGAGCGGCTTAAGAACTACTCCGCGCCGCTTTCGATTGCCGTCATGGGATGTGCCGTTAATGGCCCCGGCGAGGCTTCCGACGCCGACCTAGGCGTGGCCTGTGGACGAGGTCAGGCCCTGCTCTTTTCGCATGGCCAGATCATTGGTAAAGTAGCTGAGGACCAAATTGTCGACGCGCTTATGGCCGAGGTCGACAAGCTTATTGAGGAGAAGTAAATGACTCGAGCAATGTATATGTCTAAGCTCTATGCGCCGACGCTTAAAGAGGATCCGGCGGACGCTGAGCTCGCCAGCCACCGCCTGCTGCTCCGTGCCGGCATGATCCGCAAGGAGGCCGCCGGTCTGTATTCTTATTTGCCGCTCGCATGGCGCTCGATCCGCAAGATCGAGAACATCGTGCGCGACGAGATGGATGCTGCCGGCGCCCAGGAGCTCATGATGCCCATCATGGTCGACGCTGAGCTATGGCGCGAGTCCGGTCGTATCGATGCCTATGGCAAGGAGCTTGTGCGCTTTGACGACCGTCATGGTCGCGAGTTCGTCCTGGGCCCCACGCACGAGGAGACCGTCACGGCCCTGGTGCGCAACGAGCTGCGCTCCTACAAACAGCTGCCCGTTAACCTGTACCACATCCAGGATAAGTTCCGCGACGAGTTCCGTCCCCGCTTTGGCCTGATGCGCGGCCGCGAGTTCATCATGAAGGACGCCTACAGCTTCTCCGCCACGCAGGAGAGCCTGCAGGAGGAGTACGACAAGATGAAGCAGGCGTACGCCAATATCTGCGAGCGCTGCTACATCAAGGCTCTGCCCGTCGTCGCCGATTCTGGCGAGATCGGTGGCGATACCTCCGTCGAGTACATGGCTTTGGCTGACGCCGGCGAGGCTTCGCTCGTCTACTGCGACGATTGCGGCTTCGCTGCCGATGACGAGGCTGCAAGCACCAAGGTCGTCGTGACCGAGGGTCCTGGTGACGGTACGCTCACCAAGGTTGAGACTCCGGGCATGGGCACCATTGAGGCTGTTGCTAAGTTCTTTGGGTTCCCCGAGAACGGCACGCGCAAGTCGCTGGCACTCATCGACGCCGAGGGCAAGCCGGTCGTGGCCATTGTTCCGGGCGATCACGAGCTCAACGATTGCAAGGCCGAGCACGTCTTTGGCAAGGGCTATCGCATGATGACCGACGAGGAGCTTCAGGCGAACGGTCTGCATAAGGGCTTTATCGGACCGGTTAACCTGCCCGATGGCATTCGTCTGGTCTGCGACGAGAGCCTGCGCGAGTCCAAACAGTGGGCCTGCGGTGCCAACGAGGTCGATTATCACTTTACCGGTGCCTGCCCCGAGCGCGACTTTACCGTCGATGAGTGGGCCGATCTGGTCACCGTTGTCGCCGGCGACCCCTGCCCGCACTGCGGCAA
Source organism: uncultured Collinsella sp. (assembly GCA_900551555.1). Lineage (GTDB taxonomy): Bacteria > Actinomycetota > Coriobacteriia > Coriobacteriales > Coriobacteriaceae > Collinsella. Next base: position 20,744 of record URWC01000001.1, on the reverse strand, counting down.
GCCGCTCTCCGCTGCCCGCGGCATCGAGGTTTCTCAGGTCTTCCAGCTGGGCACCAAGTACTCCGAGGCCATGGGTGCCACCTTTATGGATGAGGACGGCAAGGAGAAGCCGCTCATCATGGGTTGCTACGGCGTGGGCGTGTCCCGCTCGCTTGCTGCCGTCGTGGAGCAGCACAACGACGAGCACGGTATCGTCTGGCCGGTCTCCGTTGCCCCGTACGAGGTCGCGGTGATTCCGCTTGATCCCAAGAAGGAAGAGTGCGCTACCGTCTGCGAGCAGATTGTTGATGGCCTGTGTGCCGAGGGTATCGAGGTCGTCGTCGACGATCGCGATGAGCGTCCGGGCTTTAAGTTTGCCGATAACGACCTCATGGGCTTCCCGTATCAGGTGGTTCTGGGCAAGCGCGGCCTTAAGAATGGCACCGTTGAGCTCAAGGACCGTGCTACGGGCGAGCGCGAGGACGTGGCGATCGACGAGGTCGTTGCCAAGGTTGCCGAGCTTGTTAAGGCAGCCCGCCGTTAATCGACGATTTCGCTTGTAGTTCGATATGTGGGACGGCCCCGCATTTCTCCAATCGGGGAGATGCGGGGCCGTCCTATTATCTTGTAGCATCCTCGATATCTAAAAGGAAAACCCCACAGCCCATGCGAGCTGCGGGGTTTTCCATTGTGCCTCCGATGCGAAATAAATCGCTCAGATATTACTGATAATCGACGACGTCGATCCAGTTCTTCAGGAACTCATCGTTCACGTTGCGCTTACGAGCGAGCTCGGAAGCGGCGACGATGCTCGTCCACTGACGCACGACCTGCATGGGCATGTCGGCACGGTCGCAGTAGAGCTCCAGGTAGGCCTCGGCCTGGTCCTTGCTGTTGAGGGCAAAGAGCAGGTAGGTGGTGGCAACGTCGGCAGCAGGGGAGCCCTGGGTGGCGTGTGCCCAGTCGCACACATAGAGCTGGCCGTCGTCGCCGACGATGACGTTGGAGGGGTTGAAGTCGCCGTGGCAGACCTTGAACTCCTTGGTCATGCCGTCCAGACGCTCCTGAAGGTTGTAGCGCGTGGTGGCATTGAGCTGATCAAGGCTGTCGATCATGCGGGCGAACTTGTCGCGCTGACGGTTGAGCAGCGGGGAGGTGTAGCCGTGGATCTCGATCTGGAGGTCGACGAACATCTCGAGGTACTCACCAAAGCGCTGGGGCTCGGCAGTCATCTTCTCGGCAAGGGTGGTGCCCGGAACCTTCTCGGTCACGAGCGCCCAGCCGTTGGCGTTCTCGAGCTGGGAAACCTCGAGAGCCTTGGGGCTGCGGATGCCGCACTCATTGATGCGGGCAAGATTCAAAGCCTCGTTGAACACGTCGGAGACAGGCTTGGTCTCGTTAAAGACCTTGACGATCTTGTCGCCCAGGTCGTAAACGACCTTGTTGCCACGGCGGACGAGCTCGGTCTTGGAATCGGGTAGCAGCATGGTTGCATCCTTTCAACGATGCGATAGAAGCGACGGCGGGGGTGTGTGAAACACCCGTGCACCCCCGCCGCAAAAAACCGTGCTAAAAACTAGCAGACGGCGTAGTCCTGGGGCTCGCGGCCGTAGTAGGCGTCCAGGTAGAGCTCCTTGATCTCGCTCATGAGCGGGTAGCGCGGGTTAGCGCCGGTGCACTGGTCGTTGAATGCCTGCTCGGTCATCTCGTCGAGGGTGTCGAGGAAGTACTGCTCGTCAACACCGTAGTCGGCGATGGTCTTCTTGACACCGATGAAGTCCTTGAGCTCCTCGAGCTTCGTGATGAAGTTCTCGAAGACCTCCTTGTCGTCCTTGCCCTCGATGCCGCAGTACTTGGCCATCTCGGCGTAGTTGTGCAGCGCGTTGGGGTAAGGATACTGGGAGAAGGTACCCATCTTGACGGGAGCCTCGGCGGCGTTGTAGCGCATGACGCGGGTCAGGATGACGGCGTTAGCGATGCCGTGGGGCAGGTGATGGAAAGCGCCGAGCTTGTGAGCCATGGAGTGGTTGAGGCCCAGGAAGGCGTTGGCGAAGGCCATACCGGCCATGCAGGAGGCGTTGTGCATCTCCTCGCGGGCGTGCGGGTCCTTGGCGCCGTTCGTGAAGCTGGAGGGCAGGTTCTCAAAGACGAGCTTGGCAGCGCGCTCGGAGAGGCCCTTGGTGTAGTCGGAAGCCATGATGGAGACGTAGGACTCGATGGCGTGGGTCATGACGTCGATGCCGGAGGCAGCGGTCAGGCCGCGCGGGGCGGTCATGCAGTTGTCGGCGTCGACGATAGCCATGTTGGGGAGCAGCGCGTAGTCGGCGAGCGGCCACTTGATGCCGGTCTCCTTGTCGGTGATGATGGCGAACGGCGTGCACTCGGAGCCGGTACCCGAGGAGGTCGGGACGGCGACGAAGTAGGCCTTCTTGCCCATCTCGGGGAAGGTGAAGATACGCTTGCGGATGTCCATGAAGTCCATGGCCATGTCCTCAAACTTGCACTCGGGGTGCTCGTACATCATCCACATGATCTTGCCGGCGTCCATAGCGGAGCCACCGCCGACGGCGATGATGACGTCCGGCTCAAAGAGAGCCATCTGCTTGGCGCCGCGACGTGCGCACTGCAGCGACGGATCGGGCTCGACGTCGTAGAAGCAGTCGTGGGCGATGCCCATCTCGTCGAGCTTGGCCTCGATGGCGCGGGTGTTGCCATTCTTGAAGAGGAACTGGTCGGTAACGATGAAGGCGCGCTTCTTGCCCATGACGTTGCCCAGCTCGTCGAGGGCGACGGGCGTGGAACCCTTCTTGAAGTAGACCTTCTCGGGAGCGCGGAACCACAGCATGTTCTCACGGCGCTCGGCCACAGTCTTAACGTTGATCAAGTGCTTCACCCCAACGTTCTCGGAGACGGAGTTGCCGCCCCAGGAGCCGCAGCCCAGGGTCAGAGACGGCTTCATGCCAAAGTTGTACAGGTCACCGATGCCGCCGTGCGAGGACGGGGTGTTGATGACGATACGGCAGGCCTTCATGACGTGCTCGAACAGGCTGATCTTCTCGGCCTGGGCGGGGTGCACGTACAGAGAGGCGGTGTGGCCCGGGCCACCGGCGAGCACCAGGTGCTCGGCCTTGTCGACGGCCTCCTGGAAGTCCTTGGCGTGGTACATGGCCAGGACCGGGGAGAGCTTCTCGTGGGAGAACTCCTCCTTGGCGGGGTCGGTTGAGGTGACCTCGGCGATCAGGATCTTGGTCTTGGCGGGAACCTCGATGCCGGCGAGCTCGGCGATCTTGGCAGCGGCCATGCCGGGGATGCGGTGATCGAGAGCGCCGTTCTTGAACATGGCGGCACGCAGGGCCTCCATCTCGGCACCCTGCTTGACGAAGTAGCAGCCGCGCTTCTGGAACTCGGCCTTAACCTGGTCATAGATGCTGTCGATGACAGTCACGGACTGCTCGGAAGCGCAGATCATGCCGTTGTCGAAGGTCTTGGAGTGGATGATGGAGTTGACGGCGAGCAGCACGTCGGCGGTGTCGTCGATGACGACCGGGGTGTTACCGGCGCCAACGCCCAGGGCGGGCTTGCCCGAGGAGTAAGCGGCCTTGACCATGCCCGGGCCACCGGTGGCGAGGATGATGTCGACGTCGCGCATGACCATGTTGGTCAGCTCGATGGAGGGGACATCGACCCAGCCGATGATGCCCTCGGGGGCACCAGCCTTGACGGCGGCGTCAAGCACGAGCTTGGCGGCGGCGATGGTGCACTTGGCGGCAGCCGGGTGCGGGGAGATGATGATGGCGTTGCGGGTCTTCAGGCTGATCAGCGTCTTGAAGATTGCGGTGGAGGTGGGGTTGGTCGTCGGGATGACGGCGCCCACGATGCCGATGGGCTCGGCGATCTTGGTGATGCCGTAAGCCTCGTCGCGCTCCAGGACACCACAGGTCTTGGTGTTCTTGTAAGCGTTGTAGATGTACTCTGCGGCGTAGTGGTTCTTGATGACCTTGTCCTCAAGAACGCCGCGGCCGGTCTCCTCGATGGCCATTTTCGCCAACGGGATACGAGCCTTGTTGGCGGCCATGGCGGCCTCATAGAAGATCTTGTCGACCTGCTCCTGCGTGTACGTAGCAAAAAGCGCCTGGGCCTCTCGCATCTGAGCGAGCTTAGCCTCAAGCGCCTCTACGTTGTCCACAATTGCGGGAGTAGTGTTTTCCGGTGACTTTTTCACCATTTGTGTCTCCTTGCGATCGGAGATTTACCCTACAAGATGCATGATAGCAAGAAATAATTCGGTGAACGGTCAGATTCCTCTAAAAGGCACACTAAAACGCTTCAACCAAATGAAACGATTCAACTAAATCTATCTGCCCAATGCATCGCCCCGCTCATTGGGGACAGGCTTACATGAGTGCTTTCACTCATTTGGGACAGACATCGTTTTGCCATTTTGCCGTTCTGGACCTGTTTTTGCCGCTCATTGGATATAAATAGGTCACAGGCTCAGCATTTCGCGTTCCTTCTCTCCTTTTAGGTGTTGCCTGTTCAGTTTGAAAGGAGAGATTATGCCCCGATGCGCCCGCGCCGTTTCGCTCACCGGCTATTACCACGTCTTTGACCGTGGCAACTCCAAACAGATTATTTTTGAAGATGACTCTGACCGATATCGTTTCTTATCGGACATCTCGGACAGGTTTGCACGCCATAAAGTGGCAGTGTTGGCTTGGTGCCTTATGGACAACCACTTCCATTTGATGGTTGATGACCCATATGACAACCTTTCAAAGGCAATGCAGTGCGCACTGACGGCGTATGCTAAGTATTACAATGGGAAAACGGGAAGAACGGGCCATCTGTTTGACAATCGCTATTCGCGTGTTGCGGTTGAGTCAGACACACAGGCGGTGCAGCTACTCGATTATATCCATCTCAATCCTGTGAAAGGTGCGCTCGACTCGCTCGAAGCATACCGCTGGTCAAGCTTTAGGGCATACCAGCTGGGCTACGATCCCTTTGACATCTGTGATGCGGCCCCTATGCTCGACATTGTCGGAGGCTCCCGTTGCTATTGCGAGCATCTCAAGGAAGTTGCCGGGCGCATCTGGTCAGTTGAGGTTCTTCCACGCCGGCGGATCCCCGATGAGGAGGCCCTTTCCGTTGCGCGCGAAGTTCTGCCGAGCATAGATCCTGCACTGCTCAAAGCCCTGCCACGCCCCGAACGCGATGCGTGTCTGCTGAGGCTTAGGCGGGCGCATCTCACGGTTAAGCAAATTGCCCGTATCACCGGCATCGGCGCTACAAGCGTGACCAAGGCAACTGCAGGCTGGAAGGATGCTGCGTGAGGCAGGGGCCGGAGCCAGTCAGTGCGTCGTATGCGTGCTTCATGTCTGTCCCCAATGCGTGAAAGCACTCATGTAAGTCTGTCCCCAATGAGTGCAAAAAGGCGCCCTCCGTAGGGGAGGACGCCTTTGGTAAGTTCTATATGAACGCGAGGTCTTTGACCCGGAGAGTCCGAGGTACTTGTTGGTAAGACCTTATTTAGGAGCGCGCAACCTTGCCGGACTTGAGGCAGGTGGAGCAAACGTTCATCTTGCGACGGTGACCATCGACGACGACGTAGACGCGCTGGATGTTGGGGCGGAACTTACGGTTGGTGACGCGGTGAGAGTGGCTGATGGAGCGACCGGCAACGGGGTGCTTACCGCAAACTTCGCAAACTTTGGACATAACTGACCCTCCTTGGGCGACAAACGAACATGTCGCGTTAACAAACAAGCCTGAACTATAGCACAGAAGCAGCTCCCTGTGCGTAATCTACACAGAGATATTCCTCTTTTGGCGATAGTGCTCACGCCACGGCCCTGGACGTAGATCCGATTTGCGTGCAGCAGAGGGGATTATGCCAGCTCGTGCGTGCGTTTTCAAGCTCGTCCCACAAATATATATAGGTTTATTGAGCATTGGGCTCCGTTTACGGATTGCTCTGTATTAATGCTCGCAATTAAGCTCGAGGTTGGCTACACTATCCCTTGACCATTAAAGGGGTACGAGATACCCACATGGAATTACATAGCTGTCAATGAGCAGTACTTCCTGTGGGTGTCTGGTCCGCTTTGAGCGGTCGGGCATCTATTTTTTTGACTGTGTCAGCAGTCAAGACATGTGAGGAAGGAGATCGATGGGCACGACTTCCCCCAAGGCGGTCATCATGGACGAGACCGCCGTCAACCGAGCGATGACCCGCATCGCGCACGAGATTCTCGAGCGCAACGAGGGCTGTGAAGACCTCGCTCTGGTCGGCATCGTCACGCGCGGCGACCTTCTGGCAAAGAAGCTCGCCGAGGAGATCAAGGAGATCGAGGGCGTCGACGTTCCGCTCGGCAGCCTGGACATCAGCTTCTACCGCGATGACTACGCTACCAATTTCGCTCCCGCGATCCACGCCACCAACATTCCCTTTAGCGTCGACGGCAAGCGCGTCGTGCTGGTGGACGACATCCTGTATACGGGCCGTACCATTCGCGCCGCTCTCGACGCCGTCATGGACCTGGGCCGTCCGAGCCGCATCGAGCTGGCAGTCCTCGTTGACCGCGGCCACCGCGAGCTCCCCATCTCGCCGGACTTTGTCGGCAAGAACGTTCCCTCGTCGCATGAGGAGAACGTGCACCTATATATGAAGGAAGTCGACGGCCACACCGCTGTCGAGATTAACGACGTCGCGCCGGGTTCCCACGTGGGCTCCGCGCCGCTGGGAGGTGAGTAGTACCGTGGCGTTCAACCATAAGCACCTGATCGACATTACCGAGTACTCCGAAGAGGACATCAAGCTCATCCTCGAGACCGCCAAGGCGTTCTCCGAGGTCAACGAGCGTGCGATCAAGAAGGTCCCCACGCTCAAGGGCAAGACCATCGTCAACATGTTCAACGAGCCCTCGACGCGCACCCGCAGCTCCTTCGAGCTCGCCGAGAAGCGTCTTTCGGCCGACAGCCTCAACTTTGGCGGCTCCTCGACCTCCACGGTCAAGGGCGAGAGCCTCGTCGACACCGTCGAGACCCTCAACGCCTATAAGATCGACTGCATCGTCGTGCGAGATAAGCACGCCGGTGCTCCCTACATCGTCACGCAGAACTCGCCCGCGAGCGTCATCTGCGCCGGTGACGGCAAGCACAACCATCCCACGCAGGCCCTGCTCGACCTGTACACCATCTGGGAGCACAAGGGCGACTTCCACGGTCTGAAGGTCGCTGTCGTCGGCGATATCGCCCACTCCCGCGTCTGCGGCTCGCTGATCCCCGCCCTTAAGATCATGGGCTGCGAGACCTACGCCGTCGCCCCCGGCACGCTGCTGCCGCCGTCGCCCGAGGTCCTGGGCTGCGACCACGTGACGAGCGACCTCGATTCCGTCCTGCCCGAGCTGGACGTCGTCTACATGCTGCGCGTGCAACAGGAGCGTCTCGAGGGTGCCCCGTTCCCGACCATTCGCGAGTACCACAAGCTCTTCGGCCTGACCAAGGACCGCGAGAAGCTCATGAAGCCCGATGCGATCATCTGCCATCCGGGCCCCATCAACCGCGGTGTCGAGTTCGACTCCTATATGGCCGACCACCCGCAACGCTCCGTCATCCTGGAGCAGGTCTACGCCGGTATCTGCGTGCGTATGGCTATCCTGTATCTGCTGCTTGGAGGTGCCGATAATGGCCTTGCTTCTTAAGAATGCCCACGTCGTCGACCCGTCCGTCGAGCTTGACGGTGTCGTTGACGTCCTGATTGACGGCGACAAGATCGCCGAGGTCGGCGAGAATCTCGCCGTCGAGGGAGCCGAGGTCCGCGACCTTTCCGGCAAGTACCTCGTCCCCGGCCTGGTGGATATGCACGTTCACCTTCGCGAGCCCGGCTACGAGGTCAAAGAGGACATCGAGAGCGGCACCCGCGCGGCTGCCAAGGGCGGCTTTACCGGCGTGTGCTCCATGCCCAACACCGATCCCGTCACCGATAACGGCACCGTCGTGGAGTTCGTCAAGTCCCGTGCTGCCGAGGTCGGTCACTGCCGCGTCTATCCGTCGGGCGCCATGACCCGCGGTCTTAAGGGCGAGGCCATGTCCGAGATGGGCGATATGGTCGCCCACGGCGCCGTCGCCTTCACCGACGACGGTCGCGGCGTGCAGGGCGCGGGTATGCTCCGTCGCTGCATGGACTACGGCAAGATGTTCGGCAAGGTCTTTATGAGCCACTGCCAGGACGAGGACCTGGTCGGCCATGGCCAGATCAACGAGGGCAAGGTCTCGACCCGTCTGGCTCTCGAGGGCTGGCCGGCTGCCGGCGAGGAGCTCCAGATCGCCCGCGACATCGAGATCGCCAAGCTGACCGGTGCCAAGCTGCACATCCAGCACATCTCCACCGCCCATGGCCTGGAGATCGTGCGTGCCGGTAAGGCCGCTGGCGTTCAGGTTACCTGCGAGGCCACCCCGCATCACATGTTCCTGACCGAGAACGACCTGGACGAGACCTACAACACCTCGCTCAAGGTCAATCCGCCGCTGCGCACCGACGAGGACGCCGAGGCCATCCGTCAGGGCGTCATCGACGGCACCGTCGACGTTATCGTCACCGATCACGCTCCCCACACCCCGTGGGAGAAGGCCCGCGAGTTCGAGCTTGCGCCCTTTGGCATGATCGGTCTCGAGACCTCGCTGTCGCTCGTGCTCACCGAGCTGGTCAACACGGGCAAGATGAGCATGGGCCGTATGGTCGAGCTCATGGCCATCAAGCCGCGTGAGATCCTGGGCCTCGACCAGGTTCAGGTCAAGGCGGGATCCGTTGCCGACCTGACCGTGTTCGACCCCTCCGCCACCTGGACGGTTGGCGAGGACGGTTACGAGTCGCGCGCCGAGAACTCCGGTTTTGCCGGCCGCACGCTCACCGGTCGTGCCACCGATGTGTTTGTCGGCGGTAAGCAGACGCTTGCCGACGGCTGCATCTGCTAGCATAGCCTTATCGCTTTTGTGCGCGGCGCCCTTGCGGTGCCGCGCTTTCTGTTCGTTTGGACCATGCAACCGCATGGGGGATTGGAGCGTCTATGCCCACACCTTCCACTGCACGCATGCTCGACTTCGAGGTCGTCTCGAACCGGGAGATTGCCGACGGCATCTTCTCGCTCGTCATCTCGGCCCCCAAGCTTGCAAGTGCGCTCAAGCCCGGTCAGTTTGTGAACATCGCCGTACCCGGCGATGCGTCCTCGCTGCTTCGCGTGCCCCTGAGCTACTACCGCGCCGACGCCGAGGCTGGCACCGTCGAGCTGTGGTACGCCGTCGTGGGCGACGATACCCGTCGTTTGTCCCAGATGGGCCCTGGCTCCACCTCTAACCTGCTGGGCCCCGGTGGCCGTGGCTGGATGGTACCCGAGGGCACCAGGAAGGCCCTGCTCGTCGCCGGTGGCATCGGTGTTCCGCCCGTGCTGTGCCTTGCCGACAAGCTTGCCGAGCAGGGTGTAGCCGTCGACGTGTGCCTGGGCTTTGGCACCGCGTCCAAGGCCGTGGGCGTCGATGAGTTCCGCGCGCTGTGCGATACGGTTAACGTGTGCACCGATGATGGCACGCTCGGCACGCACGGTTTTTGCACCGACCCGGCAGCCGAGCTGCTCGGCGAGGGCGGCTACGACTATGTGGCCAGCTGCGGCCCCGCCGTCATGATGAAGAAGGTCGCCGCCGCTGCCGCCGAGGCCGGCGCGTACTGCGAGGTGTCGCTCGAGCGCATGATGAGCTGCGGCTTTGGCGCCTGCAACACCTGCAATGTCGAGACGGTCGACGGTATGAAGGGCGCCTGCATGTGCGGCCCCGTGTTCGATGCTTCCAAGGTGGTGGTCTTCTAGTGGGTACCGTGAACATGGCCGTCGATTTCGGCGGCGTCAAGATGCAAAACCCCATCAACACCGCAGCCGGTACCTTTGGCTACGGCTGGCAGTTCCAGAACTTCTTTGATGTCTCCCAGCTGGGTGCCATCACCACCAAGGGTTGCGCTGCCGAGCCCTGGCCCGGCAATCCCGCGCCCCGCATGGCCGAGATTCCCGGCGGTATGATCAACTCCGTGGGCCTTCAGAACCCCGGCGTGGCCGCCTTTGCCCGCGAGTCCGGTCCGTGGCTCGAGCAGCTCTCCAAGGACGGCTGCCAGGTCATCTGTCAGGTTGCCGGCCACTCCGTTGACGAGTTTGTCCGCGCACTCGAGATGTATGTCGAGCTGTGCCCCTGGGCTGCCGGCTACGAGATCAACGTGAGCTGCCCTAATATCGCCGCCGGCGGTGCCGCCATGGGCTCCACGCCCGAGGGCGCCTCTTCCGTTATGGCTGCCTGCCGCAAGGTGACCGATAAGCCGCTGTTCGTGAAGATGGCTCCGGTCAACGTCGCCGAGATCGCCAAGGCCCTCGAGGCTGCCGGCGCCGACGGCCTTTCAGTCATCAACTCCATCCAGGGCATGGCCATCGACGTCCATACCCGCAAGTCCCGCGTGGCCAAGCCCAAGGGCGGCCTTTCGGGCCCGCTGTGCCACCACATCGCCGTGCGCATGGTCTGGGAGGTTGCCCAGGCCGTCGATATCCCCATCAACGGTGTCGGCGGTGTCATGACCGGCGAGGATGCGGCTGAGTTTATCCTGGCCGGCGCCACCTGCGTGTCGGTCGGCATGGCCAACTTCGTCGATCCGTGCGCTTCGCTCAAGATCGCGCATGAGCTCGAGGCCTGGGCCGAGTCCCAGGGCGTAAAGGACATCAACGAGCTGGTAGGTGCTTTCGAATGCTAGAGACCGATGCCCGCGACCGCGTAATCGTCGCCCTCGACTGCGATCGTGAGCGTGCGCTCGAGCTCGCCCACGAGCTTTCGGGCCATGCCGCCTGGCTCAAGGTTGGTATGACGCTCTATTACGCTGAGGGCCCCGAGATCGTCAAGACCTTTAAGGACCTGGGCTTTAAGGTCTTCCTTGACCTTAAGTTCCATGATATTCCGCATCAGGTTCGCGGTGCCGCCCGTTCGGCCTCGCTTGCCGGTGCCGACCTGCTCTCGGTTCACGGCTTGGGTTCGGGCGCCATGCTCGCTGCCTGCCGCGAGGGTGCCGAGGAGGCGCGCGAGGACCGCGCCAAGCTCGTCGCCATCACCGTGCTCACGAGCATGAATCAGGATGCCTTGAGCGAGATCGGTGTCGAGTCGCCCGTGGCTGAGGAGGCCGCCCGCCTGGCAAAGCTCGCTCAGGCCAACGGCATCGATGGCATCGTGTGCTCGCCGATGGAGGCTCACGACATGCGTGAGCTGCTGGGCCCTGATGCCCTGATCGTGACTCCGGGTGTGCGTCCGGTGGGTGCCGCCCTTGGTGACCAGTCCCGCGTGGCGACGCCTTCCCAGGCTATCGAGCGTGGCGCAAGCCACATTGTGGTGGGCCGTCCCATCACCGGCGCCGACGATCCGGTTGCCGCCTTTGACGCCATCGTCGCCGAGCTGGTCGAAAACGTCGCCTAAAAGATTCCCCTAAGTCACCACTTTTGGGTCTCATTAGCACAAAATAGCCCCTGTGCCTGCGTAAACTTTCCCATCCTTTGTGTGGAATCGCAGGTCAGGGGCTTAACTTTGGGCGCAGTATATTGCACTTTTTGCGGGTATCGTCTAACCTATGGAGCCGCGATTGGGCATTTTGTACGTTCTACGTGCTAAAATGCCAATTATTGAATCAGATATAACCCAACTACTTGGAGGTACGAATGGCACTCCCTCAGCTTACCGATGAGCAGCGTAAGCAGGCTCTTGAGAAGGCTGCTGCCGCACGTCACGCCCGCGCTGAGCTTCGCGAGCAGATCAAGAAGGGCGAGAAGTCCCTCGAGTCCGTGCTCAACTCCGATGACCCCATCGCTTCCCGCATGAAGGTTTCCACCCTCATCGAGTCTCTTCCTGGTTATGGCAAGGCCAAGGCCGCCAAGATCATGGAGGAGCTTGGTATCTCCGCTACCCGTCGCGTCCAGGGCCTCGGCGTCCGTCAGCGCGAGCAGCTCCTCGAGCAGCTGACCAAATAAGTGAGCGCTCAGGATTCCAAGCTCTTTGTGATTTCTGGACCGTCAGGCGCAGGGAAGGGTACGCTCGTCACTCGTGTGCGCGAGCGCCGCTCGAACCTGGGCCTGACGGTTTCGGCTACCACGCGAGCACCACGCAAAGGTGAGGTCGACGGCGTCAACTACTTTTTTCTGACGCGCGAGGAGTTCGACCGCCGCGTGGCAAACGGTGAGTTTGTTGAGTGGGCCGAGGTCCACGGTAACTGCTACGGCACGTTGGTGAGCGAGGTCACATCCAAGCTCGCCTCTGGCGCATCTCTGATTTTGGAGATTGATGTCCAGGGCGCCCTGCAGGTGAAGGAGCGTTTCCCCGAGGCCGTGCTGATCTTTATCAAGCCGCCTTCGCTTGAGGTGCTCCGCGAGCGTCTAGTCGGTCGCGGTACCGAGACGCCCGAGACGATTGAGCTGCGTATGGCAAACGCCGCCGATGAGCTTGCCCTTGCCGACCGCTACGACGACGTCGTGGTTAATGACGATCTCGACCGCGCGACCGATGAGCTCGTTCGCGTTCTCGATATGCATGAAAGGATCTGAGGTCCGTGTCCGTTGTAAAGCCTTGCATTGACGATCTTCTGGAGAAGACCGATCACAACCGCTTCCTGCTCGCTTCGCTTGCCTCCAAGCGCGCCTGCGATATCAATAGCATGCTGCGTGGCCAGCACAACCGCGTGCTTGCCGTCCAGGATGTCGATGACATCACCATCGGGCTTTCCGGTGCCGACACCATCTCGATGGCTATGGACGAGATTGTCGACGGCGACATCTCTTACGACGAGGCCCGTTACGAGAAGGCGCTCGGCCACAAGGTTGCTGAAGCCTAAATGGCGGCTCGCGTCTGCCTGGTCCACTATCACGAGGTTGGACTGAAGGGTAAGAACCGCGCACATTTTGAGCATATCCTCATGGATAACATCAAGGCGGCCTTGGCCGCCTTTTCCGTGAATGCCGTGTCTCGAATTTCCGGTTATATCCTCGTGACCTTTAACGAGCATCAGGCCGACGAGGCGGCGCGTGTCATTCGCACCGTTCCCGGCGTTGCTCGTGTGTCTTTGGCGTATCACACCAATCGCGACCCTCAGGAGTACTGTGCCGCCGCCGTGAAGGCGCTGCGCGAGTTTGGTTCCTTCGATTCGTTTAAGGTGCACGCCAAGCGCTCCAATACCGATTATGAGCTCACCTCGATTGACATCAATCGTCAGGTGGGCGAGGTGCTGTGCGAGGCCTTCCCCGATAAAAAGGTTCAAATGCACGACCCCGATGCGATGGTGCACGTACTGGTGGTCCAGGGTAGCGTTTATGTGTACGCGCGCTCCGAGCGCGGCGTGGGCGGTCTGCCGGTGGGTTCTGCCGGCAAGGTCGTGACGCTGCTGTCGTCGGGTATTGATTCTCCGGTGGCAACCTGGATGCTCGCGCGTCGCGGCGCGGTGTGCGTGCCGGTACATTTCTCCGGTCGTCCGCAGACGCCCGATACGAGCGAGTATTTGGTACAGGACATCATCCGTGCGCTTGAGCCGGGTGTCCAGATCGGCCGCCTGTACGTGGTGCCGTTTGGCGACTGCCAGCGTGAGATTTCGGTCACCTGTCCCAGCAACCTGCGCGTGATCATGTATCGCCGCATTATGTATTCGGTTGCCGAGCGCATTGCACACATCGAGGGCGCCAAGGCCATCGTGACGGGCGAATCGCTTGGACAGGTTGCCTCCCAAACGCTTGAGAATATCATGGCCGTTAACGAGGCCGTGAAGATTCCCGTGTTCCGTCCTCTCATCGGTTCGGACAAGCAGGAGATCATCGCGCGCGCCGAGGAGATTGGTACGTTCGATATCTCGACTGAGGCCGCTCCCGACTGCTGCACGCTGTTTATGCCGCGTCGTCCCGAGACGCACGCTAAACTCGATGCCGTGCATGAGGCCTGGGAGTTGTTCGATCACGAGGAGATGATCGAGCGCCTACTCAAGCAGACTGAGTACATCGACTTCGAAAGCAACACGTATAAGGCCCCCAAGACCTTAAAACGCAAACATTCGGAGCTTGCTCCGCGTGAGATTTACCAAGATCACGAGTAAATTTGTGCATAGACCGACGATGCGCCTGCATCGTCGGTCTTTTGCTATCTGGGCTTTTTGCGGCTAAGTGTTCATTTGCTGACGTGTGCCTGAATAAATGGACAGATTTGTGCAAGGTTTTGGTCGGTATTTGGTTTGACCGCTAAAACCGGTTTTGGAGCGTGGCTGTTGCAGGGCTTTTTTCCTGACACGATGGTGTTGGGAGGTTTTGCTATGGCGCAGCGCGAACAACACGAACGGGTCAAAAAGATGGACCGCTGGGCGGACAAGCTGCTCGGTCACAAGGCAGTGGTGATGGCGATACTGGTCGTCATTGCGATGGCGAGCGGCTTGGCGATGGCGAACCTTGGCGGCGGTACTGGCGGCGTGTCGTTTGAGCGCACTGATGGTTCGGGCTCGTTAGTGGAGCCGGGATCCGGCGATGCCTCGAGCGGAAAGACATCCGAAGGCTCTTCGTCTAAGGCGTCTGCCGCGGCAGAGGTTTATGTCGATGTTGATGGTGCCGTTGTGTCGCCCGGTGTATATCGCGTCAAGGACGGCGCGCGGGTGGCTCAGGCGATAGATGCCGCCGGCGGGCTGGCGCCCGAGGCAGACGTTACGGGGCTCAATCGGGCATCCAAGGTCGTCGATGGGCAGAAGATTCACGTTCCAACGGTGGGGGAGCAGCAGGCGTCCATTGCGGAAGCCGGTGTTGATGGTGGGGCTTCCGCATCATTGGGCGTGAGTGGCGCAACGGGCCTAGTCAACATCAATACGGCAAGCGCGGCAGAGCTGCAGACGCTCTCGGGCATCGGTCCCTCCATGGCACAGTCGATTATCGATGAGCGTACAAAGAACGGTGCTTTTGCCTCGGTTGACGATCTGATGCGTGTGTCGGGAATCGGCGAGAAGAAGCTTGCCAAAATCAAAGATTGCATCTGCGTATGAGTGCGACCGAGCGCGAACATGTGATGCCTCCGCGGCCCCTGATGCCGTGGACGATGGCCCTGTGTGCCGGCATGTGCATGAGCTGCGCCTTGGTGCTCAACGTGGCCGCTGATGCGCTGCTGAGGGAGCAGGCGCCGGCGGTCGGGCTGCTATGGGCCATTCCCGTTGCGGCGGCGGTATTCGTTGTGCTGGCTCAATCTTGTGCGCGGCTTGCCCCTTGGAAGCGGTGGCTGTATGCCGCGTCCGTCGGTCTCGTGGCGGGAGCGGTCGTCTCGGCGTGGTGGGCTGCGGGCACGCTAGGCGCCTCGAAGGCGCTCGACGGTCGAGCGGCAAGCAGCCTCGAGTTTGTCGTGCAGGGTGATTCATCCATAAACGACGACGTGTATTCCTATACCTGCGAGGCGCGCGCGGACGGTAAGAACTTGGCAACGGTTCGCCTGTCGTGTGACCGCGAGCTCAAGGCCGGGGCGCACGTGCGTGTTATCGGTCGCGTTTCACGTTTTGAGAACGATGCATATGGACGATCGCGCGTGCTCCGAGGCGAGGTGCGCAAGGTTCAAGCCGTTCGGATTGTGCCGGTCGATGAGGGCTCTCCGGGGCCGCTGCTTCGGCTGCGAAATGGGCTGCTAGCGTCCATCGCGCCTGCGACCGACCCGGCGCGTGCGCTCATAGCCGGTGTCGTCTGCGGTCGTTCGGCCGAGCTACGCGCCCAGCCGGCGGGCGACTGGTTTTCGGTGACGGGAACGGCGCATCTTATAGCCGTCTCCGGCAGCCATTTGGCTATCGTGGGATTTGTAATCGAGGGTGTATTGCAAAAAACTCGCTGCTCACGTGGTGTTCAGCGGGCGATATTGGCGATGGCGCTTGTGGGCTACGCTGCCTTTACGGGCGCGTCTCCCTCGGCCGTGCGCGCGTGCTGCATGGTGTTCGCTACGCTTGTTGTAAACGGCGCGGGGCGTCGCCGGCACGGCGCATCGGCGCTCTTCGTAACCATGTCCATCTTTGTGCTACTGCGACCGACGGTGCTGTTCGAGATGGGCTTTCAACTTTCATGTGCCAGCGTCTTAGCCATTCTGTGCTTTTGCCCCTATGCGACCTACGCTTTGGGTGAGCTGGGTGTGTCATCGGGCGTTGCCAGCATGCTTTCCGTCACGCTGTGCTCGCAACTGGCGACTCTTCCCATTACCATTCCCGCCTTCGGTACGTTCTCGCTCATTGCTCCGCTGGCAAATGCGGTCATCGGTCCGGTGGTGAGCGTGCTGCTTGCTGTGTCGATCGTGCTGGTTCCCTTTTCGCTCGTGGCGCCGTTGCGGACTTGGGCGCTCGTTGTGCCCATGATTGCCGCCCGTTGCGCGCTGTTCTTCGAGCAGCTGTTTGCCGCCGTGCCGGGTGCATCCGTGAGCGTGCCGCCCGATAGCATGTGGATTTACCTAGTGCCGTGTGTGCTGGCGGTTCTGCTGGTCTGGTGGCCGCGTCCCCGCGCACGTCCTATGGCGGTGGGGCTTGCATGCCTGGTGCTCTTGGCTGCGATTCCGTACGTCTACTGGGATCGATTCGCGCCGCCTTCGGTGACGGTGCTCGATGTGGGCCAGGCCGATGCGATTCTTATTCGCCAGGGCAGCGCAGTGGCACTCGTCGACTGCGGGCTCGACGAGCGCGTGGTGGCGGCGTTGGTTCGCAATAACGTGCACCATATCGATGCCGTCTTTGTTACGCATTGGGATGAGGACCACTGGGGTGGTCTGCCTGCCTTGCTCGAACAGTTTTCGGTCAGAACGATTGCCGTGGCGGCGGATGCGCTGGAGGATGCTCCTGCCGAGGTATTGAACCGACCTGGCGTGGAGTATCGGCAGGTGCGCCGTGGGGATACGGTCGACATCGGCTCATTTTGCGCCCGCGTGATGTGGCCATTCGAGTCCGTGGATGGCGAGGGAAATGAGGACTCGCTTGTCCTGCTGCTCTCTTATGTTCAGGAAGGCAAGGGCCTGCGTGTGCTCCTCACCGGTGATGCCGAGCTCGATCAAGAACGGGAATTCGTGCAGGAGGTGGGAGATATCGATGTACTTAAACTTGGGCATCACGGCTCTAAGGTTTCAGCCGATGGTGAGTTGCTGGACGTCCTGAAGCCCGAGCTTTCCCTCGCGAGCGCGGGCGAGGGGAATCGATACGGCCATCCGTCCGATGCCTGCATCGATGCCGTTAAGGAAGCGGGCGGCGTGTTCGCGTGCACCATCGAACACGGCGACATTACCGTCACGCCAACTGCGAATGGCTTTGCGATGCGACGCCAGCGACCGTGACGACGTCGTTGGCGTGTGGTGGGCCCCTGGGCTAGAATGGCACGGAACGAATACGAAGGCCTGCGGGAGGGGAGCGCAATGTCCGAAATCGGTCTGCTGCCGGCATATCTGATCGTCGGTACCGACGGAGTCAAGCGCGATCACGCCGTCTCGCGTATGAAAGCGCGTCTGGAAAAGACGGGCATGGTCGAGTTCAACATCGACGAGCGCGACATGACCAAGGACCCCGATATCGAGTCCATTATCGGATCGCTTAACACCTTTCCGATGGGCAGCGAGTTTCGCTTGGTAATCCTTGATGGCTGTTCAAAGCTCGCCAAGGCGGTCTCGGAGCCGCTTGTCGAGTATTTGGCGAGTCCCAGCCCCACAACGGTCTGCCTCGTCATTGCCGACTCGCTTGCCAAGAACACACGCCTGTATAAGGCGATCGCCAAGATCGATAAGAAGGCCGTGATCGATTGCTCCGGCACCAAGCGCTGGGAGCTACCGCGTCGCGTGCAGCAGATGGCGACGCAGCGCGGCAAGTCGATCTCGACGGCGGCCGCCGAGGAGCTCGTCTCGCGTTCGGGCGAGAACACTCGCATGCTCGATAACGACTTGGCTAAGCTTGCCCAGATGGTCGAGGCGCCCCAGATTGAGCTTGCCGACGTTGAGCGCTGGATTGTACGTACGGCCGAGGTTCAACCCTGGGACTTTCTCAATGCGGTCTCGGCACGTGACATGCGACGCTCGCTCGAGCTTTTCAATCTATTGCCCGCCAAGAGCTACGTGTGGACTTACACGTTGCTGTGCGGCCGCATCCGCGAGCTTATCGTCGCCAAGGCGCTCGATGCGCGCGGACAGGGTCGTGAGCTGGCCGCAACGCTCAAGCTCCAGTCCTGGCAGGTCAAGAATCACTTGACCTGGGCACGTCGCTTTTCGATGGCAGAGCTCGTCGCGGCGCTCGAGGGGGCGGTCGATGTAGAGCTCGCGCTCAAGGGTTCGGCCGATTCTGAGACCGCGCTTTTGCTCTGGATTACGAACATCTTGAGAAAATCGTGATGATACCTGCCTATTTGACAAATTCGTTCTATCCCTTTGAGGGGGAGCGTGCTATAGTAGACGCTTGCATGACCTCACCGTGTCTCAGAGGTGTCATACATTTTTTGCAAGGAACTCGAAAGGAACTCCAGAAGTGGCAAACATCAAGTCTCAGAAGAAGCGTATCCGCACCAATGAGGCAGCTCGCATGCGTAACAAGGCTGTCAAGTCCGAGCTCAAGACGCTGACCAAGCACGTCCAGTCCGCCGTCGCCGAGGGCGACGCCGAGAAGGCCCAGGCTGCCCTCAAGACCGTCACCAAGCGTCTCGACATGGCTGCCGCCAAGCATGTTATCCACAAGAACCAGGCTTCCAACCGCAAGTCCGGTCTTGCCAAGCTCGTGAACAGCATCAACGCTTAAGTTGTAAATTTCACACCACACAGATTACGCGCATAAATGGAGCCTGTTTTATGGAACAGGCTCCATTTTTTGTACCGCTCGGGTAAGATAGTCCGCATGAATACTTCAATTGACATTTCCCACATCCGCAACTTCTCAATCGTTGCGCACATCGACCATGGCAAGTCCACGATCAGTGACCGCATTCTCGAGCTCACCCATACCGTCGACGAGCGCGACATGGAGTCGCAGCTGCTCGACACCATGGATATCGAGCGCGAGCGCGGCATCACGATCAAGTCCAATGCCGTTCGCGTGTCCTATGACGCCGACGATGGCGAGACGTATCAGTTCAATCTGATCGATACGCCGGGCCACGTGGACTTTACCTATGAGGTCTCGCGCTCGCTGGCGGCCTGTGAGGGCGCGGTGCTCGTCGTTGACGCCACGCAGGGCGTCGAGGCGCAGACCGTCTCCAACGCGACGCTCGCCATGAACGCCAATCTGGACATTGTGCCGGCCATCAACAAGATCGACCTGCCCTCGGCTCATCCCGACGAGGTTAAGACCGAGATCGAGGATGACCTGGCGATCCCTGCCGATGATGCCGTGTGTGTCTCGGGCAAGACCGGCGAGGGCATCCACGATCTGCTGGAGTCCATTGTCTTTTTGATCTCTCCGCCCAAGGGCGATGCGAACGCGCCGCTCAAGGCACTCATTCTGGATTCATACTTCGACGAGTATCGTGGCGTCGTCGCCACGGTCCGCGTCTTTGACGGTTCCATCAAAAAGGGCGATACCCTGCGCATGATGCAGGCAAAGGGCGACTTTTTGGTCGATGGCGTGGGCGTCAAGCGTCCCGCCGAGACCCCGGTCGACGCGCTCACGGTCGGCGAGGTCGGATACGTGGTCACGGGCCTGAAGGACCCCGAGGCCGTTCGCGTGGGCGATACCCTCACGTGGGCGTCGAATCCCTGCCCTGAGCCGCTTCCCGGCTACCGCGAGGCCAAGCCCATGGTTTATACGGGCCTGTTCCCGATCGATAACAAGGACTACGAGAACCTGCGTGACGCGCTCGATAAGCTGCACGTCAACGACCCGTCGTTGGTGTGGGAGCCCGAGACCTCGGTGGCGCTCGGCTTTGGTTTCCGCGTGGGCTTCTTGGGCCTGCTGCATATGGAGGTCGTCAAGGAGCGCCTGGAGCGCGAGTTCAATCTTGACCTCATTGCTACGAGCCCCTCGGTGGACTATCACGTCTACAAGACTGACGGCGAGATGATTGATGTCCGCAGCCCGCAGGATCTGCCCGAGGCTACGCGCATCGAGCGCATCGAGGAGCCCTACCTCAAGGCCAAGATTATCTGCCCGCCCGAGTATACGGGTGCCGTCATGCAGCTCGCTATCGAGCACCGCGGCATTACTACCGACATGATTCATCTCACGAGCAAGTCGGTCGAGATGCGCTTTGATATGCCGCTCGCCGAGCTCATCTTGGACTTCTTTGACCAGCTCAAGAGCCGTACCAAGGGCTATGCCTCGCTCGACTACGAGTTCAACGAGTACCGTCCATCCGAGCTCGTTAAGCTCGAT
This sequence comes from uncultured Collinsella sp., assembly GCA_900551555.1. Lineage (GTDB taxonomy): Bacteria > Actinomycetota > Coriobacteriia > Coriobacteriales > Coriobacteriaceae > Collinsella. Next base: position 385 of record URWC01000001.1, on the reverse strand, counting down.
ATCTTGCTTTCGGGCGACGAGGTGGACGCGCTATCGTTTATCGTCCATAAGGACAAGGCCTATGGCCTGGCCCGTGGTCTGTGCGACAAGCTCAAGGAGATTATTCCGCGTCAGCTGTTCGAGGTTCCCATCCAAGGTGCTATCGGCAACAAGATCATCGCCCGTTCTACCGTCAAGGCGCGTCGCAAGGACGTGCTTGCTAAGTGCTACGGCGGCGATATTTCGCGTAAGCGTAAGCTGCTCGAGAAGCAGAAAGAGGGCAAGAAACGCATGAAGGCCATCGGCTCGGTCGAGGTCCCTCAGGAGGCCTTTATGGCGATCCTCAAGGTGGACGAGTAGGTCTATGGCGCTTTCCGAATATAGTCTGCGGCTGCTGGGCGCCTAT